>CAKSXW010000005.1 GCA_934518555.1 uncultured Faecalibacterium sp. | reverse complement strand
GCAGAGGGCTGGTAGCCGTAGGTGGTGCAGGCCTGCTCTGCCATCTTGATGCCGCCGTAGGGCATAAAGGCACGCTTCAGGGGCTTGTCGGTCTGCAGACCCACGATCTGCTCCAGATCCTTCAGGGCCTCGTCGATATAGCCGGGACCGTAGGAGGTCAGGCTACTGACCACTTCGGTCTCCATATCCAGCACGCCGCCCTTGGCACGCTCGGCCTTCTGCAGCTGCTGCAAAGCACCCCACAGCTTGTTGGTAGCCTCGGTGGGGCCGGCCAGGAAGCTTTCGTCGCCCTGGTAGGGGGTGTAGTTCTTCTGGATGAAGTCCCGCACATTGACTTCCTCTTTCCAGATACGGCCTTCAAAGCCTTCCCACTGTTCAAACTGGATCATTGGAACCTCCTTGCTCCATTACGCAGTTAGCGTTTTCTAACTATTGAGCCTTTGAAAAACCGCTCTGTCTGGGCGGTTTTCTGAGGGCGAAACGGTCTTGCGCTGCCGGCTGCGGCAGCCCTGACTACAAGGTGTAGACAAAAATAAAAACCTGCCCACAAAATCTTGCGTTACTATAATAGCAAGAACCGTTTTAAAAAGCAATAGAAAACAAGTGGGTTTTCTTCCAGCGGAAAGGCTGTTCTTTGGGCAGAATGTAGAAAAACGGCAGAAAACCCGGCGGCGCACACTGTTTGCGAAAAAATTTGCAAATGAAGGGTTGACAAGACTAACTGGCTGTGGTATCCTGTTCTCGCAGCGGTGGTTAGCTGATTCTAACCACGTTGTACCAGAAAGGCGGCTGTTCCTGCAAGAACGCCGTCAGGACTCTATTCCTCCATTCCATTCTCCTTTTTCCGGGGCAGCCGCCATGTTTGCTGGGTGGCTGCCCGGCAGCATCGGCGGTGTTTGGTACCATTGCCGACGCAGTGAAACACAAAATCGGGACCTGCAGCTTGACCGCCTGCAGGCCCCGATTTTTGTTTTGGAGGAGTTTTGTTTTTACGGTACCAGCTCTGCCAGCTGCTCATACAGCGCAGCTGCGCTGCCGGGCCAGCGCACACACGGTCACGCCTTCTTTGGCGGTTCCATTTGTGCCAGACGCCGCCGGGCAGGAAAAAGCCCACAGCACTGGCAGCCACCACAAAATAATAGCTGGCGATGCGGTAGAGCATCAGTACGCTCATGACCTCGCCGGAGGGCAAAAAGCCGCTGAACAACAGCAAAAATGCGGTCTCAATGGAGCCCATGCCTGCCACGTTGGGCAAGGCGTTGGAAAGGAACAGCGTCAGGCTGGCAAGCAGCTGCACCCGGGCAAAGGGCAGGGGGGTAAGCTCCATGAACTTCATGGACAGGTAGGGCAGGCAGAACAGCAAAAACAACTTCAGGCCATGGAGGGCCACGATCTGCACACAGCGTTTTTTGTCCGCCAGCAGCAGGCGGCTCTCGGTGCCCAGCACGTCCAGCTGCTGCTGCCAGTCAGCCCGACGCTGCTGCCATTTTTTCGTTTTGGGCAAAAAAACCAGCAGCCAGCGGGCCAGCCGCTGCACCAGGGGGGACACGCACAAAAGCACCAGAGCCACAAGGATCACCGCCACCACCGCATAGGCCATGGGCAGATATTTCAGCACCCCGGTGGTGTTTTCTTCCAGCCAACGATGCTGGAGCAGCAGCATCACCGTGGCATACAGCAGCACAGTGAACTTGTGGAACACATACTGCAGGGTCATCAGGCCTACGCCGGGGCCCACCGGTAGGCCCCGGCGGTGGAGGTACCAGGTCTGGAAGGGCACTGCTCCGGCACCCAGGGTCACCACGTTGCCAAAGGTACCGTGCCAAGCGTTGTCGATGCCCTGCCGCAGGGTGAACCCCGGCAGCCGCCCCTTTACGATGACCCAGGAGACACAGCCCTCCAGCAGCGGATAGGTAAGGCCCAGGGCCAGCACCACGGCCACCTGCCACCAGGACAGCCGTGCCAGGGCGGTGGTGATCTCCGCCCAGTGGTCCCGGAAGATCAGCACCAGTACGCCGGTAAGGGCCAGCAGTACCAGCAGGGACAGGATGGATTTTTTGCGGGACGGCTGGGAGGCGACGGTCTGGTTCATAGGGGGTGCTCCTTTCGGCAATGGTACCAATCACATTGCAAAAAGTATATCACATCCCACCGGGCTCTTTGTGAACGGAAGCAAAACTTTGTTGGGCAATTTGGGCAAAATGATAAAAGGAATGCGTTTTTTGCTCCGGCACCCTCCGGCAAAAAACAAGGGCCCACTCCTTGGAGTGAGCCCTTGGCGGCAGTTTATGTGATTTCAGGTTTCTCTTTCCGTCAGCTCCCGGATCAGCCTTGTCAGGGTGGCTACATAGGCCTCGTTGGAGTAGTGCTGCTCGTAGAGGCGGCGGCAGTCCTCCTTCATGGCGGCCAGCTGCTGGGGGTGGGTAATGGCGTGGGCCAGCACCCGGGCCAGCTGGTCCGGGTCGTCGTTCCGGTACACAAAGCCGTCTACCCCTTCGGTCACCAGGCCGGCGGTGCCGGTGTGCTCCGATACGATGGAGGGTTTGCCAAAGATCAGGCCCTCGGTAACAAAGGTGGGCATGGGGTCGTCCCGGGAGGCGCACACCACGCAGGTGCACTGCTCCATCAGGGATTTGATCTCCGGCCGCTCCAGCCGCTTGCGGTAGAACACCTGCTGGGGGAACTCCTCCACCAGGGCGTTCACGCTGGCCATTACGTCCTTGTCGGTGCCCTTGCCTACAAACAGGAAGGAGGCCTGGTTCCGGACCTCCGGCGGCAGCCGACGAATGGCCTCACAGTAGATATCCTGGCCCTTCCGGGGCTCCAGGGAGCCTACGGTAACAAACAAGGGCCGCCCCCCGGTGTAGCTCAGGTCGTAGGGGGGAAAGGTCTCCTGGGCGTAGTCCGGCAGGCCGTAGATCAGCTGCTCCACGGCAAAATCCGGCCGCACAGCGTGCATGGCAGCGGTGGCGTGGGAGCCTACGGCGCAGACCTGCACATTGGGGGCCAGCTGCCGGGGGATCTTGTGGGTGATAAAGGGGTAGCCTGCAAAGGCATCGTGGAGCCACCACAGCACCGGCACAAAGGAGCCGTTGAGGGTCTGCACTGCCGGGGCTTCCACCACCGTATTGGCCAGCACAAAATCGGCACTGGTGGTCAGCTCCCACAGGGTGGAGGTGGTCACGCAGTCCCGACGGGTGACCACGGCGGCTCCGGCGTCCAGGAACAGGGGCAGGGAACCCTCGTCGGAGGGGCCCAGCACCACCACTTCATACCCCAGGCTCCGCAGCACCGGGATGGCACTGACCAGCACGATGGGGGCTCCGGTCATGTTCAGCTCGTGGGTCAGCACCACGGCCCGTTTGCCGGAGGGGGAGAACACATCCTCACTGCACAGCTCCCGGCGGAAATGCAGCAGGGCCTGGGGCACCCGGAAGCACCGGCGTGCCAGCTGGTTGGCCAGCTGCAGCAGCTCGGTGATGCTGTCCTGGCCCCGGGCAGCGGCCCGGCAGCGGTCCAGCAGCTCCCGGGACACCAGGGCGCACCGGGTGCCGGGCAGGTGCTGGGTGCTCAGGTACAGGGCCGTGGCTCCGTCAAAGCCAAAGACGGCGTCGCACACCACTAAGTCGGCTCCGGTGCGGAGGGCGTCGGCAAAATAGGTCAGGGCGGTGGAGGTGCACTCCACGTCCTCGCTTACCAGCAGCACACCCTCCACCGAGGGGGTCAGCTGGCCTTCCAGCTGGTCCACCAGCCGGAACTTGCGGTGGAGCTGGTTTTCCAGAGCGTGGGCCAAGGCCTGGTGCCGCTTGGGGGCGTACACCAGCAGATAGGTGCTCTGGGTATCGGTATAGGTCTGGTGGGCCAATTGTTTGCGCTGCAGGGTACTGTAACTGCTGTACATGATCAAACTCCTCTGCTTTGCAATTTATGACCGGTGGAACCGCCGGAACAGGGACCGCAGAGGGGCGGTGAGCCGCCAGCTGCTGCTGCCCAGAACGCTCTCCAAGGAGGTCTCGTAGTCCTGCTGGCTCTTGCGGAGCGTATCCAGTTCGCTCCGCAGCTGCTGCAGCTCCTGGTCGGCCTCCAGCAGCTGCTGGGCGCTTTGCCGGGCCACGTTCTCGGTCTCGTCCTTCAGCACGTTCAGGGCGCTGATCAGGGCTTTGCCGGGCTGCTCGTGGAGGTAGCGGCCCAGGGGATAGTAGCGATATTTTACGGCAAACCGCAGCCCGGCAGGAAAGCCTACGGCACTTTCCACCGTCAGGTTGGGGTCGATGTTCAAAAACAGCATGGTGCCCTCCTGCAGGGCGTTGCCGTTGATGATGTGGTAGCTGAGCCGCTCGTCTGAAAGGGCAAAATCGGTGATGCAGCAGGCAAACTCACCGGGGTCCAGCCGCAGAGCCTTGGCATCCACCGGCAGCTCGAACACAGCGGACATCTCGTGGGTCAGCTCGTCGTAGCAGTCCGGGGAGACGGTAAGGCACTCCCGGGGGGAGAAGCCGGAGCCGGAATCGTAGAACAGCTGGGGCAAAAGCAGAGCACCGGTCTCGCTGTCGGCACCCTGGGAGGCCAGCACCTGCTGATAGTGCAGCACCTGCTGTTCAAGCTCCAGGCACCGCTGTGCCAGCCGGGAAACGCCTTCGTCAGAAAGCCGCAGCTGCTGTTCCAGCTCGGCAGCCCGGCTGCAGGCAGCAGCCAGGGTCTCGGGGGCATGGTCATTCATAACCGGATTCTCCTCTTAGTATGATAGGGCTGCACCGCAGCAGCCGGGGCAGTTTAGTGCCGGGAAAGTGCCGGGGCCTTGGGGGCGGCAGAACGCCGGGCAGCGGCTTTGCGGCGGATGATCCAGTCCCGGCGCAGCCGCAAAAGCTGGCATACGGCCCAGATGGATGCAAAGGTGATCAGCCCCTGGAGGGCAATGCCTGCCAGAGGGCGGCTGGCAAACCGGGCTGCCAGCAGGTACCAGGGGATGGCGATGAGCTCTACGGTGTGGATGCAGAAGATGTTCAGGGAGCTGCGGCCAATGGCCTGGAGGCCTTGGGCCACAGGGCCCTGGAAGCGGTTCAGCTTTACAAACAGCCGGATGAACAGGTAGCCGGTGGTCGCATCCAGCAGGATGCTCAGGGGCCCCAGGGTCCACTGACCCATGGAGATGCAGTCGGTGCTGCGGGTCAGCAGGGCACCCACTGCCGTAAGGGCGGTGCCCCCCAGCAAGAGCCACAGCACAGGCCGAGGCATGGGCTTGTCCAGCCAGCGATGCTTTTTGGCCAGATAGCCGATGTACAGATAGGGTACGATCACCGCACCCTGGACCAGGCAGAAGGGGGGCTCCCACACCAGGCTCACTGCCCAGCCCAGCAGCATACAGCCAAGCACTGCCCAGTGTGCGTAGACCTCCGGGAAGATATTCAGGATCAGGTCCAGCAGCACCCAGCCCACCATCAGGGCCAGCAGATACCACATGGGTCCGGTGGAAAAGAACTGCTGCCCGGCGTAAGTAGTGGTGTGGGGCAGCCCCAGCAGAAAGCCGCCGGCCACCTTGATGGTCTCGGTGATGCTGCCGGGCAGGTAGTGGAACGCCAGGTAGTGGCAGATCAGGTGCAGCACCGAGGTGCACGCCGCTGTGATGCAGTAGGGCTTCAGCAGGCCCTGGAGCTGCTGCTGAACGCATTTTTTTACCGACCGCTTCCGGAAGCCGTAGCCGCTGGCGATAAAAAAGGCCGCCATCAGGGCCTCACGGTAGATAAAAGGGAAAAAGGCTGTCAGCGACAGTCCGCCGCTGATCTGTACCGGGTAAAGCTCGGCAGTGTGGGCCAGCACAATGGTGATCATGCCCAGGCCTTTCAGCAGGTCGAACATCCCGATGGCATTGCCGGTGCGGGGTTTGGTGCCTTCCATGAAAAGGGTCCTTCCTTGCGCCGTGCAAAAAAGGCATGCAGGGCGCGATTCTGTAGATTGATCCCATTAAGGATACGGATATAAAGCTAGTATAATGCTTTTTAGGGGGACTGTCAATTTTTAAATGCCTTGAGGACCGGCCGAAACATGGAACCTTGCATAAAAATCTTGAAGACGTAGCCCGTGATTTTGCGGCGAAACGGCAAAGCGGCCTTCCAAAAACAAAATGAACGCAAGTTTTAATTGCCAAAAATGGAAATTAAATCTTGCAAAAGTATTGCATTGCCGATGGCGGTATTGTATACTGAACACAATTGAAAAAGCAGCCCGGCCCCGGGTGGGCCCGGCGGCAGGAATGTAAAAAACAATGACGTGGAGGCTAACATGGTTCATTCGCTGTATCAGTCCCTGAACAATCTGGAAACCATCTACGCAGACCGGGTCGGCATCCGTTATCATGATGAGGCCAAGGGCGGCGTGGTGGAGGTGCCCTTCCGGCAGTACGCTGCAGACCTGCGGCGGTTCGTGGCATTTTTACGCAGCCGCACCCCGAACCCCCAGGGGCAGCGGGTGGCCATCCTGGCCCGCAATAGCTACCACTATGTGATATGCATGTACGGCGCAGTGCTGGCCGGAGCTGTGGCGGTGCCCCTGAACACCGGCAAGAACTGGGACGAGATCCGCTACGAGCTGGACCTGGTGGAGCCGGTGTGCGTGCTCCATGACGGCGAGTACCTGAGCATGGAGCCGGCCCTGGGCCAGGCGTATGGGGACCGTCTGGTGCCTATGGATGCCTTTACCGCCTTTGAACCTGCCATGGACATCACCGAGGTGCCGGACCTCAGCGCACTGGCCTTTATCATGTTCACCTCCGGCACCACTGGCCGCAGCAAGGGCGTTATGCTGTCCCAGAAGAACCTGTTCACCGCCATGCCTGCCTTCCTGACCCCCTTTGAGGACGTGCGGAGACAGACCGGCTGGAACACCGACGAGTTCAGTTCTCTGTCCTGCCTGCCCATGTTCCACATTTCGGCCATGACCAGCCTGGTATCCTGGAGCGTCACCGGCCACTGCGTGAACCTGTGCAACGACCTGAAATATTTCTACCGAGACCTGGGTGCCATGCACAGCGACGTGATGGCAGTGGTGCCGGTGCTGCTGAAGAGCATTTATAATGATGTGATGAAGGGCAAGCGGGAGCGTCTGAACGGCCTGCGTGTGCTGACCTGCGGCGCTGCCATGTTCGACCCTGCCATGCTCCAGGACCTGATGGACCGGGGCTTCTTCATCGCCCAGATGTACGGCCTTACCGAGACCTGCGGTGACGGTGCCTGGAACTCCTCCCAGGAGGAAAAGTACCTGACCAGCGTGGGCCATGTGGACGACAGCTGCCAGTACAAGCTGGAGGACGGGGAACTGTGCATGCGTGGTGACCCGGTGATGCTGGGCTACTACAAGGACCCGGAGGCCACCGCCCAGGTGCTGGACGCCGAGGGCTGGTTCCACACCGGCGACATTGCCCGGGTGGAGCCGGACGGCTATATGTACCTCACCGGACGCAAAAAGAATGTGATCATCCTGGGCAGCGGCGAGAACGTGAGCCCCGAGGAGCTGGAAAAGCTGCTGGCTCCCTGCGCCGCCATCCGGGAGTGCATGGTCTGCGAGCGGAACCAGCGCATCTGCGCCGTGGTCTGCTGTGAGGCGGACCAGCAGGACGCTGTACGGGATTTTGTTACCGAGGTGAACCGCACCCTGCCCCTGTACAAGCACATGGTGGTGGAGTTCTCGGCCCAGCCCCTGCCCCGCAATGCGGCTGGCAAGCTGCTGCGGTCTTAAATCTTAGCGGAAAAAGCCGGTCTCATGGTGGGAAGAGTTCCCACAAGGCGTTATGGCCGCGAGACTGGCTTTTTTGAAGAATAGAGAGGGAAACGATAATGGAACTGCATAAACCGAAAAATCTGTATGAGCTGCTGACGCTGAACATGGAGCAGCGCTTTGCGGACCGGGTGTCCTTCCGCTGGTACGACGGAGCCCAGGACGCTGTGGTGGAAAAGAAGTACCGGGACAGTGCCCGGGATATCCGCCGTGCAGTAAACTACTTTACCCAGCAGGTACCGGACATCCGGGGCAAGCGCATCTGCCTGTGGGCCGACAACAGCTACCAGTACGCCATCAACTGCTACGGCGTGATGCTGGCCGGTGGCGTGGTGGTGCCTCTGAACCAGCGCAAGAGCTGGGAGGAGCTGCACTACGAGCTGGAGCTGGTGGAGCCTACCCTGATCCTTACCGACGGGGAGGACCACGGCTGCAATGAGGAGATCCAGGCAGCCTACGGCAGCCTGCTGCGGCCCATGAACGGCTTTGAGAGCTGCCAGCCCCTGGAGCAGCTGGACAACCGCATCCAGCCCGAGGACCTGATGGTGCTGATGTTCACCTCCGGCACCACCGGCCGCAGCAAGGGCGTCATGCTCTGCGAGCGGAACTTCTTTGCGGTGATGCCCCACCATGTACGGGTGGGCCAGCGGTTCTGCCAGCTGAAGAATGACCCGGACCTGCTGGTCAGCCACATGACTCTGCTGCCCATGTTCCACCTGGGTGCCTTTGGCTGCCTGTTCACCTGGGCCTGGATGGGCTGGGCCCAGAACCTGGGCAACCTGCGGTCCTTCTATAAGGACCTGAAGCGGATGCCCAGCCAGGATATGGCTGCGGTGCCGGTGCTGGTGGAGTCCATCCACCACGACCTGATGACCGGCAAGCAGGGCAAGCTGGGCCAGCTGTGGGCTCTGAACTGTATGTCCGCCATGTTCGACCCCCAGACCCTTATGGACCTCCACGATCACGGCATGGTGATCTCCCAGCTCTACGGCAGCACCGAGACCACCGGCGGCGGCCTCATCAACTTTGCGGAGGATGCTGAGCACATCGGCTCCATCGGCAAGGGCGACGGCCACTGTGAGATCAAGCTGGACAACGGCGAGCTGTGTATGCGGGGCGGCGATGTGATGCTGGGCTACTATAAGGACCCGGAAGGCACCGCCGAGGTGGTGGACGCCGAGGGCTGGTTCCACACCGGCGACCTGGCCCGGGTAGACGAGGATGGCTACTACTTCCTCACCGGACGCAAAAAGAACGTGATCATCCTGGACAGCGGCGAGAACGTGAGCCCCGAGGAGCTGGAGGGCCTGCTGGCAAAGTGCCCGGCAGTGAAGGAATGCCTGGTGAAGGAAAAAGGCAAAAAGATCTGCGCTGTGGTCTGCTGCCAGGACCAGGACCAGCAGACGGTACGGGACTTTATCACCGAGACCAACCGCACCCTGCCCCTGTACAAGCGCATGAGCGCAGTGGAGTTCTCTGCCCAGCCCCTGCCCCGCAACGCCATGGGCAAGCTGATGCGCTGAGGCCTGCAGCCCTGATTTTGCGGTTTGCGCCGCATACTCTGCAAAAAAACTGGGCAAACCCATAGGGGTTGTGCTATACTGAGGGCAGAGCCGTGCCGATCATGAGCGGCACACCCAAAATCCGTCACGGAAAGGAAGAACATTTCTTATGGAACGAGCAGAAATCATTTCCCAGATCATGGCCATCCTGGAGGATGTGGCAGAGATCGCCCCGGAGGACGTAAACGAGAACAGCGTCCTGATGGACGACCTGGACCTGTCCTCGATGGAGATCCTGACCATCGTGGCTGACCTGGAGGAGACCTTTGGCCTCCGCATCCCGGAAAAGGAGCTCCGGAACTTTGTGACCATCAGCGACCTGGCAGACTACCTGGCCGCCAACGTGGGGTGAACGGATGCCAGAACCACAGAACCGGATGGACTATGTGTTCCAGGGGATCATGTACTACTTCCGGCGGGAAAAGGTCTGCCCCCGGTATCAGTTCACCTTAAAGGACCCGGTGGACCCGGCCCTGCTGCAGCAGGCGTTGGACCGGGCCCTGGAGGCTGCCCCCTACTACCGCACCCGTCTGGTGTGGGAAAAGCGGCAGGCCATCCTGGAGCCCAACCCGGAGCCCTGCCTGGTGTACCCGGGCAGCCAGCGCCGGGAGATGCCGGAGCAGACCAACGGTTATTTCTTTGCCGTGCTCTGGCAGGGGAACGTGGTCTACTTTGACTGGTTCCACTTTATTGCCGATGGCCACGGGGTCTCCCCCTTCCTGACCAAGATCCTGGAGCAGTACTGCAACCTGCGGTACGGCACCGCCTTTTCCAACAACGCCCTGCCCTGGGGCCCGGCCTACGACATTGCCGCCCTGGTGGAGCAGTACCCCCTGCAGCGGATGGACGAGACCACCCTGCAGCGGGAGGTGGTGCAGACCTGCGAGGACCCCATGCGCCGGGCCCGGGTGCGGTTTGCCAAAAAAGATCTGGTGGCTCTGGGGGTCAAGAATAGGGTCAAGCCCTTCTGCGCCCTGCTGGGGCTGCTGTCCATGGCCATAGGCCAGTATCTGGGCAAGGAGGCCATCCAGTATTCCTATTCTGCCGACACCCGGGACGCCATGAAGGTGCCGGATGCCCTGTACAACTGCGTATGCTCCTTCCAGGGTGGGGTGGACCTGCCCCAGGGGGTGCGGCTGGAACAGTTCGTGCAGGAAATGGACGCCGCCGTCAAGGCCAGCCTGACCCCGGAGCGGAAACGCCGCCGGATGGCTGACCAGATGGGCTGGGTCTACAAGGTGGACCAGCAAAAGGCCCCTCTGCGGATCAAGCAGCGTGTGTTCCAGATGGGCGAGTACATCAGCGGCATCCCGGCAGATTTCTGGTTCAGCTATCTGGGCAACCCCCTGATGCCGGCCACCCCGGAATTGGAGGCCTACACCACCGATTTTGGGGTGTGGGTGCCGCCGGACGGAGGCTCCCTCTGCGTGGAGGCCTCTACCCTCAACGGGGTCATCACCCTTTGCATCGAGAACAAGGTGCCCAAGGCTGGCCTGCCGGAGATCCTGCGGCAGGTGCTGGAGGCCGAGGGCATCCCGGTGCTGGAGGCACGGACCCTGGAAGAAACCGAACCGTAATAACAGAACAGGACCCCTTCCCGGTGCACGGGAGGGGGTCCTGTTTTTGTATCAGTTCGGCACCACCGGGGTCAATCCAGGTGGTGGCGTTTGCAGAATTTTTTGCTGGCCCAGTACATCCCGGCCCACAGAGCCACTGCCAGGATCAGATAGGTGGGGTCCCGGAGGCTGCTTACCAGGGACTGGCCAAACAAAGCCATCATGGCCACCATGACCCCCTTGGCCAGCACCACCGTGACCAGGTAACGCTTCTCGTCAAAATCCGAGATGCCAAAGGCCAGGTGCATAAAGGAGCTGGGGGTAAAGGGCAGCAGGGTCAGCATGAACAGGGAGGAGGTGTCAAAGCGGTTCACCCACTGCTGGGCCTTTTCCAGCCGGGGAAAGCGGTGGGCCAGCTTCCAGAAATGCCGCTTGACCACCCGACGCCAGAACAGGAACATGATGCCGGCCCCCAGCACCACCCCCAGCCAGCTGTACAAAAAGCCCAGCAGGCCGCCGTGGGCAGCCACGTTCAGGGCCACGATGGCCACCAGGGGCAGCGGCGGAAAAAAGGACTCCACCATGGCAAGGCCCACCGGGGCCAAAGGCCCCAGATCCCCAAAGCTGTCAAACAGGGTCTGCCAAAATTCCAGGGTCCCTAACTGACGGACCCACAGTGTCCAGGTGTTTTGCATCTTGTGTTCCGATCCCTTCTGTCTCCGGCTGCGGAAAACGCTCCTCTTGCCGATAGTATATCCAGTTTCTATGACAGGGGTGTGAACAAACTCTGAGCTTTTTCGACCACCCCAGCTGTCTCTCTGTAGATAAAACGAAACAGAAGGCGGTTTTCCTGCAAAAATGAGACGGGAACGGCAGAAAACCGGGCCGGGAGCTTTCTCCTCGGACACGAATAGGGCCATTCCATCGCCCTCCCTACTGCCTGCGGCAGCAGGGACCCTCCCCAGCGGACGGTCCTCGGAGGAACTCCCGGCCCAGGCTCAGGCTCAGGCCTCGGCGGTCTGCTTTTCGGCCCGGGCCTTCATGCGCTCCAGCTGGGCGGTGCGCTGCTTGTTCCAACGGGCCAGAGCGGCCTCGTCGGGGATCTGCAGGCAGCGAGCGTAGCTCCAGTGCAGGCCGTCCCGGCGGGCCAGCTTATACCGCTGAAACACTCCCTGGCCTACGGCGTTGCCGCTGCCGGCGCAGCAGGGGCACTGGCTGAGGGTGTACCAGCTGTTGCTGCCCTTTTTCAGCCAGACCTCGTCGGGGGTCAGGGCGGCACCGCACTCCGGGCAGTTCATCTGGTAGATCTTGGGATCCGTGCGCCAGGTGTACTGCTCCACATAGCCCCGGAACACCGCAAAGTCCCGGTAATCCCCGGGGGCAGGGCAAAGGCTGGCACGCAGGGCCTCCTCCTCCGTGGGGTAGGCAGCCAGCCCGGCCCGCAGGTCCAGCAGGCGGCAGACATCTGCCGTGTACAAAGCGTCAGACAAGGCGTCGTGGAAGGGCCGCTCCATGGGGATGCCCATCCGGGTCACCACGCTTTCCAGGGTCATGCCCTCGCCCTCTTTGCGAGGGTGCTCCCGTAAAAACACCTGCTGCAGGTCGTACCACACCGTGGGCCGGGACTCATCGATGTTACACAGGTACAGGTTCTGCTTCAGCACCGGCACATCGTCCAGGCCCCACTCGGCAAACTGGGCGTCGGGGCCGCACCACTGCATAAAGCGGCGCAGGCCCTGGACGATGGGCTCTCCCTTGTCCAGGTCGGCCTGGGTCAGGCCGGTGACCTTGGCAATGTGGTGCTGCAGCTTGCGGAAGATCCGGGGGCGCAGGTGGATGGAAAAAGTGTCCAGCACCCGGGCGTCCTGGTCGATCTTTACGGCACCGATCTCCACGATCTCGCCTCGCAGGGTCTGCTGGACCCCGTGGTAGTTGAAGGTGTAGGGCTGGTAGCCGATGTTCCATTCCAGGTCAAAAATAACCAATTCATGCGGCATTGTTTTGTGTTCCTCTCGATTGTTTGAACCCTCTCAGTCACGGCTCTCGCCGTGCCAGCTCCCCCGAAAGGGGGAGCTTTTTGTGCGTTTCCGTGAGATGCATAAAACCTCGCCCTTCGGGAGAGGTGGCATCGCGCAGCGATGACGGAGAGGGTTATTTCAGAATAAACTTTTCCACCGCCTCTGCCACCCCATCGTGGTTGTTGTCGGCGGTGGTGATGTAGTCGGCGGTGTCCTTTACCGGCTGTTCGGCGTTCTGCATGGCCACGCCCACCCCGGCGTAGGCGATCATGGACCGGTCGTTGAGGCCGTCGCCGCAGGCCATCAGGTTGTCCCGGGTCAGGCCCATGCGGTCCAGCAGGGCCGCCAGGCTGGCGTCCTTGGCCACCCCCAGGGGCACGCACTCAATAAAGAAGGGGCTGGAGGGGTACAGGTCCATGCGCCCGGCAAACTGCTGCCGCCCGGCGGCGCACACGGCGTCCCGACGGTCCGGGTCCAGGCAAATGAGCATCTTGCACACCGGGTAGTCCACATACCGGGCCAGGTCCTCCACCGGGATCATGGGGAGCTTGGTGGTAAAGCACTCTTTGTTGGCCCAGGGGTCCTGGGGCCGCTGGCAGACGATGCCCTCCTGGTTGTAGGTCAGGATGGCCACATCCTGCTGGGCGGCAAAGGCGCACAGCTGGGGCACCAGGTCCGGGTCCAGGGTCTTTTCGTACAAGGTCTGGCCGGTGGCGCAATCCACGATCTTGCCGCCGTTGTAGGAAAGGATGCAGCCCCCCTTCTGGTCCAGGCCTAGCTCCTTTGCCAGGGGCAGGATGCCGGCGGTGGGGCGGCCGCTGGCCAGCACCAGGGTGACCCCCTGGGCAATGGCGGCGTCCAGGGCCGCCCGGGTACGGGGCGTTACTTCCTTTTGGTCGTTGGTCAGGGTCCCGTCCAGGTCCAGGGCCAGCACTTTGATCTCTGCCATATCGTTATCCTCTTTCTGTTCAAGGGGTTTGGTTTGCTTGCATTCCCTATTGTACAATGAACCCGGCGATGTTTTCAACCCTTGGGGAAATGTTTGTGGAAAATGCGGCCCACACCCCCGGCAGTGCCGGAACTTTACGGCGTCTTACTGCTTTTTTACCCAAAGGGCCGGGGCCGCACAAGGGTTTTACCGGGGTTTTGCAGGGGTCTGGTTTCGCTGGGCGGTGGGGTGCGCTAGAATAAAGCTGTTCCCAAAGGATGCACAACGGGCCTGGGGTCAGGCCCCTGAAAGAGAGGATATTGCAATGAAAAACGATAAAATTTCTCGCCGCAGCTTCCTGAAGGCCAGTGCCGTGGCCTCTGCCATGGGCATGATGGCTGCTGCCCCTGCCGCCCACGCCGCTGCCCCTGATGCCGCTGCTGCCCAGACCGAGGAAGAAAACTGCCTGCTGAAGAAGCCCAAGTACATCTTCCTGTTCATCGGTGACGGCATGGGCACTGCTCAGATCCAGTCCGCCCGGTTCTACAAGGGCACCGTGGACAACAAGGGTGCTGTGACCGAGGCCGACCTGAGCTTTACTTCCTTCCCCCGGGTGGGCAGCGTGACCACCTACGACAGCACCTCCTTCTGCCCGGACTCTGCTTCCACCGCCACCTCCATCGCCACCGGCCACAAGACCGAGAGCGGCGTCATCAATATGTGTCCCGGCACCCGGGACGTGCCCTATGAGACCATTGCAGAAAAGCTCCATGGCCAGAAGGGCTACAAGGTAGGCGTGGTGTCCACCGTCAACATCGACCACGCCACCCCTGCCGCCTTCTACGCCCATCAAAAGACCCGGAAGAACTACTACGAGATCGGCGTGGAGTTGGCCAAGTCCGGTTTTGAGTACTTTGCCGGCGGCGAGTTCCAGAAGGTGAAGGGGGACGGCACCGGCCCCGATAACCATGCGGTGGCTGCCAGTGCCGGATACAACGTGGTGACCACCCAGGCAGACGCAGCGGCTCTGACTGCCGGTGCAGGCAAGACCCTGATCATTGCCCAGAACCTGGCAGATGGCAAGTCCATGAACTACGCCATGGACGCTGCCAACGGCGAGTGGCAGCTGACGGATTACGTCAAGAAGGGCATTGAGCTGCTGAACAACCGCAAGGGCTTCTTCCTCATGACTGAGAGCGGCAAGATCGACTGGGCCTGCCACGCCAACGACGCCGCAGCCTCCATCCACGATGTGCTGGAGATGAGCAACGCTGTGCAGGCTGCGGTGGACTTCTACAAGGCCCACCCCACCGAGACCCTGATCCTGGTAACGGCCGACCACGAGACCGGCGGCATGGCCATCGGTTATAAGACCACCAACTACGACACCTTCCTGACCAACCTGGCCCACCAGAAGATGTCCTACGCCAAGTTCGATTCCACCTATGTGGAGGGCTACATGGCCAACAAGACCCCCTTTGAGACTGCCATGCAGGATGTGAAGAATCTCTTTGGCCTGACCCTGCCTACGGACCCCGATGCCGCCAAGGCCGGCAAACTGCTGCTCACCGACTACGAGGTGCAGAACCTGCGGACTGCTTATGAGCGCACGTTGCAGGTGGGCTCCTCCAGCCAGAGCAAGATGAGCCAGCAGGATTACGAGCTCTACGGCACCTACATCCCCTTCAGCATGGCGGTCTGCCACACCATCAACCACAAGTCCGGCATGGACCACACCACCTATGCCCACACCGGTGCCATGGTGAACCTCTACGCCCTGGGCGTGGGAGCTGAAAAGTTTGGCGGCGTCTACGACAACACCGAGATCTACCACAAGCTGGCTGAGCTCACCGGGGTGCAGTAAAAACTGCCCCGGCCTGGCCCGGACCTGAAAAAAGCCCCGTTCCGCGAGACACGGAACGGGGCTTTTGCAGTTTGCAGGAAAGGTGCTTAGGACACCACGGCGTTGGTCTTGAGCCACTCCATCACAGCCGTCTGCAGGGCGGTCTGGTGGATAAAGTTGTCGCCGTAGGAGGAGCCGGAGTAGGAGGCAGTGGCAGCGTCCAGCTGCTCCTGGGTGGGCTGGATGCCCTGGGCTTCGGCAATGGCCTGGTACAGCAGGTCCTGCTTGGACAGGTGGGTGATCACGGAATCAGAGGCCCCCAGCATGGCGTCGGCACTGGTGTAGCCCTGGGCCTGGGCCAGGGTGTTCAGGTCGGTGCTGTAGTAGGTGGCCAGCTGGCCGTAGTAGTTCAGGAACATACGGATGTAGTAGTCAGAGATCTGTTTGGGCACATCCTTGAAAGTGGCGGTGTCCAGCAGGGCGTCCATAATGGCGTCCTCCAGGTTCTGGTCGTAGAGGGCACTGGAGAAAAAGGCCTTCAGCTCCTCCACGGTGTGCACGTCATCGCTGGTGCCAAAGGTGCTGTCCACCCACTGGTCGGTCAGCTCCGGGGTCACAGGCTCGGAGATGGAGTTGAGGGTCACGCTGAACACGGCCTTTTTGCCGCTGAGCACCACGGTGTTGCCCTCGGCGTCGGTGGAGTCGTTGTAGCCCTCGGGGAAGGTGACGGTAACATCGAAAACATCCCCGATCTGGTGGCCCACCACCTGGTCCTCAAAGCCGTCGATGAACTGGCCGCTGCCCAGGGTCAGGTCAAAGCCCTGGTAGGTGCCGCCGGTAAAGGCCACCCCATCCACAGCACCGGCATAGTCGATGTTTACGGTATCGCCGTTCTGAGCGGCCCGTCCGGTAACGGTCTGGGTGGTGCTGTACTGGCTCAGCAGGCTGTCGATCTGGCTCTGGACCGCCTCACTGGAAGGCTCCACGTCCGCCTTGCTCAGGGGCAGGGCGGCAACATTTTCCGGCAGGGTCACATAGTCCAGGGCACGGATGCCGGTGCGGTAGCCATTTTCGTCCAGGCCGTCGCTGTAGGTAAAGTTCTGGTAGTCAAAGCTGTCCACGGTGCCGTATGTCGACTGGGTGGGGGCGGTGGAAGCGGCAGAGGAAGCGGACGAAGAATTCTGCTTTTTGGTCAGGGCAAAGCAGGCTGCAATGATGCAGGCCGCCGCCGCAACGGCCAAAAGCACGCAGAGCAGGGTTTTGGTAGAATGTTTCAAGAAAAGACCTCCTGTAAAAAAGCCGCCGGGAGCGGCTGCTTCAGATAAAAGATACCTTTTTATTATATCGGATAAAACGAGAAAAGGAAAGTTTTTTGCGAAAATTCCACAAATAGCCCGGGGCAGAACGTCACACTTTTGCCTGCCAAGCCCTGCAAAACCCGGCAAAACCGGTGGAAATGCCCCGGCGCATCTGCTACAATAAAATTGTATGAGCCTTTTCCCTGTGGGAAAGCCTTTTGTAAGAACGGAGGAGAAAGACCATGGATTATAATAAAGCAGCCCTGGAGATGCACGAGAGCCACAAGGGCAAGGTAGGCATCGTCAGCAAGGTGGAGGTCAAGACCCGGGAGGACCTGTCCACTGCCTACACCCCCGGCGTAGCCGAGCCCTGCCGCAAGATCAAGGAGAACCCTGAGGACGTGTACAAGTACACCTTCAAGGGCAACATGGTGGCTGTGGTGTCCAACGGCACCGCTGTGCTGGGCCTGGGAGATATCGGCCCTGAGGCCGGTCTGCCTGTCATGGAGGGCAAGGCGGTGCTGTTCAAGGAGTTTGGCGGCGTGGACGCCTTCCCCATCTGCATCGACGCCCACGACGCTGCCAGCGTCATTGCTGCCTGCAAGGCCATTGCCCCCACCTTTGGCGGCATCAACCTGGAGGACATCAAGAGCCCCGAGTGCTTTGAGATCGAGGAGACCCTGGAACGGGAACTGGACATCCCGGTGTTCCACGACGACCAGCACGGCACTGCCATCGTGGTCACCGCCGCCCTCATCAACGCTCTGCGTGTGGTGGGCAAAAAGATGGAGGATGTGCACATCGTCCTCAACGGCCCCGGCGCAGCCGGCACTGCCATCATCAAGATGCTCATGACTGCCGGAGCCAAGGATATCGTGGCCGTGGACCAGTTCGGCACCCTGTACAAGGGCTGCAACAGCGCCGAGGCCCACAAGAACTGGCTGGGGGAGGTCACCAACCCCCGGCAGATCAAGGGCGGCCTGAAGGAGGCTCTGGCCGGGGCCGATGTGTTCATCGGCGTGTCCAAGCCCGGGATCCTGACCACCGAGCTGTGCAAGACCATGAACAAGGACGCCATCGTCTTTGCCATGGCCAACCCCACCCCAGAGATCATGCCCGACGAGGCCAAGGCCGGCGGTGTCCGGGTCATGGCCACCGGCCGCAGCGACTTCCCCAACCAGGTCAACAACGTGCTGTGCTTCCCCGGCCTGTTCAAGGGTGCCCTCAGCGTCCGGGCCCGGGACATCAACAATCAGATGAAGCTGGCTGCCGCCTATGCCATTGCGGACCTGATCACCGATGCGGACCGCAGCGAGGAGAACATCATCCCCGGTGCCTTTGACCCCCGTGTGGCCCAGGCTGTGGCCGACGCTGTGGCCAAGGCTGCCCGGGAAACCGGCGTGGCCCGGCTGTAACCGGAGGGACCAGACATGAGGACCATTTCTGCACAGGCCATTACCGATACCGTGGCCCGGCTCTGCATCCAGGCCAACACCCAGCTGCCCCGGGACGTGGAGCAGGCTTTGGACAAAGCCCGGCAGCAGGAGCCCTGGCCCCTGGCCAAAAACACCCTGGACCTGCTGTGGTCCAACCTGGGTGCCGCCCAGCAGCAGGGCCTGCCCATCTGCCAGGACACCGGCATGGCTTGCGTGTTCGTGGAGCTGGGCACCGATGTGCACATCGACGGCAGCTTTGAGGCCGCCATCCACGAGGGCGTGCGCCGGGGCTACACCGACGGCTACCTGCGGAAGAGCATCGTGGCAGACCCCCTGCGC
Organism: uncultured Faecalibacterium sp.; assembly: GCA_934518555.1. GTDB lineage: Bacteria > Bacillota > Clostridia > Oscillospirales > Ruminococcaceae > Faecalibacterium. The sequence goes on along the minus strand of CAKSXW010000005.1, from coordinate 40,221 downwards.
CGGGGCAACACCGGGGACAACACCCCTGCCGCCATTACCGTCCACCTGGTGGACGGGGAGGGCTGCCGCATCACCGTGGCCCCCAAGGGCTTTGGCAGCGAGAACATGAGCCGCATCCAGATGCTGAAGCCTGCCGACGGGGTGGAGGGCTTTAAACAGTTTGTGGTGGACACCGTAAAGCAGGCTGGCTCCAACCCCTGCCCGCCCATCGTGCTGGGCATCGGCGTAGGCGGCAGCTTTGACAAGGTGGCCTACCTGGCCAAAAAGGCTCTGCTGCGGCCCCTGGATGTGCCCAACCCGGACCCCTACTACGCCCAGCTGGAGCAGGAATTGCTGACCGCCATCAACGAACTGGGCATCGGGCCCCAGGGCTTTGGCGGCAAGACCACCTGCCTGGGCCTGGCCATTGAGCAGATGCCCACCCATGTGGCAGGCCTGCCGGTGGCAGTAAACGTTTCCTGCCACGTTACACGCCGTGCCAGTGGGGAACTGTAAGGAGGGATGACCATGGAATACAAACTGACGACCCCCTGCACCGCCCAGGACCTGGCTGCCCTGAAGGCCGGGGACACGGTGCTGCTGTCCGGCGTGGTGTACACCGCCCGGGACCAGGCCCATAAGCGGATGATGGAGGCCCTGGACCAGGGCCAGACCCTGCCCTTTGAACTGGAGGGCAGTGCCATCTACTACGTGGGCCCCACCCCGGAGCGTCCGGGCCAGGTCATTGGCTCCGCTGGCCCCACCACCAGCGGCCGCATGGACGCCATGAGCCCCCGGCTGCTGGACCTGGGCAACAAGATCATGATCGGCAAGGGCAAACGGGACCAGGCGGTAAAGGATGCCGTGGTCCGCAACGGGGCAGTGTATCTGGCAGCCCTGGGGGGTGCCGGGGCCCTGATGGCCCAGAGCGTACAGAGCCTGGAAGTGATTGCCTGGCCGGACCTGGGCTGTGAGGCTGTGCGCCGCCTGACCGTAAAGAATATGCCCCTGACGGTGATCCTGGATGCCCAGGGCGGCGACCTGTACCAGACCGGCCCGGCGGCCTATCTGGCCCAGAAAGGCTGAGGCTTTTATTCTCTTTGCACAAAATGCACCGGGGCCCAAAAGAGCAAAACAGCAGTTTTGTGGAGGAAAACCCTGGTTTGTTTGAAGAAACTTGCCGCCAATTGCTTGCACATCCGGCCAAAGTGTGATATCCTGTATCTTACAAGCCGGGGTGCGCTGCACCTGGGCTGGAATACCCCGCAAGGCCGGGAAACAAGGCAGGAGGCCGACGAACCATGCAGATCCACCAATCCGCAGAAGATTATCTTGAAACCATTCTGATGCTGACCCAGCGCATGGGGAAAGTACGCTCCATTGACGTGGTCAATGAGCTGGGCTTTACCAAGGCCAGCGTGAGCATCGCCATGAAAAAGCTGCGGGAGAACGGCTATATCGCGGTGGACGGCGAGGGCAACCTGACCCTGCTGGAGCCGGGGCTGGAGATCGCCCAGCGCATCTACAGCCGCCATCAGCTGCTGACCCACTTCTTTATGCAGTTGGGCGTGGACGAAAAGACCGCAGCCGAGGACGCCTGCAAGGCAGAGCACATCCTCAGTGAGCAGACCCTGGAAAAGATCCGGGAAAAGGCTCGCAGCCAGGATACCGATGCCCCCAAGGCAGAGTGAACCCCAAAGATACTCTGAATACCGCTCTCTTGTGCAGAGGGCGGTATTTTTTTGCGGCAAAAGGCCGGTTTGCCCTTGCATCCCGGAGCCGGAAGGGGTATCTTTATAGAATAGGACCAAACGAGGGGAGGGCAATGGAATGGACACAGAGGAGATCCGCAGGCTGCTGGGGGAAATGGTCTTTGCCCGGGCGGAAAAATACCGCCGCCGGATCCTGCAGAGCAGCTGCACCACCAATCAGGACGGGGTGCGGCATCTGTCGGCCCTGGTGCAGGGCAAAGGGGCAGACTGCTACTACACCCAGGTGTGGCTGCGAGAAAACGGCAGCTTCGTCAGTGCCTCCTGCGACTGCCCCTATAACCAGAACGGTGACGGCACCTACTGCAAGCACATCGGGGCCCTGCTGCTGGAGGACGCTGCCCGGCAGCCTGCGCCGCAGCCCTCGGCCCCGGAGGCCATCCCCGGGGTGACCCGGGGCACCGGGAACCTAGCCCAGGAGGCCCCCCGGAAGGACAGCTATTCCTCCGGGCTGGAAATGCTCTTTGGCCGCAAGTGGAGGGGAGAGGCCCCGGAGTCGGACTACGAGGCCCGAAAGCTGCTGGATGCCTACCGGGCCAGTGCCCTGGCAGACATGGAGGAGCCGGAGCCCCTCCGCCGGACCGGGTTTGCCCGGCTGGAGCCGGAGCTGACCATGTTGCCCGGGGAGCAGCCCTGGCTGCGGCTGCGGATCTCGGAAGGGGACGGCCGACAGTATGTGGTCAAGAGCATCCCCAACCTGCTGGAGGCCGTGGAGCAGGGCAAGCTGTTCCGCTACGGCAAGACCCTGGCCTTTCTACATCGGTGGGAGGCCTTTGACCCGGAGGCCCGGCAGCTTTTGCAGCTGCTGCGCCGCCAGGTAAACGCCAAGCAGAGCATGGAGACCAACACGGTGCGTACCTATAGCTACGCTGTGGAAAAGGGCCCTGCCGGGGGCCTGCCCCTTACGGGAGAAATCTTTGACAGCCTGGTGGAGCTGTACGCCCCCACCGGGATGCTGGGGGGCTACGACCTGAAGGAGGGCTTGCCTGCGGTGACCATGACGGTGGAACGCCGCCGGGGCGGCGTAGAGGTGGAGGCTCAGCCGGCCCTGGGAGCGGTGCACGGGCTGGACTACGATTATCTGTTCAGCAACGACACCCTGTGGAAATTGCAGCGTGCCGCCTGCGCCCGGGTGCTGCCGGCCTTGCAGGCCTTGTGCGGCAAACGATTGTTCTTTACCAGTGCCGACGCCACCGCCTTTTGCAGCTATGTGCTGCCGGAGCTGGGCAGCAAGCTGACCATCCTGGACCCGGAGCGGCTGCTGCTGAACCAGATCCCTCTGGAGCCGGTGGTGCAGTTCTACCTGGACGCCCCCCGGGAAGGGGGCATCACCGTGGCCGCCCACGCAGAGTTTTTGTACGGAGAGGACCGGGTCACCGCCGGGGGGCCGGAACCGGCAGGCCTTTTGCGAGACCCCCGGGCCGAGGCCCGGGCCGCCCGGCTGCTGGCTGCGTACCTGGACCCGGACCCTGCCACCCCGGGGCAGTACATTGCCCTGGAGGATGACCAGGTGTACCGTCTGCTGGAGGAAGGGGTCCCGGCCCTGCTGGCAGAGGGAGAGGTGTACCTGTCGGATCAGTTCCGGAACCTGCAGGCACCGCCGCCCCGGATCTCGGTGGGGGTGTCGGTCCAGGGCAGTGTGCTGGACCTGCAGGTGGACACCGGGGCCTTCCCGGCAGCAGAGCTGAAGGAACTGCTGAAGTCTCTGCACCAGAAAAAACGCTACCACCGCCTCCGGGACGGCCGCCTGCTGCGGCTGGACGACAGCCTGGAGGGACTGGACGAGCTCAACGAGACCCTGGAGCTTTCCGGGGCCAAGCTGAAGGAGGGCCACGCCCAGATGCCTTTGTACCGGGCCCCCACCCTGGACCAGGCCCTTTCCGGGCAGAACGGTCTCCAGTTCAGCCGGGACGACGCCTTCCGCCGCATCAGCCGCAGCTTCCACGCCGTAAAGGACAGCGAGTACACGCCGCCCTCCTCCCTGCAGCAGGTGCTGCGGAAGTATCAGCGAGACGGCTACCGCTGGCTGCGGACCCTGGATGGCTACGGCATGGGGGGCATCCTGGCCGACGACATGGGCCTGGGCAAGACCCTCCAGGTGCTGAGCTATCTGCTGGCCAAAAAAGAGGCCGGCCAAAGCCTGCCCAGCCTCATCGTCTGCCCGGCCTCCCTGGTGCTGAACTGGGCAGAGGAGTGCAAAAAGTTCACCCCCCAGCTGGCCTGCCTGGCCGTGGACGGCGACGCCGCCCACCGGGCCGCCCTGGCCCGGCAGTGGGCAGAGGTGGATTTAGTGGTGACCAGCTACGACCTGCTGCGCCGGGACGGGGAGCTGTACAGCCAGCAGGCTTTTTACGCCTGCATCCTGGACGAGGCCCAGGCCATCAAGAACCACACCACCCAAAAGTACAAGGCCGTGTGCCAGGTGAACAGCCAGGTGCGGTTTGCCCTTACGGGCACTCCGGTGGAGAATCGGCTGGGGGAGCTGTGGAGCATCTTCTCCTTTTTGATGCCGGGGTATCTGCCCCCTTACAAGAGCTTTTGCGCCCGGTTTGAAAAGCCCATCGTGCAGGAGGAGGACCCCAACGCCGTGCGGCGGCTGAACCAGCTGACCGGGCCCTTTATCCTCCGCCGCATGAAGGCGGAGGTGCTGCAGGAGCTGCCCCCCAAGACCGAGAATGTCCACCGCATCGAGCTGGAACCCCAGCAGCGCAAGCTGTATCTGGCCGCCGTGGTGGACGCCCGGGAAAAGCTGCGTGCCGCCAAACCCGAGGACAAAATGGCGGTGTTTGCGGTGCTCATGCGGCTGCGGCAGATCTGCTGCGACCCCCGGCTGGTGGCCGACAACTGGGAAGGCGGCAGTGCCAAGCTGGAGGCCTGCCTGGAGCTGGTGACCGCCGCTGTAGAGGGTGGGCACCGGGTGCTGCTGTTCAGCCAGTTCACCTCCATGCTGGAGTTGCTGGCCCAGGGGCTGGACAAAGCCGGGGTAAGCCATTTTACCCTCCAAGGCTCCACCCCAAAGCCGGTACGGGCAGAGCTGGTGCGGCGGTTCAACGCCGGGGAGGCCGGGGTGTTTTTGATCTCCCTGCGAGCCGGAGGCACCGGATTGAACCTGACCGCCGCCGACATTGTGATCCACTACGACCCCTGGTGGAACCTGGCGGCCCAGAACCAAGCCACCGACCGGGCTTACCGCATCGGCCAGAAAAACCCTGTGCAGGTGTACAAGCTCATTGCACAGGATACTATTGAGGAAAAGATCGTGGAGCTGCAGCAGGCCAAGCAGTCTCTGGCAGACACCGTCACCGGATCGGCAGACGGGGCGATCCTTTCCATGGACCCTCAGCAGCTGTTGGAGCTGCTGGGTGATACGAAAAAAGGAGAATGACCATGAAAGTCTGGGATCTGCATTGTGATACCCTTCACGAGCTGCGCCGCGCAGAGCGGGCCGGCAGCCCCAAATCGCTGCTGCACAACGACCTGCACATCGACCTGGAAAAGCTCCAGGCCGGAGATTATATGCTCCAGTGCTTTGCCGCCTATGTGGACCTGGCAGACCCGGCCCCGGGGGCAGACCCTCTGGTAACGGTGCTGGAGGAGATCGACTGGTTCAAGCGGATCATGGCAGCCTACCCCCAGCAGCTGGCTCCCGTGTACCGGGCTGCCGACATCCGCCGGAACGCCCAGGCCGGCAAGATCAGCGGAATGCTCACCATCGAGGAGGGCGGCTGCTGCAAGGGCAGCCTGGGCGTGCTGCGGCGGCTGTATGAACTGGGTGTCCGGATGATGACCCTGACCTGGAACTACGACAATGAGCTGGCAGCTCCCCAGGCAAACCCCGGCGGACCGCTGGTGGCCCAGACGGAACGGGGCCTCACCGAAACGGGCCTGGCCTTTTTGGCAGAGATGGAGCGGCTCCACATGATCCTGGACGTGAGCCACCTGTCCGACAAGGGCTTCTGGGATGTGGTGGAGCACAGCACCCGGCCCTTTGCCGCCAGCCACTCCAACTGCCGGGCCCTGTCCCCCCACACCCGGAACCTGACCGATGAGATGATCCGGGCCCTGGCCGACAAGGGCGGCATCGTGGGCCTGAACTACTGCTCTGCCTTCCTGGACCGGGACTCCTCCCACCCCAAGCAGTGCCGCAGCACCCTGGAGCTCATTGCCCAGCACGCAGCCCACTTCAAGCAGGTAGGCGGTGTGGACATCATCAGCCTGGGCAGCGATTTTGACGGCATCGGCGGCCCCCATGAGCTGCAAACGGCGGCAGACCTGCCGCTGCTGGCAGATGCTTTGGGCAAGCAGGGCTTTACCGAGGACGAGGTGGAGGCCATCTATTGGCGCAACGCCTGCCGCTTTTTTGAAAACAATCTGGAATAAAAAAAGGAGAAATTGCAGAATGGACCCGAATATGACGCTGGAAAAGCGCATTGATGCGGAGCTGTACTCCTACCAAGGCCGTATGAGCGTCTTTGTGGATGACCTGCAGGGCCACACGGTGGAGCGTGGTGCCGACGAGGAATTTGAGACTGCCTCGGTGATCAAGGCCTTTCTGCTGGCGGCCCTCTATCTGCAGGCCCAGCGGGGCCAGGTGGACCTGGACCAGGAGATCTCCTACCAGGCCAGCCAGTTCGTGGACGGCAGCGGAATGCTGCGGGCCCTGGGGGTGGGGGCACGGCTGAAGGTCAAGGACGTGGCTACCCTGATGATCATCTGCTCCGACAACATTGCCACCAATATGCTCATCGATTACCTGGGGCTGGATACCATCAACCGCTGCATCCGGGAGCTGGGCTTTGGCCAAACGGTGCTGCACAACGCCCTGCACTTTGACCGCTACCCCCAGCTGGGCACCACCACCCCCCGGGACTACGCCGCTCTGCTGGCCCGGATGGCCCGGGGCACCCTGGTAAGCCCGGAGGCCAGTGCCGACATGGTGGCCATCCTGCGGCAGCAGCACTACAACACCATGCTGACCCGGGACTTCCCCCAGTATTATCTGGACTGTGAGGAGACCGGGGCCCCGGAGCTGCTGTGGGTGGCCAGCAAAAGCGGCAGCATGAACGCCTGCCGCAACGATGGCGGCATCGTGCACACCCCCTACGGGGAGTATGTCATTGTACTGATGAACAAGGAGTTCCATGATATCATCGAGTACAACGACCACCCTGCCCTGGTCTACGGTGCCCGGGTGTCCCGGATGATCCTGGACCAGGTGCTGGCCTGCGAGGGGAGGTTATATCGGGAATAAACTGGGGACCCCTTGCCATAAGGGAGATTTTTTGGAAAAGAATAAGGACGTCTTGGAAAGATAAGAGGAATTATAACAATGGGTATCACGATCTCGCCGTTGACGATGGCGTTTCTCATCCTGATGACGGGTTTTGCAGGCTTTGTGGATTCGGCAGCCGGCGGCGGCGGCCTCATCAGCCTGCCGGCCTATCTGTTTGCCGGGCTGCCGCCCCACTACACCTATGCCACCAACAAGTTCAGTGCCGCCTGCGGCACTACCTTTGCCACCGCCAACTTTTTTAAGAGCGGTGCCATGAACGTAAAGGTAGGCGTGCTGGCAGCTGTGGGCAGCTTTGCAGGCAGTGCCCTGGGGGCCAACATCGTGCTGATGCTCAGCGATGAGGTGCTGCGGACCATGATGTTCATCATCCTGCCCCTGGCGGCGGCGGTGATCCTGTGGCAGCGCAACCTGCCGGATGAGAACAAGGACGACGGCACCCTGAACCTGAAAAAGACCCTGCTGGCTCTGGGCATCGGCTTGGGCATCGGCCTCTACGACGGCGTTGTGGGCCCGGGCACCGGTACCTTTGCCATCATTGCCTTTACCACCCTCATGGGCTTTGACCTGCGTACCGCCAACGGAAACGGCAAGGTGCTGAACCTGGCCAGCAACTACGCCAGCCTCTTTACCTATCTGGTAAACGGCCTGGTGGTGTTCCACGTTGCCATCCCCTGCGCCATCAGCAACATTCTGGGCAACCTGCTGGGCTCCCATTTCGCCCTGAAAAAGGGTGCTCGGTTCATCCGCCCCATGATGCTGGTGGTGCTGGTGCTGCTGCTGGCAAAGCTCCTGTCGGACGCTGTGCTGTAATCGGGCAGTTTTCAATCTGCAAAAAAAGAAGCATCCCCCAAGTGCCCCGGCGGCCTGTAACGGACCGGGGAGCACCTGGGGGATGCCTTTTTGTTGGAAAAATTTATGCCAGGGTCAGGCCGCTGTCAAAGAAAGCGATGCCAAAGGCACCGGGGCCGGCGTGGGTGCCGATGACGCAGCCGATCTGCCGCACCTGGGCCTCTGGGGCGTGGAGGTTATCCCGGAGGTGGGTCAGCAGAGGCTGCACCTCCCGGGGGGACAGGGTGTAGCCTGCCCGGGCCGGCAGGGTGGGGTGGAGGCCCCCGGCCTCCTGGATCTTTTTGAACAGGGCCACATAGGCACCGGGCAGCCCCCGGGCCTTGCCTGCCAGCACCACCTTGCCCTCCTGCAGGGCCACCAGGGGCTTGATGCCCAGCATCCCACCGGCTACAGCGGCGGCAGCAGACAGGCGGCCCCCCTTGCGGAGGTACTTCAGGTCGTCGATGGCAGCCACCAGGTGCAGATGCTCCTTGGCCAGCTCCAGAGCAGCCACGATCTGGGAAAGGGTCTTGCCCTCATCCCGCAGCTGGCAGGCCAGCTCCACCAGCAGGGCCTGGCCCAGGCAGACGTTGGCAGTGTCCACGAACTGTACGTTGTCCACGTTGGCCAGGTCTGCTGCCAGCTTGGCGCACTGCCAGGTGCCGGACAGCTGATGGGACAGGAAGATGCCCAGCACCTGGTCCCCGGCAGCGTCGGCCTCCAGGTAGAACTGCTCAAACACCTCCGGGCTGGGCTGGCTGGTGGTGGGCAGCTTGTGGCAGTGCTGCATCACCTCATAATATTCGCTGGGGGTCAGGTCCAGGCCGTCTCGCAGTACGGTGCCGTCCTCCAGGGTCACGTTCAGGGGGATCACGGTGACACCCAAGGCCCGGGCCTCCTCGGGCAGGATATCGGATGCAGAATCGGTGAGAATGCGGATCATAAAATACCTCCGGGTTTCCGGTCAAAAAACAAAATACACAACTCTTTTACAGAAAAGGTCGGGGAACATTATACCAGACACCGGGGCGTCCTGTCAATCGTTTCAGCAAAATTGGTGCGGCAGAACGCAAAATACTTGCGCTTTGCCCCGGGGCTGTGATAAGATAGGCCCTGGACGAAAAGAAAGGGGGCAGGCAGATGCAAGACCCAAAACGCCGGGCAGGGGCACTGCTGGCAGCCTTTGGCTGGGCCCTGGCCTACCTGCCGGTGGGGCGGCTGCTGGCGGCAGCCTGTGGGGCCCTGCCCCTCAGTGCCGGGGGCCAGAGCTTTGTGCTGCACTGTCTGGCGGCCCCCTTGGCAGAGGAGCTGGTGTTCCGGGGGGCCGTGCAGAGGGCCTTGCAGCCCCTGGGCCCCCGGTGGGCAGTAGGGCTGCAGGCGGTGCTGTTTGCCGCCCAGCACGGCGGCCCGGCGGCAGCAGCCTATGCCCTGGCACTGGGGCTGGTGCTGGGGGCGATGCGGCAGCGTCTGGACCGGGTGCTGCCGGGCTGGCTGCTGCATACCGGGAATAATCTGCTGGTATTTGCCGCAGGATGAACAAGGAGAAGCCATGACGGATTTTGAACTGATGGGGGCCGCCCTGGAGGAGGCCCGGAAAGCCGCCGCCCTGGGAGAGGTGCCGGTGGGGGCGGTGGTGGCCCGGAAAGGCCAGATCATCGCCGCCGCCCACAACACCCGGGAAACGGAAAAAAACGCCCTGCACCATGCGGAGCTGCTGGCCATTGACGGAGCCTGCAAGGCCCTGGGGGGCTGGCGGCTGTGGGAGTGCGAGCTGTTCGTGACCCTGGAGCCCTGCCCCATGTGCGCCGGGGCCATCGTGAACAGCCGCATCCGCCGGGTGGTGTACGGGGCCGCCGATACCAAGGCCGGCTGCTGCGGCAGCGTCACAGACCTGTTCGCCCTGCCCTTCAACCACCACCCGGTGGTGGAACAGGGCCTCCGGGCAGAGGAGGCCGGGGCTCTGCTCCAGGCTTTTTTTCAGGATCTGCGGGTGCGGCTGGCCTCCCGGCCCAAGTGGAAACCCCCGGTCTCGGCGGATTGAACCCTTAAAAAACATAAAAAAGTGGAAGCTGCGTAAAAAAGGATGGAGCTTCCACTTTCTTTTTTCAGCAAATTGTGCTATATTATTAAATGGAATCTTGTCGAAACCCATCTGCGTATTCCGGCGGACACGCCGCAGAGCCGGCTTGACCGGAAGGATCGAACAGAGCGATGCTCTGCCGGGGAGATGGAGGACAGGAGCCCTTCCTGCAAGGCCGGGCGGAGGCCTGGTTTTTGCAGAGAACAACGACAGGAGGACAGCACTCTTGTACGAAGACGAGTTTGAACTGACCTTTGATCCACCGGAAGAAGAACCGGTGTACACGCCGGAGCCGGCGGCCCCCAAAGCAGCGGTCCCGGAGCCGGAGGAGGAGCCTACCCGGATCCTGCCGGCAGAGGGTCTGGCCCGGCGGCCTGACCCGGAACCGGAGCCTCAGCAGGCCCCGGCGCCGGAACCTGCAGAGCCGGAACCCCAGCAGCCGGAACCGGAAGCTCCGGCACAGCCCCGGCAGCCCAGTGCTCCGGCAGCCACCGGGGCCACGGTGCTGATCTCCGGCGGCGACCGGGGCATCGGGGCCGCCGCAGCCCGGGCATTTTACGCCGCAGGCTACCGGGTGGCGGTGCTGTACCACAGCAACGCCGAGGCCGCCGCAGCCCTGGAGGCACAGCTGCCGGGCATCACGGTGGTCCAGTGCGATGTGGCCTCCCGGGCCAGCTGTGAGCTGGCCTTCCGGGCAGTGGAGCAGGTGCTGGGCCGGGTGGATGTGCTGGTGAGCAATGCCGGCATCGCCCAGCAGAAGCTGTTTACCGATATCACCCCGGAGGAGTGGCAGCACATGCTGGACGTGAACCTTACCGGGGCGTTCCACCTGTGCCAGCTGGCACTGCCGGGGATGATCCGCCGCAAGGCCGGACGGATCCTGACGGTGAGCAGTATGTGGGGCCAGACCGGCGGCAGCTGCGAGGTGCATTACTCCGCCGCCAAAGCAGGCCTTATCGGCCTGACCAAAGCACTGGCCAAAGAAGAAGGCCCCAGCGGCATCACGGTGAACTGCGTGGCGCCGGGGGTCATTGAAACCGATATGATGGCAGCCTTTACCCCCCAGGATAAGGCGGCGCTGGCTGAGGAGACCCCTGTGGGCCGCCTGGGCACCGCCGACGAGGTGGCAAAGCTGCTGGTTTTCCTGGCAGGCGAGGACGCCGGCTACATCACCGGACAGGTGTTCGGTGTCAACGGGGGTCTCGTGATCTGATGCAAAGGAACACCAAATTACAAGAGTTTCCCCGCAAGAAGAAGGAGAGAGCGAAATGGGCATGACGTTGAAGGAACTGTTGACAAAAGGCGAAGGCACCCTGTCGGCACAGGAGGCAAAAGCACTGGCGGCACAGTGCAGGATGGATGTGGAAACGCTCTACACACTTCTGGAAGAACGGGGCATCAAGATCCTGGAAGAGGACGGCGAGACCAGCCTGGACGTGGAAGGCATCATGGCCGAGGTGGAAAACGCCGAGAACAACAACGATGACCTGGGCATGGGCTCTGAGGACGACGAGGAGGCCAACGAGGAGAACCCGGCAGACCTGAAGGCTGCCATGGACGAGCTGCTGGATGACCCGGTGAAGAACTACCTGAAGCAGATCGGCCAGATCCCTCTGCTGAGCGCAGAGCAGGAGGTGGAGCTGAGCCGCCGCATCCACGCCGGTGCCGAGGCTGCCCACATCCTTCAGGCTGACCGCCAGAAGTACGGCGCACCGGAGTACATCAAAAAGAACAGTGCCCGTTTCTCCTTTGAGGAGGACGAGAACAACCGGGCCTACAACGAGGACCTGGACGAGGAGGGCACCGAGAAGGCCGTCGAGGACGACGAGGAAAAGGCCGATGAGGAAAAGGCTATGGAGGCTGTGGAGAACGGCCCCCTCAGCGAGGAGCGTCGACAGGAGCTGCTGAAGGTCCGTCGGGACGGCCTGAACGCACGCCGGAGCCTCAGCGAGGCCAACCTGCGTCTGGTGGTGTCCATTGCCAAAAAGCACGTGGGCCACAACCTGGCCTTCCTGGACCTGATCCAGGAGGGCAACATCGGCCTGATCAAGGCTGCAGAAAAGTTTGACTGCGACCGTGGCTTCCGCTTCTCCACCTACGCCACCTGGTGGATCCGCCAGGCCATTACCCGTGCCATTGCAGACCAGGCCCGTACCATCCGCATCCCGGTGCACATGGTGGAGACCATCAACCGGATGCGCCAGGCCACCAACCAGCTGGTGTACCAGAACGGCCACGAGCCTACCCCCGAGGAGCTGGCAAAGGCCATGGACATGAGCGTGGAGCGTGTGCGTGAGATCCAGCGCATGGCCCAGGAGCCTGCCAGCCTGGAGAGCCCTGTGGGTGAGGAAGAAGATTCCTCCCTGGGCGATTTTGTGGCAGACGAGAACGCCGAGGCCCCCGGCAAGGCCGCAGACCGTGCCATGGTGGCCCAGCAGATCAACCTGGCCCTCAAGAGCCTGACCCCCCGGGAGGAAAAGGTCATCCGTCTGCGCTTTGGCCTGGACGACGGCCGCCCCCGTACCCTGGAGGAAGTGGGCCGTGATTTTGGCGTCACCCGTGAGCGTGTGCGTCAGATCGAGGCCAAGGCCATCCGCAAGCTCCACAGCCGCAAGTGCCTGTCGCTGCTGAACGGCCTCATTGAGTGATCCCTCCCCCCAAATAGCACCCAGAGCCCCCGGAGGCCCCCTGCAAGGCCCTCCGGGGGCTTTTTTGCCCCATGAGCCGGGGCCGGAGGCTGCAAAGGGGGAGAAAAAACAGACTTTTTTGAAAAAACCAAAAGTTTTTTGCCAAAACCTCTTGCCAAAAGGCAAAAGCTGTGGTATTATAATTGAGCTGTGATTGTGCTGCTATAGCTCAGTTGGTAGAGCGCATCCTTGGTAAGGATGAGGTCTCCAGTTCGAATCTGGATAGCAGCTCCAGCTCAAAACGCCTCGAAGCGGAAACGCTTTGGGGCGTTTTTTTGCGTTGCTGAGGGAAATGTTTCCTTTTTGTTTACAAACTGTACCTTGACACGGAAATATCCTTTTAGTAATCTGAAAGAGTATTGATTTTTCAGAGAGAACAAGCAAAGGGAAAGGAGCATCTATTTATGGATCATCTGCAGAACGTGATGGGATATTTCGACCAGCAGCAGGCACTGTGTGCACAGAACGACAAGATCAGCAAGAGCTTGTACCAGGAGTACGGCGTCAAGGCCGGCCTGCGGGACGAAAACGGCAAGGGCGTGCTGGCAGGCCTTACCAATATTTCCGACATCCGGGCCTTTACCTATGTGGACGGGGTCAAGCATCCGGCAGATGGTCAGCTGCTGTACCGGGGCTACGACGTCAAGGACCTGATCCAGGGCAGCCGGGGCGGCCGCTTTGCCTTTGAGGAGGCCGGCTACCTGCTGCTGTTCGGGGAGCTGCCGACCCCGGAAAAGCTGGAGGAATTCTGCCGGGTGCTGGGAGAGTGCCGCACCATGCCCACCAACTTTACCCGGGACGTGATCATGAAGGCACCCAGCCATGATATCATGAACGCCATGGCCCGCAGTGTGCTGACCCTGGCCTCCTATGACCCCAAGGCCGGGGACCTGGAGATCTCCAACGTGCTGCGCCAGAGCATCCAGCTGGCCAGCATCTTCCCCATGCTGGCGGTGTACGCCTACCACGCCTACAACCACTACGAAAAGGACGCCAGTATGTACATCCACCGGCCGGACCCCAGCCTGTCCACGGCGGAAAACTTTTTGCGGATGCTGCGGCCGGATATGCAGTACACGGACCTGGAGGCCCGGGTGCTGGATGTAGCCCTGCTGCTCCACGCAGAGCACGGCGGCGGCAACAACTCCACCTTTACCACCCGTGTGGTCACCTCCTCCGGCACCGACACCTACTCTGCTATGGCAGCGGCTCTGTGCTCCTTGAAGGGCCCCCGGCACGGCGGTGCCAACCTGATGGTGATGCAGATGATGCAGAACATCCGGGAAAATCTCCGGGACCAGGAGGACGAGGAGGAGCTGGAGGCCTACCTGAAAAAGCTGCTCCACGGGGAGGCCTTTGACCGCAAGGGCCTGATCTACGGCATGGGCCACGCCGTGTACTCCCTCAGCGATCCCCGTGAGGTGGTGTTCAAGGGCTATGTGGAGCAGCTGGCCCACGAAAAGGGCCGGGACAAGGATCTGGCCCTCTACAGCCGCATCGAGCGGCTGGCTCCCCAGCTCATTGCCGAGGAGCGGAAGATCTACAAGGGCGTCAGCCCCAATGTGGACTTCTACAGCGGCTTTGTCTACGATATGCTGGGTATCCCCATGGAGCTGTACACTCCCCTGTTTGCTGTGGCCCGTGTTATGGGCTGGAGTGCCCACCGCATCGAGGAGCTGCTCAGTGCCAACAAGATCATCCGTCCGGCCTACAAGAGCCTGGGCGGCACCCACCCCTACGTCCCCCGGGACGCTCGCTGACAGGAGGCCTTGATCATGAAGCAGGAAGCCATGCAGAACCATCCGGAAGAATGGTTCTTTCTCCACAATTTTGACCTGGACCAGGTGTTCAGCACCATCCGCCGGGCCGATTACCTGGTGCTGTTCTACATCCAGACCCAGCAGGAAAGCCGCCCCGGGGCAAAGCTCTATCTGGCCGACCTGGCCGCCGAGATGGGGGTCCGGGTCACAGAGCTTTCCAAAGGGGTGGAAAAGCTCCAGGACCAGGGCTATGTGCGGTGGCTCACCGACCAGGAGGCTGGCCGCACCTATGTGGAGCTTACCAGCAAGGCAGTGGAGATGATGGCAGAGGAGCGGGCCTTTATGACACGCTGCTATGCCCGGATGCAGACCGAGGTAGGGGACCAGGAGCTCCGCCGCACCGTGGACAACCTGCAAAAGATCCTGCAGATCTTCCAGCAGGAGCGGCGGTAAGGGCGCACCCTCAATAAAAACGCAGCCCCGGCAGGCCTTTTGGGCTTGCCGGGGCTGTTTTTGGTCAGGTCATAGGGCCAGGGGCACCGCCCTGTCAGGCCTTATTTTTCGTCCTCGTAGCTGAGGACAGCATACGGGTAGTAGATGTTGGCATCCAGGTAGCCTGCCCAGCGGCCAGGCTTACGGGTGTAGTAGCCGATGGGGATCTCGCCCCGGATGACGCCCTTGACCAGGATCAGCATGTGGCGGATATACTCCACGCTGAAGGGGTTCAGGTTCTCCCAGTGGCCGGTCAGCAGCTCGTAGTCCACGTCCTCGTTCCGCAGCAGGATCTCGGCCATAAAGTGCTCCAGACCCGGCAGGTAGGTGTCGGTGGCAGCTTCCAGCATGAACAGGTCGCCGGAACCCACAGCGTCGCCGGTGAAGATGTAGTCCTTGTAGAAGAACACTGCGGAACCCTTGGTGTGGCCCGGTACTGCCACCACTTCCAGCTCCTCGGAGCCGATGCGGACGGTGTCGCCGTCTACGATGTTCTCCAGCTTCATGTCCTCAGCGGTGAGGCCAAAGTAGCTCTTCATGGTGGAGACAAAGTCCTCCCGGTCATCGGGGTGGATGTAGGTGCGGCGGACCTTGCCGGATTTCAGCAGGGAGGGGATGCCCAGAATGTGGTCGCCGTGCTTGTGGGTCAGCAGGATATCCAGCTCGGCGTCAGGGTTGGTCAGCACGTTCTCCCGCAGGTAGGCGTAGAGGTCTGCTGCGCCGGAGCCGCCCATGGCGGTGTCGATGATCAGGGCTTCCTTGCCCAGGTCCATTACCCACAGGGTGTCCATGCCAAAGTCCATGACACGGGTGATGTTGTACTTCACCGGGTAGTGGCTGAACATCATGTTGGGGTTCAGCTTGCCGTGCTGGGTCCGGGTCAGGGACTGGGTGAACATCCAGTTATAGGGGGTGCCGATGCTGTACACACGCTCCCAGACCTTGTGGGGCTCCGGCATGGAACCGGCGGTAAAGCCCTCGTACTTCACGCAGGAGCAGCCGGCATCCTTCAGGGCCTGCACAGCCTTGGCGGTCTCGGCCTCCGGCATCTCCGGGTCGTCCTTGCAGTGGTAGGCCCACACAGGGGTGTTCTTGATGGCCTCAAAGGCACCGGGGACGTTGTACCACTGGGCAGGCACCATGCCGCACATGGGGATGGCGGCGGCAAAGTAGTAGGGGTAAGCCAGGATCATGTTCCAGACACCGGTGCCGCCCATGGACATACCTTCGATGTAAATGCGGTCCGGGTCGATGCGGTGGGCAGCCACATAGCTGTCGATGGCAGACTTCAGGGCCGTAACGGTATCCGGGTCGGTCCAGTTCTTGCCGGGGCACTGGGGTGCAAACAGGTAGGTGGGGTTCTTCTGGATCATTTCGTCAGAAATGTAGAAGGTGGCACCATCGTTGGCGGTAAGCTGGGTGCCGTTGGGGCCCACACCGTCCTCACCGTGGAGGAAAACGATCAGGGGCAGGTCCCCCTTCAGGGCAGGGTGGTAACGGCGAGGGTTGTAGGCATAGTACTCCACCCCGGCGGCGGTGCCGGCTTTGAACCGCTTGGCCAGCGCATTGCGGTCGGGGCTGTCCACCTTTACCAGGCAGTTCTGGTCTGCATCCTGGGCAAAGGCAATGCCGCTGGTGCCCAGCACACCGGCAACGGCTGCAAAGGCGGCGGTGCTACGCATAAAGTCACGTCTGCTCAGTTCCATGGTCTTTTCTCCTTTTCTTGGTCGAAAAATGAATGGGGCTTGTGAATGCTGTGCAGAAATTCCCCCCCATGCAAGGGAGGTTTTGTTACTAATATATTAGTATACTGACGATGCACTGTCAAGAAGGGGCGAAAAACTTTGGAGAAGATTCTAAGACGGGCCCCTGGCTCTTGTCGAAAATGACGGAAGTTGTCTTACAAAAAAGCCCCCTGCAGCGGTGGGGTGCCGCTGCAGGGGGGTGGGGGGATGCTCCGGTTACTTCCGGGCGATCATTTCAGTATAAGCCAGCACCAGAGGGCCTACGCCCTTGGCGTCGTTGCAGACCACCGGCTCACTGAAGTAGTAAGCCAGGCTGCCGTCCCGGTGGTCCTTGCCGCCCAGGCCTGCCACCAGGCAGATGCCGTCCAGCTGCAGGCTGCCGTCGGGGTTCTTGGACAGGTACTTGTGGCAGGTGCCGTAGAAGGCCTTTTCGGCCCAGGCGGCCATCCGTTTGGGCAGGTAGCCCAGGCGCACGCCCTTCAGCACCGCATAGGCGAACAGGGCAGTGCCGCTGGTCTCCAGGTAGTTGCCCTGGGCCTCCGGGTGGTCGATGACCTGCCAGAACATGCCGGACTGCTCATCCTGGAACTTGTGCATATCCTCCACAGCCTGCTTCAGCATGGCCATGATGCCCCGGTACTCGTTGTACAGCTGCTCGTCCATCCGCTCCAGCACGTCCACCATGGCCACCAGGAACCAACCCATGGCCCGGAGCCAGAAGTTGGGGCTGCAGCCGGTAACAGGGTCTGCCCAGTACATCTGGCGGCTCTCGTCGTAGCCGTGGTAGTACAGGCCGGTCTTTTGGTCCCGCATGTGCTTTTGGATGTTCATGAACTGCTTGTAGCTGTCGATGCAGCCCTGCATCTTGTTGTAACGGGTCTCGTACTCCATGTAGAAGGGCTGGGCCATGTAGGTGCCGTCCAGCCACACCTGCCAGGGGTAGATGTCCTTGTGCCAGAAGTTGCCCTCCTTGGTACGGGGCTGGGTCAGCAGCTGGCTGCGGATGGTGTCGATGGCCTTACGGTATTTTTCGTCCCCCAAAAGATCATAGAGGATAAACAGGTTCTTGCCCTGGTTCACGTTGTCCAGGTTGTACTCCTTGGGGTCGTAGGTGCGGATGGAGCCGTCCTCCTGGACAAAGGCGTCGATAAAGTCCTTGGAGAAGGTCAGATACTTCTGGTCCCCGGTGGTCTTGTACAGGCTCAGGCAGGCGGTGATCATGCAGCCGTCGATGTAGTTCCACTTGTTGGGCTTGCCGCTGCGGACCTTTTCGATGTTCCACAGGGGAGCCTCGGCGGTAGAATTGGCGATCAGGTAGTCCACATAATCGCCCAGCATGGACAAAATCTCGTCATGGGTCATGGGTCAGTCCTCCTCAAAATGGCCAACGTTGGCAAAGTGCAGCCGCTCGCCCTCGTAGCCTTCGATCTTCACATTGTGCAGGTCGATCTCCTTCACGTTCTCGGCGTAAATAGCCAGCTTTTTCACCAGGGGGCGGTTGTCTGCCATGGCGGCCTGGCCTTCCACAGCGTTGGGGTCAAAGGTGATGGTGACGTTCTTCATGGTCACACGCTCAATGGGCTGCTCCGGCAGGCCGTCAAAGTAGCAGCCGGCAAACTGGGCGTCGGTAGCCACGATGTCCTCCATGGTCAGGCTGCCCAGCTTGGGGGTGTACTCGTCCACCGGCAGAGCCTCCCGGCACTGGACATAGGGGCCGTGGCCGTCGGGGTCGCAGAAGTAGAACATATTGATGACAAAGGGTGCCTTGACCCCACGCATCTCCACGTTCCGGAACACCAGCCCGTCGATGACGGCGGTGTTGCCCCGGCCTCGCCGGGTCTTGACACGGAGGCCCCGGTCGGTGTGGTCCATCAGGCACTGGGTCACTACCATGTCCTTGACGCCACCGCTCATCTCGCTGCCGATGACGATGCCGCCGTGGCCCTTGTCCAGCAGGCAGTTGCGGATCACAGTGTGCTGGCAGCTCTTTTTCAGCTTCATGCCCAGGAACACCTTGCTGGCCTTCATGGCGATGCAGTCGTCACCCACATGGATGTTGGCCCCGATGATGCGGATGTACTCGCAGCTCTCCGGGTCGATGCCGTCGGTGTTGGGGGCGTTGTAGGGGTTGTTGATGTGGATGTTCAGCAGGTCCAGGTGCTTTACAAAAATGGGGTGGATGGTCCAGGAAAAGCTGTTCTGCACCGTGATGCCATGCAGGCAGACCTTTTCGCTGTCCACCATGGCCACCGCACGGGGACGCCAGGCGATGCGCTTGACCTTGGGGTCCACCCACCAGTCGCCGTTCTGTGCGTCGCAGTCCAGGGTGCCCTGGCCAGTGACCACCACGTCCTGGACCTGGGTAATGTTCAGCAGGCCAGCAAAGCTGTCCAGAGGGTTGCCCTCCCAGCCGGTAAGGTAATACTCGTCCACCTCGTTCTCACAGGGCAGCACGCCGGGCAGGATGGGGTAGTGGGTCCGGTCGTTGTCCCCCAGCAGCACGGCGTCCTTTTCCAGGTACAGGGTGGTGCCGCTCTTCATAAACAGGCTGGCGGTGCGGTAGCGTCCGGCAGGCACATACACGGTGCCGCCCTTGGGGCAGGTGGACAGGGCGGCCTGCAGCTTTACGGTGTTATCGGTGGTGCCGTCGGCCACCAGACCGTACCGGGAGGCGTCCACAAAGAAGGTCTCGGCGTCGGTGGTGAACTCCAGGCTCAGCTGCTGGCCCTCGGCCTCTACGGCCAGGGTGTAGGTGGTGCCGGGCAGCAGGGAGTACAGGGAGAACACGTTGGTGTCGCAGGCCTGGTACACGGTTTCGCCGTTCAGGGTCACCACAAAGGGGTGGGCCGGGCGGTAGCACAGCTGGTTTTCCAACTCGAAAACAGCACTGCGGGTCATAGCACGGATCAAGGTGAGTTTCATGAGAAAACCTCCAGAAGAAATGGTTCTGTCTTGCCCACAGTCGGTGGGCATGGTATGATAAATGAAAATGCAGAGATGGGGAGGCACAAAAGATGAAGGCGGAACTGGAAAAGATGGGCACCAGGGTCCGGGCCCAGAGACTGCGGCTCTCTGGCGGCAAGCTGCAGCTGCCGCCGGAGGAGGAGACCTGCTACATCCTGCTGGCAGCCGAGAGCAGCTGCACCCTCCAGTATGGCCAGGGGCAGACCCTGCTGCTGAACCCCGGCAGTGCGTTGCTGCTGGGGGCCGGGGGCGGCAGCCTGCTGCAGCAGGGCCACGGCCAGCCGGAGCTGGTGAGCTGCAGCTTCCCTCTGGGGGTGCTGCAGGCCATCCATGGCCGCACCCAACGGGACTACACCCGGCTGTTTGAGCCGGGGCAGGCTACGGTGCTGTATGGGTCGGTGCAGTGGACCAACCGGATGCACACCCTGCTGGCGCTGATGAGCACCGCCATGGAGGAGCCGGAGTACCCGGGGCCTCTGTACCTGATGCTGGTGCTGCACTATGTGGAGCAGCAGTGCATTGCCGAGAGCAGTGCTCTGGCCGGGCCCCGGAACGAGACGGTGGAGCAGGTGTGTGCCTATCTTTCCGCCAACTACCCTAAAAAGTTCTCCCTCAGCGAGGTGGCGGCCCGGTTCTACCTGTCGCCCTATTACCTCAGCCGGTTGTTCAAACGGGTCACAGGCCAGTCCATTGTGGATTACCTGAACCAGCGGCGCATCCAGGCAGCCCAAAAGCTGCTGGAGACCACAGACCTGAGCATCAGCTCGGTGGCAGAGCAGACAGGCTTTGCCAGTGCCGCCCACTTCCGCCGGGTGTTCCGGGAGGAAGTGGGCACCGGGCCTTTGCAGTACCGCAAAGAACACCGGAAGTGAGCCTGCCCAATAAAATACCCCCTGTGCCATCTTACGGGGAACGGCACAGGGGGCATTTTTGTGTCAGGTACGCAATGTGCAGTGGGGGCAGAGGCTTAGCCCTTCACGGCACCGGCAGAGATACCTTCCACGAACTGATCCTGTGCACAGAAGAACACGATCAGCTGCGGCAGGATGGAGATCAGGGACAGGGCCAGGATCTTGTTCCAAGCAAAACCGGTATCACCATCCATGGACAGCTTCACGAACAGAGACATGGGGTACTTGCCGGGGGTGCTGACGTAAAGCAGGGGGCCCATGAAGTCGTTGCAGCTCCACATGAACTGGAACAGGGCACAGGACACCAGAGCAGGTCCCAGCATGGGGACGATGACCTTGTACAGGGTCTGGAAGGAGGAGCAGCCGTCAATGGCAGCAGCCTCGTCCAGGTCACGGGGCACGTTCCGCATGAACTGCACCAGCTGGTAGACAAAGTAGGTCTCAGTAGCAAAAGCGCAGTGGACCCAGATAGCCAGGTAGAAGGGGCTGTCCAGCCAGCCGAACTTGTTGTACAGCAGGTACTGGGGCACGTTCAGCACCACCTGGGGCAGGAACAGGGTGGCCAGCATGATGTTGAACATCAGCTTGCGACCGGGGAAGTCGAAACGGCCAAAGCCGTAAGCGGCAACACAGGCAGACACCACAGTGCAGATCACCTTGGGGATGACGTAGCTGTAAGTGTTCAGCATAGCCTGCAGGATGTTGATGGAGCCGCCGAAGTTGTTCAGGGCGTTGCGGTAGCCGTCCAGGGTGGGGTTCTTGATCCACAGGCTGATGCCGGCAAAGATCTCGCTGTTTTCCTTAAAGGTAGCACTGATCATCCACAGCAGGGGGTAGATCATGATGAGACCCACCAGGATCAGCACGAAATACTTGAAGAAGGTTGCGATTTTATTCGATGCTTTCATTCCCATACTGGTCACCTTACCTTTCGTCAGAGTAGTAGACCCACTTCTTCTGGCTGGTGAATGCGATGATCGTCAGGATGCAGACGATGATGAACATGATCCATGCCAGAGCGGATGCCATACCCATGTCATAAGACTTGAATGCGTAGTTGTAAACCAGCAGAGAGATCAGCGTGGTGGAACCACGGGGGCCGCCGTTGGTGATGATGTACGGGCCATTGAACTCCTGGAAAGCCTGGCAGATCTGAGTGACCAGGTTGTAGAAGATGATGGGGGTGATCATCGGAACGGTGATGGAGAAGAACTGACGCCACTTGCCGGCACCGTCGATGGTAGCAGCCTCGTACAGGTCTGCGGGCACGCCCTTCAGTGCAGCAAGGAACAGCACCATGGCGGAACCGAACTGCCATATACGCAAAAAGCAGATGATCCACAGCGCGTAGTTGGGGTCACTCAGCCACTCGGGGCCCTGCACCGCACCAAAGGTGACAGCGCGGACCACGGTGTTCAGCAGACCGTCCACGCTGAACACAGCCTTCCACAGCACAGCGATAGCCACAGAGCCGCCCAGAATGGAGGGGATGTAGTACACGGTGCGGAACAGGTTGACGCAGGCGATCTTGAAGTTCAGGATGTAGGCGATGAACAGCGCGAAGATCAGCTTCAGGGGCACGGTGATGAAGGCGTACTTGAAGGTGATGATCAGGGCCTTGGTGATCTTGGTGGTGGAGAAGGCGGTGATGTAGTTGGCAAGGCCGACAAAGTTCACGTCCTTCTGAAAGAAGTTCATATCGGTGAAGCTGTAATACAGCGACTGACCGAAGGGAACGGCCTTAAAGACCACAAAGCCGATGATCCACGGGATCAGATAAAACAGACCCTGATATTTGTCCAGCCATTTCTGGAACGGAGTGCGCCCGACGGCGGGAGCATTGCTTTCTTTCATCTGGGAAATCCTCCTTTGTAAGGAATTTCGAAGCATGAGACGAGCGGTCACAGACAGGATACATCGTTGTCAAAGTTTTGTAACAGTTATCTGACAAAAAAGAGGCATCTGCCGATTGGGCGGCAGGTGCCCCTGATGTATCGTCAAAGGGTCCTTTTGGGGGAACGATCATTTGGATGTGCCCGGCAGGACCCGGCTCAAAGATCCTCAGGCGATGGTGTAGCCGACAGACTCCATGCCGTCCAGCAGGGCATCAACGGCCTCTTCAGGGGTCTGATCGCCGTAGTCGATGCTGTCGAACACTTCCTGATAGATGCCGGTGCCGGAAGCCTTCAGGTCGTTGTTCTCGAACAGAGGATCCAGCTTGTTGGTGGTGAAGGCCATGACCTTGGCGTTTGCCTCAGCGACCAGATCCTTGACAGCGCCGGCAGCCTGAGCAGCAGCCAGACCAGCCTTGGAAGCGGGGATGCCGCACTCGGAACCCATGATGGAAGCGCCCTTCTCCTCGTTCAGCAGGAAGTTGATCAGGGTAGCAGCCTCGGCAACGCACTTGCTGGTCTTGGTGATAGCCAGACCCATGGAGACCTTGGAGAAGCCGCCATTGTTGTCGCCGAACTTGATCTCTTCGCCAACGGTGAAGCCGTCCTTGTTGGCGTCATCCAGAGCGGAGGAGTACTTGGTAGCAGCAGAATCCCACTCGAAGATACCTGCGATCTTACCGGTGATCCACTCGTTGGACTGGTGGGTAGCGGTATCGGAGTTTGCAGAGTAGTAGGTCTTCAGGTTCATCATGACGTGGCCTTCCACCAGGCTCTTGATGAAGTCGATGCCCTCAGCGATCTCGTCCTCGGTGTAGTTCAGGGTAGAGGTGACGGGGTCAGCCCAGTCCTTGCCGTACTTGGACTCGAGGTAGAAGACCATCAGGATCATACGGTCGTATGCGCCCAGGTGCATGGGGTAGTAATCGTCGCCCAGCTTCTCCTTGAATGCCTTGCCGGCAGCCATCAGATCATCCAGAGACTTGGGAACTTCGGTGATGCCAGCCTTGTTGAAGGTGGTCATGTTCCAGAAGAAGATACGGCCGGTCATGGAAACGGGCACGCACTGCTGGCTGTTTGCAACGTAGCAGGCGTCCATGGCAGCGGCATCCCACTGGGTCAGATCCAGGAACTTGGAAACGGTGTTCAGGTCCACGAACTTGCTGCCGTCAGCAGAGTAGTTGTACAGCCAGTTCCAGTTCACCTGGCACACATCCTGTGCGTTGCCAGCGATGAAGGCAGCTGCCATCTTCTCCTCCCAGCCGGACCATGCGGCGAAGGTGGGCTCGATGGTGATGTTGCTGTGCTCCTCCTGGAATGCCTTGATGGCGTTCTGGTAAGCTGCGTGACGGCTGTCGCCGCCCCACCAGCTGATGGTCATGGACACAGGACCGTCGGACAGAGCCAGGCTCTCGTCAGCAGAAGCGGCGGGAGCGGATGCTACGGAAGAAGCGGTGCTGCCAGAAGAATTGCCGCCACAGGCAGCCAGAAGGCCGGCTGCACCCACAGCGCCGGTAGCCTTCATGAAATTGCGACGGGAAATTGCCTTGCTCATTTTTGTTCTCCTCCTAAATCATAGAAAACAGCATCATGCCAGAGGCGCTGCACACGCCTCGTTGTATACAAATATCATAACAAAAGGAGAAAGAAAAAGAAAGACAGGATTTGAAGTTGTATGGGATGAAAACGTACAAATATTGCTGTGCTAATTTTTATCAATTTGACGCCCTCGCTGAAATGTATAAACTTTGACGCAAAAACTGTGCAACTTGTATACTTCAATGTTTTGCATAAAAAATTGGGATGCAAGAGGGAAAGAACGTTGAAAATTCTGTGAAAAGCTGGATTATTTGCTATGGGACCTGGATTTTTTGTAGCTGCGTCAGCAAAGTGCTCTCTGCTGGAGAACACCCGGGACCGGAGAAAGTCCCAAAAGGAACTGATATATCAATGGTGCAAAAAATGTATCTTTTACCTCTGATTGATATATCAGTTTGAAAGAAACTTCTCTTTCCTGGAGTCATAGCCTCCAGACGTCCTACGTCCGCAGGTTCCGGGGGAAACAAAAAAGCACCGCACCCAGGGTGCGATGCTTTAAAAGGGATAAGGATTGGCTCAGGTCTGGCTGCTCCGGGCGGCGTAAAAGGCCCGACGCTCCCGGAAGTAGCACTGGGGGCACATACTGACGTACTGCACATCGTTTTCCAGGTCGATGGCCACCTGCTCCCCCTCAAAGACGAACTGGCCGTTGACCTTGCGGCAGTTGCAGATGGCCTTGCGGCCGCAGGTGCAGATGGTCTTCATCTCCTCAATGGTGTGGGCCAGCTCCAGCAGACGGGTGGAGCCGGGGAAGCCCTTCAGGGAAAAATCGGCTCGCAGGCCGTAGCAGATTACCGGGATGTTCAGGTCCACCGTTACCATAAACAGCTGTTCTGCCTGCTCCGGGGTAAAGAACTGGCTCTCGTCGCAGAGCACGCAGGCCAGCTTGGTGTCCTGGCTGGCGCAGCGCACCACCTGGAACACGTCCATGTCCGGGGTGATGAGACGGTCGGCCTTCCGGCGCACCCCCAAACGGCTCACCAGCTGGCCGCCCCCTTTGGTGTCCACCTGGGGCTTCAGGATCAGCACCTGCATACCCTGCTCCTCGTAGTTGTGGGCCACCTGCATCAGGGCGGTGCTTTTGCCGCTGTTCATAGCGCCATAGCGGAAATACAGTTTTGCCATGGAAATCTCTCCTTATAAAAGAGGCCCTCTCTGTAAAAACGGAGAGGGTCCCGGTGTTTTTGGTTTTTGGCAGGGGCTCAGTCCTGGTTCCGCAGGCGGTAGCCCAGGCTCATCAGGCTGTCGCCCAGGTGGACGTTCTCCACCACCACCTGGGGGTAGGGCACCGACAGGTCGTAGTGGGAAAAGTTCCAAAAGCCTTCAATGCCCAGGTCCACCAGCCGTCCGCTGACCTGCCGTGCGCCCTCCCGGGGCACACAGAGCACAGCCACCTTGGGGTGGTGCTCGGCACAAAAGGCCTCCAGCTCGTCCACATGGCGGATCTGGATGCCGCTGATCTCCTTGCCCACTTCGCTCTGGGCCACATCAAAGGCGGCGATCAGCCGGTAGCCGTTGGTGTCGGTGGTGATAAAGCGGCTCACGGCCTTGCCCAGGCGGCCGCAGCCGATCAGAATGGTGGGCAGCCTGTCACCGTTGCCAAAGAGCAGCTGCTCCAGGATGGACAGTAGATTCTCCACCGAATAGCCGATGCCCTGCCGACCGTTCACGTCACCGATGCAGTTAAAGTCCTGCCGCACCTGGGAGGCGGTGGTGCCCATCTGGGCCGCCAGCTCCCGGGAGGAGATGCTGGTAATGCCATCAGCCTCCAAAGAGCGCAGATAACGGTAATATTTCGGCAGCCGCTTGATCACGGGAAGGGATGCTTTTGCGGGGGTGTTCATGAAAAGGGTTCTCCTTTCTGTCAACCACACCGCTGCCGTTGCCTGCTTGCAACCCACCGGGGTGTGGAGCGTGATGGAACTCATCATTGGTTTTTGTCAATGTCAATTATTTAAAGTATACAGCAGGAAGGCCGAATGTCAAATCCCTAACCAGAAAAAAACAAAAAAATTACCAGATTTTAAGCAGCAGCCTCCGGGGGAATAGCCGCCGCCGGGCCGGGGCATCCTGTGTAAAAGCAACAAAGGAGGCCTGTGCCATGCCGGAACATCACGAAACTGACCCCCAGCCCCTGGTGGAGCAGGAACCGCTGGAACAGCTGGGCAATGTGACCCTGACCCGGGGTGCTCATACCATCCACTGCCTGACGGTCATCGGGCAGATCGAGGGCCACTCAGAGGCCCCCCAGGGCCAAAAGACCACCAAGTACGAGCACGTGATCCCCCAGCTGGTGGCAGTGCAGGAGGACCCCCGTGTGGAGGGGCTGCTGGTGCTGCTGAACACCGTGGGGGGAGATGTGGAGGCCGGGTTGGCCCTGGCAGAGCTCATCGCCAGCGTGTCCAAGCCCAGTGCCACCCTGGTGCTGGGGGGCGGCCACTCCATCGGCATCCCCCTGGCGGTCAGTGCCCGGCGGAGCTTTATCGTGCCCACCGCCACCATGACAGTGCACCCGGTGCGGCACTCCGGGGTGATGCTGGGGGTGCCCCAGACCATGCACTGGTTTGACCAGATGCAGCAGCGCATCACCGGCTTTGTGGCGGCCCACAGCGGCATGACGGAAAAGCGGTACAATCAGCTGATGCTCCACACCGGGGAGCTGGTAATGGATATGGGCACGGTGCTGGACGGCCGCCGTGCGGTGAAGGAAAAGCTCATCGACCAGCTGGGAGGCCTGGCCCAGGCCCTGGACTGGCTCTATGGCCAGATCGAGGGGCAATAACACAACAATATGGTTTGCCATTTTGCCCACTGCGTGGTACAATAATAGAATCAAGAATTGCGTCTACGGGACTGCGGGGAATGGAGAAGAATGGCAACAAAAAAACGAAAATCAACGGCGAAGCGCACAACTTCCCGTAAAAAACAGGCAGAGCAGCGGCTGCCGGCAGGCCTTGGCACCCTGTTGGGGGGGCTTTTGCTGGTAGTGCTGGCCTTTGTGGAAGGGGATTCGGTCTGGAAAGCCCTGCACCAGGTGCTGTTTGGCCTGTTTGGCTGCGGCAGCTTTGTGCTGGGTGCTGCCGTCTGCTGCCTGGCAGTGCTGTACACCCGGGGGGAGGACCTGCTGCCCCATCTGCTCAAGCTGACGTTGGGCCTGGTGTTTGCCTGCGGCACGGTCATCGTCTTTTCCGACATCCAGCCCCAGGGGATGTCGGCCTTCCAGATGGTGGGGGCCTGCTACCAGAACGGCTACCAGGCCTGGCTGTCCGGCGGAGCCCTGGGGGCTTTGCTGGGAGGCAGCCTGCTGCTGCTCTGCGGCCGCCCGGCGGCAAACCTTATTATGATCGTGCTGGCCCTTTGCGTCAGCCTGTACATTTTTGACCTGACCCCTGCAGAGGTGTGGCAGTGGCTGTGCGGCGTCTTTGGCGGCGTGCAGGAAAAGGGCCTGGCGGCTTACCAGCAGGGCACTGCCCGACGGGCCCAGCGCAAGGAGGAAAAGGCCTTGCAGCAAGCCCAGGAACCGGAACCGGAAGCAGAGCCGGAATTGGAACCAGCAGCCTTCCACCTGGGCCTGCCGGATTGGATGTCCGGGGTGCTGCACTGGGGCCACAAGGTGACCCAGGAGCTGGAACAGGAGCCGGAGGCGGCAGAACAGCCTGCCCCGGGGCAGCAGCCCCCGGAGCCCCAGGCTGCGGCCCCGGTACGGGTCAGCGTGCCCCGGCCCCGGGCTCCCTTTGACGTGGACCTGGGC
Source organism: uncultured Faecalibacterium sp. (assembly GCA_934518555.1). Taxonomy (GTDB): domain Bacteria; phylum Bacillota; class Clostridia; order Oscillospirales; family Ruminococcaceae; genus Faecalibacterium. The sequence continues at coordinate 12,471 of CAKSXW010000005.1, read as the reverse complement.
CCGGACCATACCCAGGTAAAGGAGGGGGGCAGCGAGCCCATCGAACCCTTTATCCCCGGCCCTGGCGGCACCTTTGGCATGGACCCCTTGGCCCCGGCGGCACCTGCGCCAGCAAGGACGCCGGTGGTGCCGGAGGCAGTGGAGACGGCGGCGGCAGACTTTTTTGCCCAGCCGGAGGCTCCGGCAGCAGCACCCCAGGCAGATGTGTTCGACACCCCCATTGCAGCCCAGCCTGCCCCTGCGGCTGAGGCTCCCCAGGAGGCTCCCATTCAGCCCCAGATGCCCCAGGCACCCCAGGCTCCGGCCCGGGTCAGTGCCGAGAACGCTGTGGCCAGCCGCAGCGGCCCCGACGAGGATGGATGGATCCGCATCAGTGCCGAGCCGGTGGAGGAAAAGGACCTGAACACCCTGGTGGCGGCAGCCATGGAAAAGCCTGCTGCCTCGGAGCAGGCCGCCGCTGCCGCCCCGGCAGAGGAAGCCGCTCCGGAGGATACTTATCAGTACCAATACCCTCCCATCGAGCTGTTTGAACGGCCCAAGGAGGAAAATGACCCCAATGCCCAGGAGGAGCTGAAGGCCAACGCCCAGAAGCTGGTGGATACCCTGGAGAGCTTTGGGGTCCGCACCCGGGTGCTGGATATCTCCCGGGGCCCCTCGGTGACCCGGTATGAGGTGCAGCCCATGGCTGGCGTCAAGATCAGCCGCATCACCTCTCTGGCCGACGACATTGCCCTGAACCTGGCGGTGACGGATGTGCGTATGGAGGCCCCCATCCCCGGCAAACCGGCGGTGGGCATCGAGGTGCCCAACCACAAGCGCAGTGCTGTGAGCATCCGCAGCGTGTTCGAGAGCCAGAGCTTTCTCCGCATGACCTCCCCCCTGGGCATTGCCCTGGGCAAGGACATTGCCGGTGTGGCCCAGGTGGCAGACCTGTGCAAGATGCCCCACCTGCTCATCGCCGGCAGCACCGGCAGCGGCAAATCGGTGTGTGTCAACAGCATCATCATGAGCCTGGTGTTCCGCTCCAGCCCCGAGGATGTGAAGCTGCTGCTCATCGACCCCAAGGTGGTGGAGCTGGCTGAGTACAACGGCATCCCCCACCTGCTGATGCCGGTGGTCACCGACCCCAAAAAGGCCGCCGGAGCCCTGGGCAGTGCGGTCCAGGAAATGGAGCGGCGGTACCGGATGTTTGCCGAGAACAATGTGCGTGACATCAAGGCCTTCAACAAGCTGGCGGCAGAGGACCCCCGGCTGGACAAGATGCCCTATATCGCCATCGTCATCGACGAGTTGGCGGACCTGATGATGGTGGTGGGCAAGGACGTGGAAGATTCCATCTGCCGCATTGCCCAAAAGGCCCGTGCCGCCGGAATGCACCTGATCGTGGCCACCCAGCGTCCCAGCGTGGACGTGATCACCGGCCTGATCAAGGCCAACATCCCCAGCCGCATCGCCTTTGCAGTGTCCAGCCAGGTGGACAGCCGCACCATCCTGGATGGTGCCGGAGCCGAAAAGCTGCTGGGCCAGGGCGATATGCTGTTTATGCCGGTGGGGGCCCCCAAGCCCACCCGGATCCAGGGCACCTTTGTCCGGGATGAGGAGATCAGCCGGGTGCTGGACTTTATCAAATCCAGTGCCACCGTCCAGTACGACGAGGCCATGATCGAAGCCATGGAAAAGCACGCCATCCAGGACGGCAAAAAGGGCGGCGGCTCCGATATGGACGAGGAGTCGGATTCCGACCCCCTGTTCCAGCAGGCCGTGGAGGTGGTCATCGACGCTGGCCTTGCCTCCACCAGCCTGCTGCAGCGCCGCTGCAAGCTGGGCTATGCCCGTGCCGCCCGTATCATGGATGAGATGGAGATGCGAGGCATCATTGGCCCCCACGAGGGTGCCAAGCCCCGGGCCGTGCTCATCAGCCGTCAGCAGTGGCTGGAAATGCAGATGAACCAGCCCCAGGAATAAAAAAGAGGGCGAGGGCCCTTCCCGTGTTCAACCAAGAATGAGGATATTAGCAAATGGACAATTCTACTCCCCAGATCTACACTGAATTTCTGCCCATCAGCCGGGCGGACATGGAGGCCCGAGGCTGGGACCAGCTGGACTTTGTGGTGGTAGGCGGCGACGCCTATGTGGACCATCCCAGCTTTGGCACCGCCATCATCAGCCGCCTGCTGGAGGCGGAGGGCTACAAGGTGGCAGTGCTGGCCCAGCCCCGGTACACCGACTGCGAGGACTTCAAGCGGTTCGGTAAGCCCAAGTACGGCTTTTTTATCGGCGGCGGCAACGTGGACAGCATGGTCAGCCACTATTCTGTGGCCAAGATCCCCCGGGCCGAGGACGAATACTCCCCCGGGGGCAAGGCCGGGGCCCGGCCGGACCGCAGTGCCACCGTGTACACCCGGCTGGCCAAGCAGGCCTACCCGGACCTACCGGTGATCCTGGGCGGCCTGGAGGCCAGCCTGCGCCGGTTTGCCCATTACGATTACTGGCTGGACACGGTGCTGCCCAGCATCGCCGAGGACTCCGGCGCAGACCTGATCAGCTTTGGCATGGGTGAGCACCAGACTGTGGAGATCGCCCGGCGGCTGGCTGCCGGGGAGCCGGTGGAGACCATCACCGACGTGGACGGCACCTGCTATCTGACGGATTTTGACCACCTGCCCCAGCGGTATGTGGAATGCGCCGGATATAAAAAGGTGGCAGCGGATAAGACCGCCTACGCCAAGGCCTGCCGCATCCAGATGGACAACCAGGATGTGGTCAGCGGCCAGATCATCGTGCAGAAGCAGAGCGAAAAATACCTGGTGCAGAACATCCCGGCCAAGCCCCTGGTGCGAGGGGAGCTGGATAAGGTCTACGCCCTGCCCTACACCCGTCGGTACCACCCCATCTACGAGAGCATGGGAGGTGTGCCTGCCATCCGGGAGGTGCAGTTCTCCATCATCCAGAACCGTGGCTGCTTTGGTGGCTGCAACTTCTGCGCCATCCAGCTCCATCAGGGCCGCCGGGTCACCAGCCGCAGTGCCGACAGCATCGTGGCAGAGGCCGAGCGCATGACCCACGAGCCGGACTTCAAGGGCTACATCCACGACGTGGGCGGTCCCACCGCCAACTTCCGGTTCCCCTCCTGCCGGGAACAGATGCTCCGGGGTATGTGCACCGGCGGCAAACACTGCCTGGCCCCCACCACCTGCTCCCACATGATCGTGGACCACAGCGATTACCTCAAGATCCTGCGCCGGGTGCGGGAGCTGCCGGGGGTAAAAAAGGTGTTTATCCGCAGCGGCATCCGGTTCGACTACCTGATGGCAGACCCGGACGATACCTTCTTTAAGGAGCTGGTGGAGTACCATGTGTCCGGTCAGCTGAAGGTGGCCCCGGAGCATTGCGCTCCCAACACCCTGGCCTACATGGGCAAGCCCCCCATCGAGACCTTCAACAAGTTCAAGGATAAATTCTACGAGCTCAGCAAAAAGGCTGGCAAAAAGCAGTACCTGGTGCCCTACCTGATGTCCAGCCACCCGGGCAGCACCCTGAAGGACGCGGTCTATCTGGCCGAGTATCTTTATAAGAACCACATGCGGCCGGAGCAGGTGCAGGATTTTTACCCCACCCCCGGCACCGTCAGCACCTGTATGTTCTACACCGGCCTGGACCCCTACACCCTGAAGCCGGTGTTCGTGGAAAAGACCCCTGAGGGCAAGGCCCTGCAGCGTGCATTGCTGCAATACTATGAGCCCCGCAACGCCGAAAAGGTGGTCAAGGCCTTGAGGATGACCCACCGGGAGGACCTGATCCCCCTGCTGGTCCCGGCGGAAGGCCGCCGGGCGGTGCAGCGCAGTGCCCGCCGGACCGACAACACCCAGGTGACCATCCACAACGACGGCACCTACACCGTGAACCATAACCAGAAGGGCGGCTCCGGCAAAAACACCCGGGGCCGCAGCCAGAATGCCCCGGCAGGCCGTCAGCCCAGCCCCGGCGCCCGGTTTGCACCCCATTCTGCCCCGGGCCATAAGCCTAAGAGTAATCAACAGAAAGAGAACGCAACGTGGAAAACTGGAAAAAAGAAAAAGTGACCCGGAAGCAGGGCCTGCTGCGCCGCCTGGCGGCCCTGGCCCTGGCAGCTGCCCTGGCCCTGAGCCTGGCAGCCTGTGACGGAGCCCTGCCCTCGGTGCCCGGCGGCAGTGCCAATGCAGCCCCGGGGGCGTCCGGCACCGGGGCCCAGCAGCCCTTTGAGATGCATTTTATCGATGTGGGCCAGGCCCTCAGTGTGCTGGTGGAATGCGACGGCCAGTTTATGCTGTACGACGGCGGCAACGTGGACGACGGCAGCCTGGTGGTGTCCTACCTCCAAAGCCAGGGGGTGGAGGAACTGCAATATGTGTTCTGCTCCCACGCTCATGAGGACCATGTGGGAGGCCTGGCGGCAGCTTTGGCCTACTTCCCGGCCAACCATGTGTACAGCCCCGTGACCCAGGCCGACACCAAGTGCTTCCAGAACTTTGTCAAGTACACCCAGCAGCAGGGCCTGGCGGTGGAGGTGCCTGCGGTGGGCACCAGCTGGCCCCTGGGCAGTGCCACCGTGACCCTGCTGGGCCCGGTGGCGGCCTACAGCTCCACCAACGACACCTCTCTGGTGGTCCGCATCGACTATGGCTCCACCAGCTTTCTGCTGACAGGAGATATGGAAAAGACCGCAGAGACCGACCTGGTCAACAGCGGTGCCAACCTGAAGGCGGATGTGCTGCAGGTGGGCCACCACGGCTCCAGCACCAGCACCGGGTATCTGTTTTTGAACGCTGTGCTGCCGGAGATGGGCATCATCTCCTGTGGGGCAGGCAACAAGTACGGCCACCCCCATGAGGAGACCTTGAGCATCCTCCGGGACGCCGGGGTGGACGTGTACCGCACGGACCTCCAGGGCACCATCACCATTGGCAGCGACGGCCAGAACTACACCGTGGCCATGGAGCACTTTGTGCCGGATGCCCAGCTGAACCCCACGGACCCTGCCGCCTCCAGCACCGCCCAGCAGACCTACATCGGCAATGTGAACAGCAAAAAGTTCCACCTGCCCAGCTGCCCCAACCTGCCGGCAGAAAAGAATCAGATCCTTTTCTCCAGCTACGATGAGGCCATTGCAGCAGGCTATACCCCCTGCAGCAGCTGCATCAAATAAAAAACGAAAAACTGGGATAGAACAAAGCCGGGCGGTCTGCAGACCGCCCGGCTTTGCCTTTTTACAGAATGGGCCCAGAGGAGGACCGCAGGGTTCTGTTTTTGTGGGATTGATAAAATCCTATGTCTGCGGTATACTTGAAACTACTTCATTTCAATCATGCAAGGAGGACAGGACCATGCAGCTGGGGCAGAGCCGGACATTGGCCATGGAAAAACCGGAACAGATCGATCTGGCCCAGGCGGCCCGGTATTTTGGGGCCCGGGGCCAGCCGGATGCTGCCACCATGGCCCTGCTGGAACGGTGTGCTGTGCCCCTGCTGGCAGCGGCTACCCCCCGGGCGGTGTGGCTCCTGGCAGAGACCACCGCCCTGGAGCAGGCCGGGCTGCTGCCGGGGCAGGACGTGCAGCGGCACCTGGAGGGCTGCAGCCAGGCCATTCTGCTGGCGGTGACTCTGGGCCCCGGGGTGGATGCCCAGATCCGCCGGGCCGGGGTGGGGGACATTGCCGCCGGGGTGGCCTCCGATGCCTTGGGCAGTGCCCTGGCAGAGCAGGCCGCCGACCTGGCAGAGGCCCAGCTGCGGCAGTGGGCCGCAGAACAGGGCCTGTACATGACGGGACGGTTCTCGCCGGGGTATGGGGACTGGGATATTGCCGTGCAGCCCCTGGTGGCGACGGCCCTGGATACCCCACGCCGGGCCGGGCTGTGGGTCACCGACGCCAACCTGATGACCCCCCGCAAAAGCGTCACCGCCATCCTGGGGGTCAGTCAGCACCCGGTAAAGGGCCGCCTGGCAGGCTGCGGTCACTGCGTGCTGCGGCACCGCTGCGAATACAGAAAGAGGGGAAAGACCTGTGCAAGCGAGTGAACTTTTTAACCAGAACAATACCATCCTGCTGGATGGCGGCATGGGCACCATGCTGCAAGCCGCAGGCCTCCAGCTGGGGGCCCGGCCTGAGGAACTGAACATCACCGACCCGGACCTGATCCGGGGCATCCACAGCCAGTATGCCGCCGCCGGCAGCCGGGTGGTCAACGCCAACACCTTTGGGGCCTCCCCCCACAAGCTGGCAGGCAGTGCCTACAGCCTGGAGCAGATCATTGCCGCCGGCATCACCCTGTGCAAAGAGGCCTGTGCACCCTACGGGGCCCTTACGGCCCTGGATGTGGGCCCCCTGGGGGAGCTGCTGGAGCCCAACGGCACCTTGGTCTTTGAGGACGCTGTGGCAGAGTATGCCCGGATCGTAAAGGCTGGCCAGGACGCCGGGGCAGATCTGATCTTTTTTGAGACTTTTACGGACCTGTATGAGCTGAAAGCGGCCCTGCTGGCAGCCCGGGAAAACACCCGGCTGCCTGTTCTGGCCAGCATGAGCTTTGAGGCCGGGGGCCGCACCTTTACCGGCTGCACCGTGGAGAGCTTTGGGGCTGTGGCCCGGGGCCTGGGGGCAGATGCCGTGGGCATCAACTGCTCCCTGGGGCCCAAGGAGATCTTTCCCATGGCAAAGCGGCTGGCAGAGGCAGTGCCCGGCAACTTCCCGGTGTTCGTAAAGCCCAATGCCGGGCTGCCCCGGGCCGACGGCAGCGGCTACGACATCACCCCCCAGCTGTTTGCCCTGGAGATGAAGCCCTACCGGGAGCTGAATCTGTTTGCCGCCGGCGGCTGCTGCGGCACTACGCCGGAGTTCATCCGGCTGCTGAACGGGGTGTTCAAGGGCTGTGTGCCGGGCCGCCCGGCCCACGCCATGCCCTCGGTGCTGTGCACCCCCATGAATTATGTCAACGTGGACGGCATCACCGTGGTGGGAGAGCGCATCAACCCCACGGGAAAAAAGCGGTTCCAGCAGGCTTTGCGAGAAGGGGATATGAACTATGTGCTGGAACAGGCGGTGAGCCAGGCGGAAGCCGGGGCCCAGGTGCTGGATGTGAACGTAGGTGCCCCCGGGGTGGACGAGCCTGTGGTGATGGAGCAGGTGGTCAAGGCCCTGCAAAGCGTGGTGAGCCTGCCTTTGCAGCTGGATTCCTCCAACGTGGAGGCGCTGGAACGGGGCCTCCGGGTGTACAACGGCAAGCCCATCGTCAACTCCACCAACGGCGAGGAAGAAAAGCTCCGGGCCATTCTGCCCCTGTGCAAAAAATACGGTGCTGCCATCGTGGGCCTGGCCATTGACCAGCGGGGCATCCTGCCGGCAGCCCAGGACCGGGTGGACATTGCCCGGCGCATCGTGGGGGCCGCCCTGGAGGAGGGGATCCCCCGGGAGGATATCTACATCGACTGCCTCACTCTGACGGCCAGTGCCCAGCAAAAGGATGTGCTGGCTACGGTGCAGGCCCTGGAAGCCTGCAAAAAGGAGCTGGGGGTCCGCACGGTGCTGGGGGTGTCCAACATCAGCTTTGGCCTGCCCTGCCGGGCCTACCTGAACACCACCTTCCTGACCATGGCCATGTATGCCGGGCTGGACCTGGCCATCATGAACCCCTCCAGCCAGGAGATGATGGCGGCGGTGTACGCCTATAATGTGCTTACCAACCGGGACCCCCAGAGCACCCGGTATATTGAACGCTACGCCAACCAGGTGCTGCCCTCGGCAGCCCTGCAGCAGGCAGCCCAGGCAGTTCCGGCCCCGGCAGGGGAGCAGGAGCTGTCGGGCCCCTATGCCCCCCTGATGAAGGCGGTGGAAAAGGGCCTGAAGGGGGAGGCTGCCGCCCGGACCCGGGCCCTGCTGGCAGAAAAACAGCCCCTGGAAGTGGTGGACCAGGCCTTGATCCCGGCCTTGGACATCGTAGGCAGCAAGTACGAAAAAGGCACCCTCTTTTTGCCCCAGCTGCTGCAGGCTGCCAGTGCCGCCCAGAGTGCCTTTGAGGAGATCAAGACCGCCATTGCCCAAAAGGGCCAGGCAAGTGCCAGCAAGGGCCGCATCGTCCTGGCTACCGTAAAGGGGGATGTCCACGACATCGGCAAGAACATCGTCCGGGTGATCCTGGAAAACTACGGCTTTGAGGTGCTGGACCTGGGCCGGGATGTGCCGGTGGAGACTGTGGTGGACACGGTACGGGAAAAGGATGTGCACCTGGTGGGCCTGTCGGCCCTGATGACCACCACCCTCAAGAGTATGGAGGAGACCATTGCAGCCCTCCACGCCGCCGGGCTGGACTGTAAGATCATGGTGGGTGGGGCAGTGCTGACCCCGGAATACGCCAAAAAGATCGGGGCAGACTGGTACGCCAAAGACGCCAAGTGCAGTGCCGACATTGCCAAGGAATTCTTTGGGGTGTAAACCTAACAAAAAACAACGTCCTCCTTTGGGCAAAAGCTCCAAGGGAGGACGTTTTTGGTTGAAAACAAGATCAGTTCTTTTGGTGGCGGCTCTGGGCCAGACGGTCTACGATCGCCGAGGCTGCGGCACCCAGGGCCACCCCCAGCACCACACCCCCCAGGATATCGGTGGGAAAGTGCACATACAGGTACAGCCGGGTAAAGGCGATAAAGGCCGCCAGTGCCAGGGCCGGGGTGCCCAGCTTCCGGTTTTGCAGCCAGAGGGCAAAGGCCGCCGCCACCCCCGAGGCCGTGTGGCCGGAGGGGAAGGAGTGGCCGTGGGGCCGGGGCACCAGCATGGTGATGGCGGTGTTCAGGTCACAGGGCCGGGGCCGGGCAAACAGGGGCTTCAGCAAAAAGTGCCCGGCCAGCAGATACAGACCCAGGGCCAGGGCCATGGCGGCCCCGGCCTTACGGGTGGACCGGAAGGCCAGCAGCACCAGGGTCACAGCGATCCAAAGCTCGCCGTGGGCCCCGGCGGTATCAAAAAAGATGGCCAGACTGTTCATTACCGGGTTGCGGAACTGATACAGCCAGTCCAGAAAAGCAAATTCAAAGGCCATGGGAGTCTCCTTCCGTGGGCAAAAAGTGGGCCGGAGCCGCCGGGTCCAGCTGCTCCGGAGTGGGGAAGCCTGCCAGGGCCCCGTGTCTCCGGGCACTCAGGAGCCGGAACCGATTGGACACTGCCAGGGCCTCCTCCAGGGCTTTACGGGAGAGGGTCTCCAGCTTGTCGGCGGTAACCCCCTTTTGCAGCAGCTGCCACAAAAAACAGCCAAAAAAGCCGTGGCTGGCATGGGCAAGGTCCAGCTTTGCCAGGTCCCGGCAGGCGGCAGCAGCCCGGGTGCGGCGGGTATAGGCCCGGGCCCCCTGGCTGCCGGTGTACACCACCAATTGCAGCTTTCCGGTCAGCAGCCGGGGCAGGGCGGTGTCCAGGTCCGAGGACCCGGTCAAAAACTCCGGCTCCCCCTCCGAAAGCTGGAGGATGTGGGCCCGGGGAGCAAACTGCAGCACCGTCTGGCGCAGCATCTCCCGGTCAGGCCAAAAGCCCGGCCGCAGCCCCGGGGCAAAGCTCACCAGGGCTCCGGCCTGCCGGGCGGCGGCGATGGCAGCCAGGTGGGTGAACCGCATGGGGCTGTCCACCAGGCACCCACTGCCAAAGTGCAGGGCAAAGGCCTCCCGGAACCAGCCGGGGTCCAGCTGTTCCGGAGCATACAGCAGCTCCGCCGAGGGCTTGCGGCAAAGGTGCACCGTCTGGATGCCCTGGGGGTCCTGGCTGGAAAAGGCCAGGGCGGTGCCGGCGGCAGAAGTAAAGGTCAGGTGGCTCAGGTCCACGCCCCGGTCTGCCAGCTCCCGGGCGATCTGATGGCCAAAGGGGTCCTCCCCCAGCTGGGTGATCAGGCTGCTGCGGCCCCCCAGCCGGGCAAAGGCAGCGCAGACCCGGGCCGGGCCGCCGCCCACCTGGGGCGCAAAGGCAGGCACCTGCTCAAAGGAGCAGCCTGCCTGGGTGGGGACCAGATCAATAAGAGCTTCGCCAAGAGAAAACAGGGTGTTGCCGGCCATAGGGGACCTCCAGGATCATAGGGTGTGTCCGCTGCCAGCCCCGGGGGCCGGAAATCGGACTGTTCCAGTATACACCAGCACCCCGGCAGACGCAACGGCGGCAGCAAACTTTTTTGTTCGCTGCAGGGCGGTTTTGCAGTTGACTTTGCCCGGCAGACTGTGCTACAATACCCGGACGCACACTCTTTTGGGAAAGGAATCCACGGATGAACATCACCAAACAGTTCTTTCGCTATGTGTCCCAGAATATCTTTGGTCTGCTGGGCACCTCTTGCTATATCCTGGCGGATACTTATTTTATCGCCCAGGCTGCCGGTACCGACGGCGTTACCCTGCTGAACCTGTGCCTGCCCGTTTATAATGTGATCTTTGCCATTGGGGCCCTCATAGGTCTGGGGGCTGCCACCCGGTACGCCATCCTCCGGGCCCAGGGAGATGACCGGGCCCAGCGGTATTTTTCCAACGCCATCTTTTTTGCCTGCCTGGCCTCGGTGCCCTTTATCCTGGTGGGAGCCTTCTGCCCCGGGGCATTGCTGAGGCTTATGGGAGGGGATGCCGGCATCGTAGCCCTGGGCATCCCCTACGCCCGGATCTTTTTGCTGTTCACCCCGTTTTTTATGTGCAACTCCATCGTGTCGGTGTTTGTCCGCAACGACGGAGACCCCTCCCTTGCCATGGTGGCCACCCTCAGCAGCAGCCTGTTCAATGTGGTGTTCGACTACATCTTTATGTTCCCCTTGGGCCTGGGCCTGGCAGGTGCGGCCCTGGCCACGGCAGTGTCCCCCATCATCAGCATCACGGTGTGCAGCCGTCACTTCTTTAAAAAGGAGAACAGCCTGCAATTTGTGTGGCAGCGGCCCTCGGCAAAGCTGCTGGCCCAGAGCTGCCAGCTGGGGGTCTCCGGCTTTGTGGGGGAGCTTTCCTCCGGTGTTACCACCACGGTGTTCAACTTTTTGCTGCTGGGGCTGGCAGGCAACGTAGCCGTGGCAGCCTATGGTGTGGTGGCCAACTTTGCCCTGGTGGCTACCGCCATCTTCAACGGTGTGGCCCAGGGTGCCCAGCCTCTGGTGAGCCACTGCTACGGCAAGGATGACAAGGCCGGAGCCCGGAAGCTGCTGTTGCTGAGTAGCGGCACCGCCCTGGCCCTGGCAGCGGTGCTGTATGGGGCAGTGTTTGGCATGACCGACACCTTTGTGGGCTGGTTCAACAGCGAAAACTCGGTGCAGATGGCGCAGATGGCCCACACCGGCATGCGGCTGTACTTTATCGGCTACTTTTTTGCCGGGTTCAACATCGTGGCGGCAGGCTACCTCAGCGCCACCAACCGCCCGATGGAGGCCTCCCTTACCTCCATCTGCCGGGGCATGGTGGCCATTGTGGGCTGCTCGGTGGCCCTCAGTGCCCTGTTTGGCATGACCGGCGTGTGGGCGGCCTTCCCGGCGACAGAGCTGCTGACGGCGGTGCTGACAGTGTTCCTGCTGTTCCGCCCCAAGCCGCAACCTTAAATAAACAGCTCCTGCTCTCGCTGGGCCTCCTGAGGGGACAGCCCGGAGCGGATGGATTGATCGGCCAATGCCCGCCACTGTGCAGGGGATTGGCCGGTTTCTTTTTTGAACACCCGGCACAGGTAGTTGGCCCCGGAAAATCCACACAGGCTGGCCACCACGTCCAGGGTGTATTCCCGGTGCAGCAGCATCCGCTGGGCGGCCTCCACTCGCACCCGGGTCAGGTACTTGCCCGGGGGCACCCCCACGGCGGCGGTAAAGGTGCGGACCAGGTGGCTTTTGGACACCCCCAGCCGTTCGCTGAGCTCCTCCACCCCGTAAAGCCCGGCGTAGTTGGCCCGGATATCCTCTATGGCGGCCTGCACCAGAGGCGGCAGGGCCGGGGCGGCACTGTCGGCGTCCGAAAGTTCACACAGCAAAGCAAAGGTCAGCTGGCTGCGAGCCCGGCTGTGGCGTTCCGGCTCGGCGGCCAGACGGTCCAGCAGCTCGGCGGCACCGGGGCAGGAGCTGCCTTTGGCCAAAAAGGGTAGCTCCTGGAGGCTGGCCAAAAACCGGGCCGGGGCCTGGCCTGTCAGCTGGGCGCACAGCAGGTGGCAACTGCCCTCCGGTTCCAGGCGCAGGGGTGCCCGGCTGAGGATCAGGTGGCCTGCCGGAACCTTTTGGGGCGGCAGCACCAGGGCAGTGCCCCCGGGCAGAGGGCCCTGGTCCGGCAAAGAAGCGGTGCAGCGGCCGCTGGAGACCAGGCACACCCACAGCCCCTCGCCGGTGAGGGTCCGGGGGCCGGAAAGCTGCAGGTCCAGCAGGGCAGCCGGGGCGGCGGTGGCATTCCAATCAAACAGCAATATCTGACACCTCTAATCAATAAAATGCTATTTTATATCACAAAATTATCTGTTATTATAGTACCA
>CAKSXW010000004.1 GCA_934518555.1 uncultured Faecalibacterium sp. | reverse complement strand
TGCGCTCGAGGGAACTCGAATCCCTGGCCCTCTGATTAAAAGTCAGATGCTCTACCGGCTGAGCTACGAGCGCATATACCTGCAGCAAAACAATACTGCCGAACTATATTACCATAACCGCCGAAAAAAAGCAAGAGGAACGCTGAAAAAACTTGCGCTCCGCCGCCGGGCCGGGGCACAGCGGTCTGTCCATGCTGCAAAGCAGAAGATGCCCCGGTCGGCCATCCCCGGCAAAGCAAGCCCGGGGCAGAGCTTTTCTCTGACAAGTTCCCCTTTACAAATCCGGCAAGAATCGTTACAATCAAAGCAACTTTCTTTGGTTTATTTTCGGGCCCGGGATGCCCCGGCCTGCTGATGATCTTGCCCTTGCAGGAGGTACTTTTATGAAAAAGATCACCCGCCGTACCGTTCTTCGTTTTTCCGGCCTCACCGCCGCCCTTTTGGCCCTCAGCGGCTGCCAGGGCACCGGGTCTGCCGCCGCAGGCAGTCGGTTCTCCCAGTGGCTGCAGCAGTATTTCTGCTCTGGCGCTCCGGCGGCTTCCGGGGAAGCTGCTGCCTCCTCGGAGGCCCCGGCTCCTGCCGCCAGCCTGCCGGCCTACAATGCCGACCCCCTTACCGGCGAGGCCCGGCAGCGTGAGGGCCGCCTGGTAGGCGTTATGGTCAACAATATCAGCCACTCCCAGCGGCAGAACGCCCGGCCCCAGAGAGGGCTTTCCTCCGCCGACCTGCTGATCGAGAGCAAGGTGGAGGGCGGCATTACCCGGTTCTGTGCGGTGTACCGCAACGTGGATGTCATCCCGGAGGTGGGGCCCCTGCGCTCCGGCCGGGACCAGTTTTTGCAGCTGGTGATGCCCTGGCAGGCCCTGTACTACCACGACGGTGAAAGTGCCCCCTGCACCAAGTTCATCAACGTGTACAACTACTCCGGGCTGAACATTGGGGGCAAGAGCTACTTCAACACCCCCACCCATCCCCATGTGGCTCACCGGGACAGCCGGGGCCGGGATGTGGCCTATGAGCACACGGAGTTCACCTCCGGCCCGGAGATCCGGCAGGCCGCCGCCAACGCCGGCATGGACCTGAATTACGCCTATGACAGCACCTTTTTCCCCTTTACCGACTACCGCACCGGGGAGGAAAACGCCATGCGTGGGGCCAGCACCGCTCGCACGGTGAGCATCCTGCACTCCACCCACTACAAGACCTCCTTTACCTACAACCTGCTGAGCCGCACCTACAAGATGCAGATGTACAGCCGGGCCTCCGGGGCCTTTGAAAATGCCGTGGACGAGCTGAACGGCAAGCAGCTGGCCTTTGACAACCTGCTGATCTGCTTTGCCGGCATTGCCGCCTATCCCGGCGACTCCGGGGACGTGCAGCAGGTGGATTACGCCTCCGGCGGCGAGGCCTGGTTCTGCACCCGGGGGGCTGTGGAGCCCTGCATCTGGCAAAAGGCCTCACCGGAGCACCCCCTGCAGGTCTACCGGGCCGACGGCACCCAGCCCCGTTTCAACCGGGGCAAGACCTACCTGGCCATGGTAGACACCGACGAGCTGCCCAATTGCAGCTATCAATAAGCGAGGAAACGCCATGAAACGCAACTGGATGCGGCGGCTGTGGGCCGCTGCACTGTGCATCCTGCTGCTGGCAGGCTGCAGCCCCGTCAGCAGCAGTTCTGCTGCCAGCAGCACCCCGGCGGCAGACCCCCTTACGGGGCTGGAGCCGGAGGCCCCGGGCCAGCGGCCTGCGGCAGTGATCATCGACAACAGCCCCGGGTGCACCACCCAGTGGGGCATCGGCAGTGCCTCGGTGGTGCTGGAGGCCGCCACAGACCTCCATTCTCCCACCAGTCTGTGCCTGGTATACCCCTCGGTGGAGGCCATGCCCACGGTGGGCCCCGTGACCATTGGGCAGGACCTGTACTGGCAGCTGCTTTCGGCCCAGCAGGTCCTGCCGGTGCAGCTGGGGTGCAGCGTGTTTGCCCGGAACTTTCTGGACCACCGGAACCTCCGGGCCGTAGACGCCCTGGAGGTGGGCCGCAACGCCTTTACCTGCGGAGAGGACTGGGTCACCCACCCCCTGTGGCGCACCAGCGGCGCAGCAGTGGCCCAGGTGCTGCCCAGCCTGGGCCTTTCTGCCAGCCTGACCGCCGACAGCGCCGCTGCTACAGAGGCAGAAAACCCTGCCACGGTGCCACCCTTGCTGCCCTTGCAGAACGGGGAGGACCATCTGCCGGAGCCTGACGCCACCGACGCCGCAAAAGCGGTGATCCATTTCCAGACCCAAAGCTCCACTGGCTTTGCCTACAACAGCCGCACCGACACCTATGGGATGCTGTCCACCGACGGCACCCCCCAGCTGGACGCCAACACCGGAGCCCAGGCGGCCTTTGACAACGTGTTGGTGCTGTTCTGCTCCTCCACCCTCCGGGAGGACGCCCGGAGCCTGGACTACGACCTGACCATGGGCGGCGGCGTCTGGCTCAACGGAGGCCGCCTGTGGAACATTACCTGGACCCTGGGCACCGACTCCACCCTGGCCCTTTATGATGCCACCGGCCAGTCCCTGGCCCTGAAAGGGGGCCGCAGCTATCTGGCCCTGCTGTCCAGCGTTACCGGGGAGGAGCTGACGGTGCAGGACAGCACCGGCCAGAGCCTGCCGGGCCAGTAAACCCCACTATTTACCGCAAAAAAGGACCGCTGCACAGCCCGTGCAGCGGTCCTTTTGCTTTGTTGTGTTACAGGTCCACCACGCTGCCAACCTCGGCAGGGGTGGTGGGCACAGCCCCCAGGACAGCCTGGTCGGCCCCACGCTCTACGGTGAAGCACACCCTGTGTCCGGCGGCAAAATCCGGGGCGTAGGTCAGCTCCAGGGTCTGCCAGGTCTCCGGCACTGCACAGAAGCAGTGGACCATGGCCCCTCGCCCGGCAGCCAGGTTCAGGGTAAAGGCCGATGCCTCCGCCGCATTCTCCCCGTACAGAGGGGCGGCAAAGCTGCCGCACTGCACCGGCTGGCCCTGGCACTGGGCTGTGACCCCGGTGCCCAGGCTGTACAGCTGCTGCCGGGTCTGGAGGCCCCGGCTCTGGAGGTAGCTTTCACCTACCGCCAGGGGGTGGCCGGAGAGGTTTTCCACCGACAGGTACACCAGCACCCCTCCCAGCTCCGGGGCCGGGGCGTAGCCCAGCAGCTCCACCGCCGCCGGGCCCTCCAGCAGGGCAGGCTGGCCTGCTGCATGGACCTGGGCCGCTGCAGCGGATACGCCGGTGAGCAGAGCCGCCGCCAGGCTGACCGCACCGGAGCCGGCACATTTCAGGAATGACCGGCGAGAGAGGGATTGGGACATGATGTTCCTCCTTGGCAGAATGAAAGAGTTGTCACCTTATACAATAAAGGTTCCGGCCCGTTCTGTCAAGGGGCAGCCCCCCTGGTAACGGCTTGCGCCGGGCTTTACTGGTAGTTTTCGTTGTCCTGGGCTTCTTCCTGGCCCCGGAGGGTGTCGGCGTAGCCATAGGGCACGATGTCGATGGCTTCCACCAGACGGTCCCTCATCCACAGCTGCACATCGGTCTGCACCGTGTAGCCGCAGCCCGGGTCTGCCATCCACTGTTCCGGGTGGCGGGAGGGCAGGGCACGCTGGCTCAGCATACTCATGATAACGCCGCCGTGGGTGACACAGGCGGCCTCCTCCACGTCCATGCGGATCATGTACTCAAACAGCTTCATCAGGCTCTCGGCGCACCGGGCATGGAACTGCTCCGTCGGCTCGGCCCCCTCCGGCAGATAGCCGGAGCTCGGGGTGATCCACTGCTTGAAGTCCGGGTCGTGGACCAGCTCCTTTACCGGGCGGTTCTCAAACTTGCCAAAGCCAGCCTCCCGCAGGTCCTGCACCGTAAAGGTGTGGGCAGCGTTGGGGAACAGGATGTTGGCGGTCTCCACTGCACGGAGCAAGGGGGAGGAGAACACGGTGTCCACCTGGGGGTAGTCGAACCGCTCCTTCAGCTGGGCCAGCTGAGCACGGCCCTCGTCGCACAGGGGCAGGTCGGTGCCGCTACCGATGTACAGGCCCTGGAGGTTGCCGGCGGTCATGCCGTGGCGGATGAGATGAAGTTTAAAGGTTTTCATGCATAGCACCTCGTATCATGTGGGAGGGCGTCCGGGGCAGGCCAGGGGAGGATCAGCCCTCGCTGTGGTTCACCTCAACGGTGGTGGGGAACACGTTCATGTCCAGGCGGCAGTTGTCACGGATGGTAACACTGGTGAGGGCGCTGCAATCCTTAAAGGCACCGGTCTTGATGTAGCCCACGCTCTCGGGGATGGTGATATCGGTGAGGGCAGTGCAGCCATTGAAGGCACCGGCCTCGATGTACTCCACGCCGTCAGCGATGTTCACGGTGGTCAGGTTGGTGCAGCCCTTGAAGGCGACGGCACCGATGCTGGTGACCGTGCCGTCCACTTCCACATTGGTGATCTGGTCGGCCTGGTCTGCCCAGGGTGCCGGGCTGTCGGAGGTAAAGTTGGTCATACGGCCGGTGCCGCTGATGGTCAGGGTGCCGTCGGCCAGGGCCCAGGTGACGCCCTCGCCGCAGCTGTTGGTGGCAGCAGCGGTGGAAGCGGCGGTGCTGGTGGTGGCGGAGCCGGCGTTGGAGCCGCCGCAGCCGGTGAGAGCAAAGCAGCTCACAGTGAGCAGAGCAGCAGCTGCCAGGCTGCACAGACGGGTCATAACAGAGCGTTTCATAGTTAAGTTCCTCTTTCTTATCGTTCACAATTTTTTAGCGGTGCCTCCTCGGCGTCCTGTGCGTCGAGCAAGGACAGGCACCAGTCACACATTATAACACAAAAGTGTGAAAGATGGAATATCCACTTCAAAATCTTTACCCAGCTCCGACCCGTTTTGCCTTTGCCCTCCGGCAGCTGGCAATTTTGGCAGCTGCCGGGCCACAAAATGTATGTGGTTATACCTGTAGTTTAACATAGATGTAGGGTCCAGGGCAAGGTCTTTGACGAATCTGACGAAAAATGGCAAAAAAAATCGTCACTTTTCTTGCTTTACTTTTCGTTTTCCACTGTGTATAATCAACCTGTTGTAAACCAATCATCAAGGATGTACCCCTAAAAATGGGCAAATGAGGAGTCGGATATCATGGAATTCAATCGTATCATCAAGCTGCTTCGCAAAGAGCGTGGCATCACCCAGAAGCAGGCTGCCGAGGACCTGGGGGTCTCCCAGGCCCTTTTGTCCCATTACGAAAAGGGCATCCGGGAGTGCGGCCTGGACTTTGTGGTGCGTGTGGCAGACTATTATAATGTTTCCTGCGATTACCTGCTGGGCCGCAGTGCCGAGCGCAACGGCATGATGCTGTCTGCCGAGGACCTGCCCAACCCCGACAAGATGAAGGACAACGTCTACCACGGCAGTGTGCTGCCTACCATGAATAAAAAGCTGATCTCCAACAGCCTGAACGTGCTGTATGCCAAGATCGGCCAGTGCCACAGCAAGGCCCTGACCACCGAGGTCAGCACCTATCTGATGATGGCGGTAGCCAAGATGTTCCGGCTTTTGTACTCTGCCGAGCCCCACAACGCCGCCAGTATGTTCAGCATCGAGGCCCGCCGCTGGAAGGGCTACTCTGACGCTGTGATGCAGATGTCTGAGGCCAATGTGGAGGCCCTGCTGGCCGGGGAGGACCTGAAGGGTGCCGAGGGCGTAAAGGACCCGGCCTGCCTGGCTATGACCACCGAGAGCCTGACCCGGGAGTTCCCCCTGTACACTCCCAGCCTGTTAAATTTGGTCAAGACCAGCGAGACCCACGTAAAGGGCCTGACCCCGGAACCGTGAGATTCCTGTGAAATTGCTGTTAATTCTTGGGGCAATCCCTTGCAACTTGCCATGGGAAACGGTATAAACAGAGTAGAAGATTTGAGGCAATATGGCTTCAGCAAACATCGAGGAGGAAAGTTCTCATGTCCAATAAGATCTCTCGCCGCACCTTTTTGAAGTGCGCTGGCTTTTCCGCTGCCGCTGTAGGCTCCGCTGCCATGCTCAGCGGCTGCAAGAGCAAGGGCGGCTCCACCGTGGTGGATAACATCAAGGTAGGCGATACCGTCAAGAACTGGAACGGCCTGGGGGTGCAGCTCACCAGCGTGTTCCACCTGACCCAGGACCCGGCCCAGGAGGGCTACGAGTACCTGGGCGTCCGGGTCACTGCCGCCAACCGCACCAAGAACCAGACCTTTGTGATCGGTGCCCAGGGCATTGACGCCATCAACGCCGCCTACCCGGTGCCCCCTCTCAGCAACGTGGACGCCAACTTCCAGGCCATGGCCGCTGCCACCCCGGATTTTACCGCCAGCTGCGACGGCCAGGGTGCTGCCATCAGTGCCACCGTGTCCCTGTACAACTCCAACTCCCAGAGCTTCTCCGACAGCGAGAGCCTGCCCCCTCAGGGCACCGGCTACATCGTGCTGATGCTGATGGTCCCCAAGGATTGGAAGGAGCTGCAGGTCACCTACACCCCCAGCTTTGTGTCTGACCAGAGCCTGACCTTTGTGATGAAGGCTGCTGACGTCCTGCGGTCCTGATGGGTTGTTGCCGGGGCAAAAACAGATTAAAATCCGTCTAATTTGCCCAGAGGCTCCCACAGAATGTTCACAATTATTTGGCAAAAAACATTGACTTTTGCCCTCATTTCGCCTATTGTATAGATAACGCCGAAATGGCATTTCCTGTATTTTTATTATTCCAGGAGGAGGAATCTATCATGTCCAACGTTTTCTCCCGCCGCTCGTTTCTGAAGTACACTGCCGTGACCGCTGTGGCTGTGGCAGGGTCCAGCCTGCTGGGCGGTTGCTCTGACTCCGGCTCTACGCCCCCTAAGGATGACATCGGCTCCAGCAACTCTGCCCTGAAGGTCCAGTCCACCCTGACCAAGCTGGATTACGATGCCCAGGCAAACACCGCTACCTTTGAGATCCATATCCGCAATGGCCGCTGGAACGACCTCCACATCACCAACGTCAACTTCTATGTCTATGCTGACGAAAAGCTGTATCAGGCAGGCAATCTGGAGGTTGCCCTGAAGCCCGGCTCTGCCACCGGCCCCCAGATCGACCGGGGCAAGGAGGCTGATTACCTCATCACCGTGAAGGACCTGGACCCCAATGTCCAGACCCTGACCCTGACCTTCATGCCCGATACCCAGTACAACGAGTATCAGTCCGTCTGGAGCATCAACCGCGAGAAGTTTGCCCCTGATGAGGCCAGCGGCACCTGATCTGCACCCTACAGGATCGTTTTAGCATCTGTGCATCTGCGGATGCCCAAAAGATAGGAGGAATCTATCATGTCTTATGTATTTTCCCGGCGTGATTTCCTGAAATACTCTGCCCTTACCGCTGTGGCTGTGGCCGGTGCCGGCCTGCTGACCGGCTGTGAGGTCCAGGACCCCAGCAACCCCATGTATGAGGTGGGCAAGAAGATCTCCATTGGCAACACCACCGCTCAGCTGACCCTGGCTACCGAGAATACGCTGGACGGCCAGTTCAAGATCCGCATTGCCAACGGCGGTGACCAGCCCCTGCTCATTGAGCCCAGCCGCTTCAGCGTCAGTGTCACCACCACCAACGAGAAGGGCAATAGCACTGTGTTCTACAACAGCGCCTACCCCGGCAACAGCATCGTGTTCGATGATGCCGTGGTCTCCTCTGGCAGTCTCCCCAACCTGTACAAGAAGGGCGATGTGACCCTGACCCTCACTGCCACGAACTTCAAGGTTCCCGAGACTGGCAGCTACACTATGATCTTCCAGTACATCCCTGTGGGCTCCCAGTCTGAGAACAGCCTGCGTTGGAAGATGGTGGTGGATCAGGTCTGATCCCTGCGCCCGGTTTTTCCAAACATTGCACTTCAGCCCGCACCCTTGGTGCGGGCTTTTTGGGTCCTTTTGTTGGGCAGTTCGTCGCAAAGTGTCTATAGTTTTTTAGTGATTTTGTGTCTTGTGCACAGTTCCGTTTTTTTGTACAATAAAAGAACAAGATCAGGCCAGGGCGCAGCAGCAGGGCATCTTGCCGCTGCGCTGTTGTATTTTGGGGCGGCACCGTCCGCCCGGCTGAAAAGGAGTGTTGTCTGTATGATCAACATGGTCAAGCTGCCTACCAAAAAACGCAATCTGTTCCTGCGTGTTGCCAAGGGGCATTTTGCCACCAGCCACAGCCATATCAATTATTACATCGACGTGACCACCCAGAAGGCCCGTTTGTCCGAGGCCAAGGCCGTGGCCCAGGAGCTGGTAGGCGCCTACCAGCACAATACCATCGTGGATACGGTGCTCTGCCTGGACGGCACCCAGGTCATTGGCACCTGCCTGGCCAACGAGCTGACCAAAGACGGCTTTTCCAACATGAACGCCCACCAGACCATCTATGTGGTGACCCCGGAGTACACCACCGGCAGCCAGATCATCCTCCGTGACAACCTGGCCCCCATGGTAAAGGGCAAGCACGTGTTGATCCTGGCCGCCTCCATCACCACCGGCTACACCGTCCAGGCCGCTGTGGAGGCCGTGAACTACTATGGCGGCATAGTGGCCGGGCTTTCGGCTATTTTTGCCACCACCCACGAGTGCATGGGCTACCCGGTCACCTCCATCTTTGACCCTGCCAGCCTGCCGGATTATGCCAGCTACGACAGCCGTGACTGCCCCCTGTGCAAGGCAGGCCAGCACATCGACGCCCTGGTAAACAGCTTCGGCTACTCGGCCCTGTAAGGAGACCACAACGATAAAAGCGTCTGCAGAAGCCTCTGCAGACGCTTTTTTGTTTGCCCGGGGCACCGGGTCATTGTTTTTTGGGGAACACAAAGGGGTTGCAGCGGTACACCGCCACCAGATACAGGGCCATAAAGCACCAGATCACCGGCTCGCAGAGGATAACCGCATCATAGGCAAACCGGGGGATGAACACCAGCACAAAGATCACCTTGCCCACCAGCTCGATGACGCTGGAGAACAGGGGCAGCACCTTTTCTCCCAGGCTCTGCAGGGCGTACCGGGTGGACACCAGCACCCCCAACACCGCATAGAAGGGGGCGTTCCACCGCAGATACCGGGCACCGTTTTCCAGCACCAGGGGCTCCCGGGAGCCGGACACCAGCTGCACCATCCAGGGGGCCGCCACTGCCATCAGCACCACCGACACCACCATCACCACCAGGGAGTACAGGTAGATCTGCCGCATCCCTTTCCGCACCCGGTCCGGCTGCCGGGCCCCGTAGTTCTGGGACACAAAGGTGGACCCGGCGTTGGCCATGGCGATCACCGGCATATCCGTAAAGGCAAAGAGCTTCCGGGCGGCGGTGTGGCCTGCAATGGTCAGGGTGCCCAGGCCGTTGATGCCGTATTGCAGCACCACCGACCCGGCCGACACGATGCTGCTCATAAGGCCCATGGAGATGCTCTGACTGAACAGCTCCCAGTACAAATGCCCCCCTACGGCCAGGTGTTTTTTGCCGGGGATCAGGATGGGCACCCGGGCCAGCACATAGAGCACGCACAGCACCACCGACACCCCTTGGGCGATCACGGTGGCCACAGCGGCCCCCTGGACCCCCATGCCGGCCCCGGCAATGAACCACAGGTCCAGCACCACGTTGAGGCCGGAGCTGATGAGCAGGAACACCAGGGGCATCAGGCTGTTGCCAATGGCCCGCAGCAGCCCGGCGCAGAGGTTATACAAGAACATCACCAGGACCCCCAGGTCGATGACCATGATGTAGCGGTAGGCGTCCTCCAGGATCTCTGCCGGGGTGTCCAGCGCCTGCAGCAGGGGCCGCAGGCCAAAGAACCCGGCGGCGGTGATCACCAGGCTGGCCCCCAGGCCAATGACCAGGGAGCCCACCACGGTCTTTTTTAAAAGGTCCCGGTCCTGGGCACCGTAGGACCGGGCCGCCACAATGGCCAGGCCGTTGCCGATGCCGATGCCAAAGCCCACCAGCAGCTCGTAGATGGAGCCGCAGGAGCCAATGGCCGCCAGGGCCGTATCCCCCAGCACATTGCCTACGATCATGGTATCCACGGTGTTGTACAGCTGCTGGAACAGGCTGGACACCAGGATCGGCACCATGAACCGCACCAGATTGGCAAAGATGGGGCCGTGGAGCAGGTCGGTGTTCCGGTTAAAAAGATTCTGTTTCAGGGGTCTTGCCTGGGTCATAGGGTTCCTTTCTTCTCGCAAAAAGAAGGCCCTTGCACCCTGTGGCGTGCAGTGGCCTCTTTGCAGTAAAATGATTTTGAATGCCCTCCGCTTGTGCTCTGGGCATATTCAGCGGAAAAATTATTTATAATTGTGCGATTCCGGGCAGACTGCGGTCTGCCCGGAATCGCATTTTCACGAAAGGGGTCGCAGCGGAGCACTGCGAGGGAAACGTCTGCTGACCTTTAGTGAACCCTCTCAGGCTCACTGCGTTCGCCAGCTCCCCCGAAGGGGGAGCTTTTACGCTTCTGTCTGTCGGCACTGATAAAGCTCCCCCCTGAGAGGACAGACTTCCCCCGCGCCGGGGGAAGATGTCGCTCTGCGACAAAAGGGGGAAACTGGCACGCCGTCAGGCGTGACTGAGAGGGTCTTTTTTACAGCTCCTGCTGCACAAAGCCCGCTCCCGTCAGCACGGTCACGGCGGCAAAGCCTGCGGACCGGAGGGCGTCGGCGGCCTGGTCAAAGCCGAAGGTCAGGCTGGCGGTATCGTGGGCGTCGGCGGTGAGGATCACCTTGCCGCCCATCTGCCGCCACTGTTCCAGCAGCCAGGGGCCGGGGTAAAAATCCTGGCGGTAGCCCCGGTATACGCCGCCGGTGTTTACTTCCAGCAGGCAGTGGTGGTCTCTGGCGGCTTCCAGGGCCCGGAGGGCCGCCGCCTTGTACCGGGGGGCCTCCTCGTCAAAGAACTCCCCCTGGCCGTTGAGCTTTTTGATCAGGTCCAGGTGGCCCAGGATGTCCGGCTGCCGGGCAGCCATGGCCTCCACCTGGGCAAAATAGTCCTCCGCCACTCCCAGGGCGTCCCCGTCAAAGTCCTGGCGGATGCAGTCCCACAGGTCCTGGGGGCGGTAGTCCACCTCGTAATACCGCCCGGTATTTTTGCCGTAAACATGGTGGACGCTGCCGATCCAGTAATCGTACCCTGTAGGCTTTTCGCCGCTGAGGCTGTCCCACTCGATGCCTTGCAGCACCTCCACCTTGCCCCGGTACTCCACCTTCAGCTTGGCGATGGCGGCCTTGTACTGGGCGGTGCGGCCGGGGCTCATGCAGTAATCCTGGGCCCAGGGAGAGTAGCTGTGTCCGCTGAAGCCCAGGGTGGTCAGGCCCTGGGCACAGGCGGCACTGACCATCTCCTGCAGGGTGTTTTTGCCGTCACACAGGGTGGAGTGGCAATGAACACTGGACTTTGCATACTCTGCCATAGGCTGTCACTGCATCCTTTCCTGCTTGACCTTGTGGTCGATGACGTGGCGTTTTTCCAGCTCCCGGGTCACATCCTCCACCGTGATGCCGGCACTGACCATCAGCACCAGCACATGGTAGGCCAGGTCGCTGATCTCGTAGATGGTCTCGGCCTTGTCCTCTTTTTCTCCGGCGATGATGACCTCGGTGCACTCCTCGCCTACCTTTTTCAGGATCTTTTCCTTGCCCTTTTCAAACAGGTAGCTGGTATAGCTGCCCTGGGCCGGGGTGTCCCGGCGGCCCTGGATCAGCTGGTACAGCCCCTGCCAGCTGAACCGCTTCAGCTCCGGGGAAACATAGACCTGGTTAAAAAAGCAGCTCTCGGCACCGGTGTGGCAGGCCGGGCCTGCCTTGACCACCTCCACCACCAGGGCGTCGGCGTCGCAGTCGGCGGTGATGGACACCACACGCTGGACATTGCCGCTGGTGTCCCCCTTGCGCCAGACCTCCTGGCGGCTGCGGCTCCAGAACACTGTGCGGCCCTCGGCAATGGTCATTGCCAGGGTCTGGGCGTTCATGTAAGCCAGGGTGAGCACCTGCTTGGTGTAGTGATCCTGCACGATGGCAGGGATCAGGCCATTTTCGTCAAACTTCAGTTCCATAGCGGTTCTCCCTCCCCGGATGGGGATATTGTATATATTATCGTATTCAAGACAAAAATGCAATACATTTGCGATTTTTTCATGGGAATCAACTTGTACGGCTTGCTCCGAAGCAAAAGCCTTCACCCCTTGGGGGGAAGGTGGTGCGAAGCACCGGATGAGGGGTATTTAGGGCAACCTTCAGCTGTCCTGCGCCCTCATCAGTCACCTTCGGTGACAGCTTCCCCCGACCGGGGGAAGCCTTTATTCGGAAAATTGACTTTCACGTTTTTTACAGCCGCATCTCCACGCCGCCAGCCTTCAGGTACTCCTTCAGCTGCCGGATGGTCAGCTCCTTGCGGTGGAAGATGCCTGCGGCCAGGCCTGCATCTATGCCTTGGTGGCGGAACAGCTCCAAAAAGTCCTCTTTTTTCCCGGCACCGCCGCTGGCGATGATGGGCACCTTTACCCGGGCCGCCACAGCGTCCAGCAGTTCCAGGTCAAAGCCCTGGCCTACGCCGTCGGTGTCGATGCTGTTCAGGCACACCTCCCCGGCCCCCTGGTCCACGCACCAGGCGATCCACTCCAGGGCGTCCCGGCCGGTGTCCTCCCGGCCCCCCTTGGCAAACACCCGGAACTGGCCCTCCACACGCTTTACGTCGGCGGAAAGCACCACGCACTGGTCCCCGTACCGCCGGGCCGCCGCAGAGATGAGCCCCGGGTCCCGCAGGGCACCGGAGTTGACGCTGACCTTGTCGGCCCCACACTTCAGCACCCGGTCAAAATCCTCCAGGGTATTGATGCCGCCCCCTACGGTCAGGGGGATAAAGATCTGGCTGGCCACCTGGGTCAGGATCTCGGTAAACAAGGCCCGGCCCTCGCAGCTGGCGGTGATATCATAGAACACCAGCTCGTCGGCCCCGGCCTGGTTGTAAAACCGGGCCATCTCCACCGGGTCTGCCACATCCCGGATGCCGACAAAGTTGGTGCCCTTCACCACCCGGCCGTTCCGCACGTCCAGGCAGGGGATGATGCGTTTGGTGATCATAAAAAACCCCTCTTTCTCAGTCCTGCACCAGCCGGACACAGCGGCCCAGGTCCAAGGTCCCGGTGTACAGGCTCTTGCCCAAAATGGCGGCAGCGGTGCCCATCTCCTTCAGCTGCAGCAGCTCCGCCTCGGTGGAGATGCCGCCGCTGGCGGTAAAGGCCACCCCGGGCACCTGGTCCGCCAGCTGGCGGTACAGTGCCAGGTTGGTGCCCTGCATGGCGCCGTCGCAGGCAATGTCGGTGTAGATGATGGCGGTGCATCCGGCGTCTGCCAGCCGCTGGCAGAACTCCACCCCCGGCTGGCTGCTGACCTCCTTCCACCCATGGATGGCCACATAGCCGTCCCGGGCGTCCACCCCCACAGCAATGCGGTCCCCGTAGGTTTGGAGCATCCGGGCCGTAAAGGCAAAGTCCGTTACCGCCACGCTGCCCAGGATGCAGCGGCCCACCCCCAAAGACAGGTAGGTCTCGATACGCTGCTGGGTGCGGATGCCGCCCCCTACCTCGATGTACAGGCCCCCCTGCTTTGCCAGGGCTGCAATGGCGTCGTAGTTGGAAAGGGTGCCGTCCTTGGCACCGTCCAGGTCCACCACATGGAGGTTTTTGGCCCCGGCGGCCTGGAACTGCCGGGCCTGAGCACAGGGGTCCTGGCCGTAAACGGTCATGCGCTGGTAGTCCCCCTGGGTCAGGCGCACCACCTGGCCCCCTCGCAGGTCAATGGCTGGAAATAGCTGCATCGTTGGTCTCCTCCGTTGTGTTCTGCTTGCGATGCACCCTCATCCGTCTGCTCACTTTGTTCGCAGACACCTTCCCCCGTCCGGGGGAAGGCTTTTCCGAAACCAGCAGCGTCCTGAAGGCTTCCCCCAGTCGGGGGAAGCTGGCGAAGCCGCAGGCTGAGCCTGATGAGGGTGCTTCCTTACAATTCACTGAAGGCCTTCAAAATTCTCAGGCCGGTGTCACCGCTCTTTTCCGGGTGGAACTGGGTGCCGTACACCAGCCCCGACCGCACCACCCCGGTGACCGGAATGGAATAATCGCTGACCGCCAGGGTGCTTTGGGCGCAGTCCTTGCCGTAATAGCTGTGGACATAGTACACATACTCCCCCTGCCGGAGATACCGGAACAAGGGGTCCTCTTTCAGGAGGTGCAAGGCGTTCCAGCCCATCTGGGGCACCTTCAGGCTCTTGTCTGTCAGGTCCGGGGCCAGGGGGCAGACCTGGCCTTTTATAAAGCCCAGTCCGGCGTGCTGGCCGTACTCCCAGCTGGTCTCAAACAGCAGCTGCATCCCCAGGCAGATGCCCAGCAAGGGCTTGCGCTGGGCCTCCTGCTGCAGCACCGGCACAAGGCCTGTGGCCCGGAGCTTTTCCATGGCGTCCCCAAAGGCCCCCACCCCCGGCAGGATAAGACGGTCGGCGGTGCAAAGGGCACCGGGGTCCGCAGTGACCACCGCCTCCAGCCCCAGGTGCTGCAAGCTGGACCGCAGGCTGAACAGGTTGCCTACCCCGTAATCTACAATGGCGATCATACCAGCCGTCCTTTCGTGGAGGGGATCTCGTCCCGGTGGGCTTGGTCCACACAGACTGCCTGGGCCAGGGCCCGGCCAGCCCCCTTAAAACAGGCCTCCAGGATGTGGTGGGTGTTCTGCCCGGCCAGCTGCACAAAGTGGAGAGTGGCCGGCACATTCCGGGCAAAGCCGTACCAGAACTCCTGGGCGCACTCCACGTCAAAATCCCCTACCTTTTCTGTAGGGCAGTGGATGTCCCAGTTCAGGGTGCACCGGCCGGAAAGGTCCACGGCGCAAAGCACCAGGGCCTCGTCCATGGGCAGGTGGAAGCTGCCGTACCGCTGGATGCCCCGCATCTGGCCCAGAGCCCGGGCAAAGGCCTGGCCCAGGGCAATGCCCACGTCCTCGGTGGTGTGGTGATAGTCCACCTGCACGTCTCCGTGGCAGGTGAGCACCAGGTCAAACCGCCCATGCCGGGCAAACAGCTCCAGCATGTGGTTCAAAAAGCCGCACCCGGTGTCAATGTCGTAGCGGCCGGTGCCGTCCAGGTCCAGGGTCAGCTGGATCTGGGTCTCGGTGGTATTGCGCTCCAAAGTGATCCTTCGATTTGCCATGGCTCATTCCTCCAAGATCTTGTCCAGGGCCTCCATAAGGGCCTGCATCTGCTCCGGGGTACCGATGGTGATCCGCAGCCAGTTGGCAATGCGGGTGCCGTCAAAGTGCCGTACCAGAATGCCCCTCTGCTTCAGCTGCCGGTAGAGCTGGCCTCCCTCCCTCCGGCTGGTGCTGGCAAACAAGAAGTTTGCCCGGCTGTCCAGCACCTGAAAGCCCCGGGCCTCCAGCTGCTGCTTTGCCCAGTGCCGGGTCTCCACCACGGCGGCCCGGGTGCGGTCAAAGTATTCTGTGTCTGCCAAGGCTGCCTGCCCGGCCTTCAGGGTCAAGCGGTTGATGTTATAAGGGTTCAGGCTGAACTTGACCCGGTTCAGGTCGGCGATCAGCTCCCGGCTGCCCAGGGCCAGCCCCAGCCGGGCCCCGGCCAGCTGCCGGGATTTGGAAAAGGTCTGCACCACCAGCAGGTTGTCGTATTGTTGGATAAGGGGCACACAGCTCTCGCCCCCAAAATCCACATAGGCCTCGTCTACGATCACCACGTTGTGGGGGTTCGACTGCAAGATGCCCTCAATGGCAGCCCGGGGCAAAGCCAGGCCCGTAGGCGCATTGGGGTTGGCGATGACGATGGTCTGGTGCAGGCCGTGATAATCTGCCGGGTCCAGGGTAAAATCCTCCTTCAGGGGGATGATGTGGCTGGGGATGTGCAGCAGACCGCACCACACGCCGTAGCAGCCGTAGGTGATGTCGGCGTAGGCCAGGGGATGGCTCTCATCGCAAAAGGCCCGGAGGGCAAAAAACAGGTTCTCGTCGCTGCCGTTGCCGGCCATGATCTGGTCCGGCTGCAGCCCAAAGAAATTGGCGGCGGCTCGCAGCAGCTCCCCACAGGCCGGGTCGGAGTAAAGCCGGAGCTTTTCCACCTCTGCCTCGCTGACGGCAGCCACCACCCGGGGGCTGGGCAGATAGGGGTTCTCGTTGGTGTTCAGCTTGATATAGGGCTGGTCCTGGGGCTGCTCCCCGGGGGTGTAGGGGGTGACAGCTGCCAGGGCAGGGGAAAGAAAACGACTCATAATGGTTTCCTCTTCAGGTTCTGCATACCGTGCGCCCTCATCAGTCACCTTCGGTGACAGCTTCCCCCGACCGGGGGAAGCCTTCAGGACGCTGTGGGTTTCGGAAAAGCCTTCCCCCAGACGGGGGAAGGTGGATGCGAACGCAGTGAGCAGACGGATGAGGGTGCTTCCTTATTTATTTCTCATACCGGATGGTCACGCTGCGAGCGTGGGCATGCAGGCCCTCACGCTCAGCAAAATCTGCGATCCGGGGTGCCACCTGTTCCAGGGCCTCCCGGGTGTAGTAAAG
Organism: uncultured Faecalibacterium sp.; assembly: GCA_934518555.1. Classification (GTDB taxonomy): domain Bacteria; phylum Bacillota; class Clostridia; order Oscillospirales; family Ruminococcaceae; genus Faecalibacterium. The sequence continues at coordinate 43,934 of CAKSXW010000004.1, read as the reverse complement.
AAAGCTGGACTTTTTGACAAAATCGTCCACTCCCAGGGGGCTGGAGAACCGGGCAGTGCCGCTGGTGGGCAGGGTGTGGTTGGGGCCTGCAAAGTAGTCTCCCAGGGCCTCCGGCACATGGCGGCCCAAAAAGATGCTGCCAGCGTTTTTGATCTCCTCCAGGGCCCCAAAGGGGTCCTCCAGGCACACTTCCAGGTGTTCCGGGGCAATGATGTTGCAGGCCTGGATGGCCTTGTGGAGGTCGGCGCAGAGGATGATCTTGCCGTTGTCGTCCACGCTGGCCCGGGCAATGGCGGCCCGGGGCAGCTGGGGGATCTGCACCTCCAGCTCTGCCTGCACCGCCTTAGCCAGGGCCGGGCTGTCGGTGACCAGCACCGGGCTGGCCAGTTTGTCGTGCTCGGCCTGGCTCAGCAGGTCTGCCGCTACCCAGGCCGGGTCGCAGCTGCCGTCTGCCAGCACCAGGATCTCGCTGGGGCCTGCGATCATGTCGATGCCCACCTTGCCAAAGACCTTCCGCTTGGCGGTGGCCACATAGATGTTGCCGGGGCCCACGATCTTATCCACCGCCGGGATGCTCTGGGTGCCGTAGGCCAGGGCTGCCACCGCCTGGGCCCCTCCGGTCTTGAAGATCTTGGTGACCCCGGCAATGGAGGCTGCCGCCAGGATCACCGGTTCCACCTTGCCGTCCTTCCCGGCAGGGGTGGTCATAACGATCTCCGACACCCCTGCCACCTTGGCCGGGATCACGTCCATCAGCACCGTGGAGGGGTAGGCGGCGGTGCCTCCCGGCACATAGACCCCCACCTTTTCAATGGGGGTGTATTTTTGCCCCAGCACCACCCCGGGCTGCTGGGTGAGCACAAAATTCTTGTGGACCTGCTGGCGGTGGAAGGCCTCGATGTTGGCTGCCGCCTGCCGCAAAGTGTCCAGGAAATAGGGGTCTGTCTGGGCCAGGGCCTGGTCCAGCTCTGCCTGGGTCACCTGGAGGCTGTCCAGTTCTGCGCCGTCAAACTGCCGGGCGTAGTCCTTCAGGGCCTCATCCCCCCGGGCCTGTACCTGGGCCAGGATGGCGTCCACCACATCCTCCACCTGTTTTTCCGCCCGGATATCCCGGTTCAGGATGTCCTCCGGCTTCAGCTGGTCAAAATCATAGAGCTTGATCATGGTTTTTCCTCCTGTTTCTGCAAAACGCCCCGGAGCTTTTCCAGCATGGTATCCATTTCAGCGTGCTTGAACTGGTAGCTGGCCTTGTTGGCAATGAACCGGGCCGAGATGGGCATAAACTCTGTGACCACCTGCAGGCCGTTCTCCTTCAGGGTGGTGCCGGTCTCCACGATGTCCACGATAACGTCCGAAAGCCCCAGGATAGGGGCCAGCTCAATGGAGCCGTTGAGCTTGATGATGTCGATGTCCCGGCCTTGGGCAGCGTAGTAGCCCTTGGCGATGTTGACGAACTTGGTGGCCACCCGGACCGGGCGGCTGGGGTCGTCCTTGTAGCCCACCGGGGCTGCCACGCACATCCGGCACCGGCCCAGGCCGATATCCAGCAGCTCGTAGACGTCGGCGGCGGCCTCGGTAAGGATATCCTTGCCTACGATGCCCACATCGGCGGCACCGTGCTCCACATAGATGGCCACGTCACTGGGCTTGACCAAAAAATACCGGATGCCTGCTGCCGGGTTTTCCACCACCAGCTTCCGGGTGGCGTTGTAGTCCTCGGGGCAGCCATAGCCGATGGCTGCCAGCAGATTGTAGACCTTATCTCCCAGGCGGCCCTTGGGCAGGGCCACGTTCAGCATCTGCTGGCGGCCATCCTGCTGCAAAGGCGTCGGTGCACTGAGCCGGTCCAGCTCATCCAGGTACACCGCAAAGCCGATGGCTCCGGCCCCGGGGGTGAACTTTTGCATCAGGCCGTCGTAGCGGCCCCCCTTCAGCAGGGGACGAGGCAGGGCCTTTAAATAGCCCTGGAACACCAGGCCGTTGTAGTATTCCATCTCTCCGGCCAAGGTCAGGTCCAGCCGGATGCTGCCTCCGGCCCGGGCCAGGGGAGCCGCCAGGGCCGTCAGCTCTGCCACAGCGGCGGTCATAGCCGGGTTCCGGCACTGGGCTGCGGCCTGGGCCAGGGTGGCGGCGTAACTGCCGGACAGCTCCAGCACCCCACACAGAGCGTCAGCGGCGGCCTGGCTCAGCCCGGCGGCCCGGGCAGCAGCCTGGAGCTCGTGGGCGTTTTTCTGCCGCAGCTTTTCCAAAAGCCCGGCCCGGGCCCCCTGGGGCACCTGCAAGGCATCCAGTAGGCCGAACAGGTAGCCCATGTGGCTGACTTCCAGCACCCAGTCGGTGCCCAGCACCCCCAGGGACCTAGCTGCCAGACACACCGCCTGCTGCACCTGGGCCTCGCCTACAGCCCCCAGCAGCTCCAGGCCCATCTGGGAGATCTCCTGGAAGGTGTGGCTCTCTGCCGAGGGGCGGTAGACGTTTTCGTGGTAGTAATACTCCAGGGTCTGGCCCGGGGCCGGCTGGGCGGTTTTGGCAATGGAAAGGGTCACATCCGGCTTCAGGGCCAGCAGCCGCCCATCCAGGTCCGTAAAGGTGATGACCTGCTCCGAGGACAAAAAGCTGCGGTTCTCCTGGTACAGGCTGTACTCCTCAAAGCGGCCCATGTGGTACTTGCGGCAGCCTGCCTCCTCATACAAAGCTCGCAGGGCAAAGGAGGCCCGCTCCTTGGGCTGCAAGCGTTCCAGACTAAATTCCATCCCGGTTTCCTCTCTTTTTCCCACGCCGGCATCCTCCGGCCCTTTCGCCCCCGGTGCAGACCCTTCTGGCCGGGGGATCTCTCTGGTTTCATTTTACTTTATCTCTATAAAGTTGTAAAGTGGGAAAGTGACCGTGTTTTGCGGCTCTGTTTTAAAATTTTTCAGTGGCTTTGTACAGGTTTTTGGGTTCCGGGCCCCTTGTTCTTGCTGCAAAACAGAACACCGGAGTGTCCAAAGACGCTCCGGTGTTCCGGTGTGGGTTCTATTTTTTGGGGATGCCTTAGCCCAGCAGCTCCAGCACGCTGGCCTTGGGCCGTGCTCCCACAGCCTGGCGCAGCGCACTTTCCATTAAGGGCATCCGTTCGTTCGTCCAGGTAAACAGAGCGTTGATTGTGTTTTGCACCGCCTTGTGCTATGCTTTTTCCAAGGGAGTTGATAAAATGGATGCAAGGGCCTTCGGAAATTATCTGAGTCGGATGCGAAAAGCGCAGGGGCTGACACAGGCCGAACTGGCCGAACAGCTGCACGTTACCGACAAGGCTGTCAGCCGCTGGGAACGGGGCATCGGCCTGCCGGATATCAACACGCTGGAACCGCTGGCAGATGCGCTGGGGCTGACCCTTGCTGACCTTATGCATTGCCGCAGTCCGGAAGAAGCCGACACCCCACCGACCATCCAGCTGGAAGACTTCTTTACCATGTTGCGCCGACAGCACACCGTAGATTGGCATTCTGTACGCACCGCCCTGCTCGGACTGAGCATTGCACTTGCCCTGTGGGGTGTTTTTGCTTATCCCGGCAGGATCGTAGTGCACTGGCATGGTCTCGGCGATGGTTCCCTTCAAGCAGATGGCTGGATGCCTTCTTTCCTCATTTTCCCACTGTGTGTGGGCATTGAATTTTTATCATTGGAGATCTGGAACAGTTTTGAACAGACAGGCTATTATCGCCGCCAGGGGGAGATCAATCTTTTCATCATTCACGCCATGTCCTTCGGCACACGTTCTGCCAGATGCCTGAAGGTTGTACTGGATCTTCTATTTTTCTTTTGTTTTGGTTTTGTGGTTCCATTTGCAGAGGCGTGTATGATTTTTTTGAATTGATACCATCCCTTCCCATGAAAAAGAGGACAGCGGAACGCCCGTGGGCGTTCCGCTGTCCCGAGATCAAAATGATAAATTCCTTCGCTCAGCCCAGCAGCTCCAGCACGCTGGCCTTGGGCCGTGCCCCCACCGCCTGGCGCACCAGCTTGCCCTGCTCAAACACCAGCAGGGTGGGGATGCTCATGACGCCGAACTGAGCAGCCAGCTCCGGCTCCTCGTCCACGTTCACCTTGCCCACCTTTACATCGGTGCGTTCTTCGGCCACCTGGTCCACCACGGGGCTCAGCATCCGGCAGGGGCCGCACCAGCTGGCCCAAAAGTCCAGCAGCACGGGCTTGTCGCTGCGGAGCACTTCCTGCTCAAAATTTGCGGACGTAATGTTGATGACTGCCATATGGTTTCCCTCCTGAATGGGTATTGTTTGTTTCTGACAGCATCAGTATACCCCACCGGCCCGGGGCATTTCCGTGACCGGGTCACCTTGGGCATAAAAAAGCACCGCTCTGTGCTGTTCACAGGGCGGTGTTTTGGTCAGATGAACTTAAGGGGAGCTTACTTGCCCAGCATCTCGTGGGCGGTCTTGCAGATGGTGGCAGCGTCCAGGCCGTACTCCTTCAGCAGGTCCCAGGCAGGGCCGGAGCAGCCGAACACGTCCTGCACGCCTACACGGCGCACGGGGGTGGGCAGCTTTTCGCTCAGCACAGCGCACACAGCCTCACCCAGGCCGCCGATGACGTTGTGCTCCTCGGCGGTGATGACCTTGCCGCACTCCTTGGCAGCCTTGAGGACGATTTCCTCATCCAGGGGCTTGATGGTGTGGATGTTGATGACCCGGGCGTGGATGCCCTCAGCCTCCAGCTGCTGGGCAGCGATCCGGGCCTCGTTGACCATGAGACCGGTGGCGATGATGGCAATATCATTGCCCTCGGTGACCTGCTCGCCCTTGCCGATCTCAAAGTGGTAGTTGTCGGCATCGTGGAACACCGGCACTGCCAGACGGCCAAAGCGCAGGTACACAGGGCCCTCCATGGCGTAGGCAGCCCGAACAGCAGCCCGGGCCTCCACGTCGTCGGCAGGGCAGATAACAGTCATGCCGGGGATGCTCCGCATGAGGGCAAAGTCCTCGCAGCACTGGTGAGAGGCACCGTCCTCACCCACGGAGATGCCACCGTGGGTAGCGCCGATCTTCACGTTCAGGTGGGGGTAGCCGATGGAGTTCCGCACCTGCTCAAAGGCACGGCCAGCGGCAAACATGGCAAAGCTGGACACAAAGGGCACATAGCCCATGGTGGACAAGCCGGCGGCCACAGCCATCATGTTGCCCTCGGCAATGCCGCAGTTGAAGTGACGGTCCGGGTGCACCTTGCGGAACATTCCGGTCTTGGTGGCGGCAGCCAGGTCGGCGTCCAGCACCACCAGGTCGTCGTGGCCCTCAGCGGCCAGCTCCTTCAGGGTGTTGCCGTAGCTTTCACGGGTAGCGATATTCTTCACGTCTGCCATCTCAGTTCTCCTCCTGTTCCAGGGCGGCGTAGGCGGCGTTCAGCTCCTCCATGGCCACCTTGTACTCCTCGTCATTGGGGCCCTTGCCGTGCCAATCCACAGAGTTGGACATAAAGGAAACGCCCTTGCCCTTGGTGGTGTTCATGATGATGCAGGTGGGCTTTTCGGTCTCAGCATGGAAAGCCTGGATAGCGGCCTCGATCTGGTCGTAGTCGTGGCCGTCGATGGTGATGACGTTGAAGTTAAAGGCCTTCAGCTTATCCTCCAGGGGTGCGCTGCTCATGACCTGCTGGGTGGGGCCGTCGATCTGCAGGCCGTTGCGGTCCAGGAACACGCAGAGGTTGGACAGCTTGTAGTGGGCGGCAAACATAAAGGCCTCCCAGCACTGGCCCTCCTCCACCTCGCCGTCACCCAGGATGGTAAAGACGTTGATGGGCTTGCCGGCGTGCTTGGCACCCAGTGCCATGCCGCAGGCAGCGGAGACGCCCTGGCCCAGGCTGCCGGTGGACATATCCACGCCGGGGGTCTCGTTCATGTTGGGGTGGCCCTGCAGGTAGCTGCCGATCTTACGCAGGGTCTTCAGGTCCTCCACCGGAAAATACCCACGCTCGGCCAGAGCGGCGTACAGAGCCGGGGCGGCATGGCCCTTGGACAGCACCAGACGGTCCCGGTCGGCCATCTTGGGGTCCTTGGGGTCAATGTTCATTTCCACGAAATAGAGGTAGCTCAGCACCTCTGCGATGTCCAGGCTGCCGCCCGGATGCCCACACTTTGCGCTGTGGGTGCCCTCGATCACGCCCATGCGGATATGGCAGGCGTGCTTGGCAAGGGTCAGTTTTTCTGCATTTGTCATGATGGTCCTCCCGTATGAACCTCAGATTTGCATAAAGTTGGTTAGCCTCTTGATCCGGCTGCGGCAGTGTCGCCCACCGCAGCACAGTCCTATTCAAGTTTATATTAGCTATTCTACGCAAAAAGGTCAAGCATCTTCCGGCAGAATGTACATCCGTGGGGAAATTTTCACGGAAATTTCCCCCTTTTTGGTGAAATTGCAGCCCCTTTCCGGGGCCTTGACAGCCCGGCAGCCCTTTGCTATAATCAAAAAAATCCCGGCACGGAGCCGGGCGTGCAGGCTGAAGCCTGTCTTTTGCTGCCAGCCGGGGGCAGTTTCCCGGCCTTTCCGGGGCATTGGACCCCGGCTCTTATCCACAACAGACGCCACGAAGGGGTCTGCCTTGGCACGGATGCCGGGGCAGGCCCTTTTTTCGTGCCCAAAAGAAGGAGTTTTTATGCAGACCAACCATCGTTCTTCCCTCCGCAGCCTGGTGCTGGCGGCCCTGTTCCTGGCTTTGGCCTTTGTGCTGCCCCTGCTCACCGGCCAGGTGCCTCAGATCGGCAATATGCTTTGCCCCATGCATTTCCCCGTGCTGCTGTGCGGCTTTGTGCTGGGTGGGCCCTGGGGCCTGGCTGTGGGCTTTGCGGCACCGCTGCTGCGGTCGGTGCTGTTCGGCATGCCCCCCATGTTCCCGGTAGCCCTCTCCATGGCCTTTGAGCTGGCCACCTACGGCGGAGTGTCCGGTGTGCTGTGGCGCAAAGGCCAGCACAGCCTGCCCCAGATGTACGCCGTGCTGCTGGCTGCCATGGTGGCCGGGCGGCTGGTGTGGGGCGCTGTCCGCTTTGTACTGGCAGGCCTCACCGGAGGCAGCTTCCCCTTCAGTGCCTTTTTGTCCGGCGCCCTGCTTACCGCCGTGCCGGGCATCCTGGCCCAGCTGGTGCTGATCCCCCTGATCCTCACGGCCCTGCAAAAGGCAAAGTTTATGGACTAAGGCCCCCCCACTGGAAAAAAAGCAGCCCCTGCACAGGACCGTGCAGGGGCTTCTTGGTTTTTATCGGGGAGAGGCTCAGGTGTGGAGGAAAGCAGGCAGAGCCTTGCCCTGCTTGCGCCACTGGTGATACTCTGCAGTGGCGGCAAATTCCACATCGCCGGCAGAGTTCAGGGCAGTTTCCACCGAGTCCTGCACCACGCCGATGATAAAGCCTACGCCTACCATCTGCATAGCCACGTCGTTGGAGATGCCAAACAGGGAGCAGGCCATGGGAATCAGCAGCAGGGAGCCGCCGGCCACGCCGGAGGCACCGCAGGCACCCAGAGCACTCATGGCACTCAGCACGATGGCGGCAGGCAGGGACACCTGGATGCCCAGGGTGTTGGCAGCTGCCAAGGTCATGATGGTAATGGTGATGGCAGCACCATCCATGTTGATGGTGGCACCCAGGGGGATGGACACCGAGTACATATCCTTGTCCAGGCCCAGCTTTTCACACAGGGCCATGTTCACGGGGATGTTGGCGGCAGAGCTGCGGGTAAAGAAGGCGGTGAGGCCAGACTCCTTCAGGCAGCGGAACACCAGGGGATAGGGGTTGCAGCCCAGATAGAGGAACATGATAAAGGGGGAGATGACCAGGGCCATAAACAGCATGGTGCCCACCAGCAGGGCCAGCAGCTTGCCGTACTGGGTAAAGATGGCCAGGCCGTTGCCGGAAACATTGGTGTACACCAGACCCATGATGCCGAATGGTGCCAGGTTGATGATCCACCGCACGATCTGAGACACAGCGTCGGCGGTGTTGGCCAAAAACTCCTTGGTGGTGTCGGAGCCTACGTTCTTCATGGCGATGCCGAACATACAGGCCCAGAACAGGATGCCGATGTAGTTGCCGTTCATGACAGAAGCCACAGGGTTTGCCACAAAGTTGGTGAGCAGGGTGCTCATCACCTCCCCCAGGCCCTGGGGGATCACGTCGGACTGGGCAGCGTCTGCCAGCACCACCGTGACCGGGAACAGAAAGCTGGTAACTGCCGCCAGGGCTGCTGCCAGAAAGGTGGTGAGCATGTACAGCCAGATCACGGTGCCGAACCGACGGTCCAGCTTAGACGTGCCCTGGGCCAGGGCACTGGCCACGATCACGAACACCAGCACCGGGGCAATGCCCTTCAGGGCGCCTACGAACAGGCTGCCCAGCTCGGATACCCAGCCTGCCCCCGGCACTGCCAGGGCCAACACTGCGCCCAGGACCAGGCCTACCAGGATACGGAGGATCAGGCTGATGCTGTTGTACTTTGCAACAGCGGCTTTCAGGGACTTCATAATATGATAACACTCCTCTTTTTTGCTGTACGCCTCGTGCGTACAGTTTCCTTGTCTCTTACCCAAGAACAAGTGTCATTATAGCACAGACGGCCCAAAAGAGGAAGCATTTCCAGGCATTTTCCCCTTTCATTTTTCAATCTTTGTGGATTTTTATTTTTTCGCCCCAAAAACTGTATTTGTATAAAACACAGTTTTGCGGTTTTGACCACAAAAAAGCACCCCCTGCACCGGGGCCGGGCCTCGGGGCAAGGGGTGCTATGGCGTGTTTGGGGCTCAAGCCTGCTGCTGGGTCAGAGCCAGCTTCTGGTAGGCGATGCGAGGGGTGCCGTCCTCCACATGGATGATGCCGCAGCGAGTAAAGCCCTCGCTCTCCAGCAGGTGCTGCATGATCTTGTTGTCGGCGTGGGTGTCGGCCCGCAGGCTCTGGCAGTGCTCCAGGCACCACTCCAGCACAGCCTTGGCCACCCCCTTGCAGCGACCTGCGGAGGCCAGCCGATGGACAGTGCCGTAGGGCAGGCTGTCGTCCAGCCACTGGCCCTCCTGGATCACGGCGTAGGTGGGGTCCTGGCCCAGGATAAAGGCGAACACTCCTTCCATCTGACCATTGATCATGTAGACGAACAGCCGGTTGGAGTCAATGTCCTCCTCCAGCATCTGCCGGGACGGGTAGCTGCTGCCCCACTGGGTGGGGTTGCCCTGGGCGGCCATGGCCTGCCGGGCACGGGCATAGATCTGCAGGATCTGCTCCAGATCCCCTCTTACTGCTCCACGAAACATCCTGATACACCCTCTCCTCCTGGCGGCACCCAAGGCACCGCCTTTTTTAGTAAGCCCTATTATACTACAAACTACCAGAAAACACCAGTTTTTTGCCCCGGCAAACATAGAAATCAATTTCCTGAATAATGGCTTCCCCCGGTCGGGGGAAGCTGTCACCGCAGGTGACTGATGAGGGCGCAGGACAGCGGCATCCCGCCATAAATACCCCTCATCCGTCTGCTCACTGCGTTCGCAGCCACCTTCCCCCCAAGGGGTGAAGGCTTTTGCTCTAGCTTAATCTGCAAAAATTGGTTTTCGTGCCCCGGTGACAAAAAAACAGGGCACCGTGCAGTCGCTGCATCGGCACCCTGCTAAGGAGAATGGGGCATCAAACCCTTCATGCCGGTACCCGGGGCCGGGTGGTCCGCACCTGTCGATACTCCCGGGGGCTCAGGCCGTAACGCTGATGGAACAAACGGTAAAAGTAGCTGGTATTCTCGTAGCCCACCTGGGCAATGATCTGCTGGATGTTCATATCGCTGCGGCGCAGCAGCCGAGCGGCAGTCTCCATCCGGTGCTTTTGCAGCAGCTCCTTGTAGGTCTTGCCGGTCTGAGCCCGGACGCACTCGCTGACATAAGCCAGGGACACGCCATAAGCCCGGGCCACGTTGGACAGGCTGGCCTCCCGGTAGTTCTGGGTGATCTCCTGCAGGGCGGCCTGCACCAATGCATCCCGGCTGACGGCCTCGGTGCGGCCCTCCGGGAACTCCTTTTTGATCTCTTTCATCTGAAAATCCTCCGTAAAAGCACGGTGGGTGGGGACTGGGGGAAGCCGGACACCCACCGTACAGCAACTGCAGGTCGTTTGAGGACCTTTACACCCTCTATACGGACAAGGGGACCGGATTATTGCAGGTATCTCAAAAATTTTTTGTTATTTTGGGTCCTGAAGTTTCGTCCAGCCAGAAAAAGGCCGCCTGTGCCCCAAAGCAGCAGGCGGCCTTCTTCCGAGAAAACAGGAAAACACGTGCCCTTGTGGGCGTGAAGATCTCAGAACAAGCTCTCGTCTTTGTACCGTCCGGTCCGCAGAAACTGCACCCACTCTGCCAGGTTCACAGCGTGGTCGCCGATGCGTTCCAGGTACTTGATGACCATTAAAAGATCCAGGGCTGCATCCACCTTGCCGGGGTCTGCGGCGATCTCCTGGGCTAGGGTGCCCTTGATGGCGTTAAAGTCAAAATCCACCTCGTCGTCGGCGGCAATGACCTGCCGGGCAGCCTGCTCGTCCTCTGCCGTCAGGGCAGCCAGGGCGTCCAGGATCATCTTGTGGGCCTTCTGCCCCATGCGGATGGCCTGGCTCACCGCCGGGTCCCCGGCTTGGCGCACTGCCACCAGGTGGGGGATGATCTCTGCAATATCCGCAGCGTGGTCCCCGATGCGCTCCAGGTCCGTTACCACCTTCATGGCGGTGGACACCCGGCGCAGGTCCCCGGCCACCGGCTGCTGCCGCAGCAGCAGGGTCATGCAGCGGTGCTCGATGTCCCGTTCCATGCGGTTGACCTGCTGGTCTCCCTTCACGATGGGCTGGGCCGCCGCCGCATCGGCGGTGCAAAGGGCCTCCAGGGCGTTTTCCACTGCGTCGGCAGCGTACCGGCCCATGTCGGTAAGAGCCCTTTTCAGGTCTCCCAGGTCCATATCGTATTGCTTGCGATTGCTCATGTGCTGCTCCTCCTCTCAGCCGAACCGACCGGAGATGTAATCCTCGGTGCGTTTGTCCTCCGGGGTGCTGAAGATCTGGGCCGTGGGGCCCACCTCCACCAGCTCGCCCAGCAGGAAAAATGCGGTGCGGTCGCTGATACGGGCGGCCTGCTGCATATTGTGGGTGACGATGACCACGGTGTAGTTCTTTTTCAGCTCACTCATCAGCTCCTCCACCTTCATGGTGGAGCCGGGGTCCAGGGCACTGGTGGGCTCGTCCATCAGCAGCACCTCCGGCTTGACTGCCAGGGCCCGGGCGATGCACAGCCGCTGCTGCTGACCGCCGGAAAGGCCCAGGGCACTCTTTTTCAGCCGATCCTTCACCTCGTCCCACAGGGCAGCCCCACGGAGGGAGCTTTCCACCAGCTCATCCAGTTCCGCCTTGCTGCGGACCCCGTGGAGCTTGGGGCCGTAGGTGATGTTATCATAGATGCTCATGGGGAAGGGGTTGGCCTTCTGGAACACCATGCCCACCCGGCGCCGCAGGTCCGTCAGCTCCATTTCCCGGGCAAAGATGTCCTGGCCCTTCAGCCGCACATTTCCCTCGATCCGCACCCCGGGCACCAGGTCGTTCATGCGGTTCAGGGTCTTTAAAAAGGTGGATTTGCCGCAGCCGGAGGGGCCGATGAGGGCCGTGATCTCCCGCTGGCCAACCTCCAGAGAAATATTTTTCAAGGCCTTGAAATCCCCGTACCACAGGTTCAGGTCCTTTGCCGATATCACCGGCACCTTCGTGTTTTCCATAGAGTACCTCATATTATGACCCCTTCAGCCTCACTTCGTTCGGCAGATTCCCTCTTTTGTCGCTGCGCGACATCTTCCCCCGGAGCGGGGGAAGTCGGCCCTCAAGGGGGCGCCTTATGGCTATACCGGAAAGTTTTCCTCCACCACGAAAGCCGTCCCCTTGGGGAAGGTGGCTGCGACCAACGGGAGCAGACGGAAGAGGTCTCTCTCATCTTTACTGTTTCTGTTTCAGTTTTGCTTTGGCCAGCCGGGCGGCCAGGTTGATGGCCAGCACCAGCACCAGCAGCACTGCACCAATGCCCCAGGCCGAGGCAAAATCGCCGTCCTCAAAGGCACGCAGGTACAGCAGCACCGACAAAGTGGCACCGTTGGAGGTGTAGGCCTTGAACACACTCTTGGCAATGACCTCTGCCGCACCGGCGGTGAACAGCAGGGCGGCACTTTCGCCTACGATACGGCCCACGGTCAGGATGCAGCCGGTAACGATGCCGTCGATGCTGCAGGGCAGCACGATGGTTCGGATGATGTGCCACTTGCCAGCCCCCAGGCCCAGGGCACCCTCCCGGTAGCCCTGGGGCACCGTTTTCAGGGATTCCTGGGTGGTGCGGATGATGGTGGGCAGGTTCATCACCACCAGAGTCAGGCTGCCGGACAGCAGACAGGTCTGGAAGCCCAGGGCCTGGCTGAACACCAGCATCCCCACCAGACCGTAGATGATGCTGGGGATGCCAGCCAGGGTCTCGTTGGTGAACTCGATGACCTCAATGAGCCGCCGATTGGAGGCATACTCCGTCAGGTACACCGCTGCACCCACCCCCAAAGGCAATACAATGAGTAATGTGAGCAGGATGACATACAGGGTGTTGAGAATGGCTGGCAGGATGCCGTCGGTCTTTTTCAGCACACTGGCGGTGGTGGAAAGGAACTTCCAGCTGATGTGGGGGACGCCCCGGACCAGCACCATGCCGATGATGCCTGCCACCAGCACCATCACCAGCACCGCCGCCGCCCACACCAGGGCGGTCATGACCTGGTTCCAGGCCCGGCGAGAGGGAGAAAAGCCCTTATGCATCCTTGTCGCCTCCCTTCAGCACCAGGTTCAGCACAATGTTGATGAGCATGATGAACACGAACAGCACCAGGGCGATGCTGAACAGTGCCTGCCGCTGCAGCCCTCCGGCGTAGCTCATCTCCTTGGCAATGGCAGTGGTCAGGAAGGTGACGCTGCGGAACAGGCTGTCCGGCATATTGGGGCTGTTGCCTGCCACCATCATCACCGCCATGGCCTCACCAATGGCACGGCCAATGCCCAGCACCACGCCAGCGGCAATGCCGCTTTTGGCAGCAGGCACACTGATCTTGAACCAGGTCTCGGTGTCGGTGGCACCCAGAGCCAGGCTGCCCTGCTCGTACTCCGGGGGCACGGCGTTGAGGGCCGTCACCGACACCGACACGATGCTGGGCAGGATCATAATGGAAAGCACCACGATGGCACTGAGCAGGCAGGCACCGGAGGCCTTGCCGAAGACCTTGGCCACCGCAGGCACCAACACCTGCATGCCCAGCAGGCCGAACACCACGCTGGGGATGCCGGACAGCAGCTCGATGGCAGTGACCACCACGTCACGGACCCGGGGCCCGGCGGCCTTGGAAAGGAACACCGCCGTCAGCAGGCCCACCGGCACACCGATGAGGGTGGCCCCCAGGGTGCCGTAGACGCTGGACAGGATAAAGGGCAGGATGCCAAACAGGGGCTGGGCCGCAGTGGAGGCCCACTTGGTGCCAAAGAGGAAGGGCAGGGGGCCGATCTTGTGGATGGCCGGAACGCCGGAGACCACCATGTACACCGAAATGAGCACCACGCAGCCCACCGCCAGCATCCCACAAAGGAAGAACAAAAAGTTCATCACGGCTTCCAGCCACTCTGCCGGGGTCCGGGGCAGCTGGACGGGGCGGAGAAAAGAGGTTTTGTTATTCATAGCACGATCCTATAAAAAGCCGCACCGACCCAGCCATCTCCGGCAGGCCGGTGCGGAACTCCTATTCAGGGTTTGGGGGAAGGCCAGCTTACTCGTTCACAGGCACGGCACCGGCGGTGCGGATCAGGTCTGCGGCGTCCTTGCTGGTGGCAAAGTCCACAAAGGCCTGGGCCTGCTCAGACAGGGCCACGCTCTTGTTGGTAACGAACACGAAGGGACGCTGGATCTTGTAGCTGCCGTCCTTCACGGTGTCCTCGCTGCACTCCACGCCTTCCACCGTGACCATAGCCACAGTGTCGCCTACCGCAGACAGAGAAGCGTAGCCGATGGCCAGGGGGTTGGCCTCCACCGCACTGATGACAGCACCGGTGGCGGTCAGCTCCTGGGCGTACTTGCAGCTGTCCTTCACCTCCACGATGCTCTCAAAGCCGTCACGGGTGCCGGAACCAGCCTCACGGCCCACCAGCACGATCTCGCCGTCGTCGCCGCCCACATCCTTCCAGTTGGTGATTTCGCCAGTGAACATCTGCTTCAGCTGGTCCACGGTCAGGTCAGCCACCTTGCTGTCCTTGTTCACGATGATGGCAATGCCGTCCAGGGCCACGGTGGTGCCCTCCACGGCGTTCTTCTCGTCCTCCTTCAGGGCACGAGAGGACAGGCCGATGTCCAGGGTCTTATCGGTGGCACCGGTGATGCCTGCGCCGGAACCGGTGGGGTCATAGCTGACGGTAACGCCGGGCTCCACCTCAGCAAAGCCTTCGGTGAGGGCGGCGATGACGTTCTTCATAGAGGTAGAACCGCCGGTGGCCACATTGCCGCTGAGGGTACCAGCTGCCTTCTCGGCAGTGGAAGAAGCGGCAGAAGCCACAGAGGAAGCGGCGGTGGAAGCGGAAGAAGCGGAGCCGCCGCAGGCGGTGAGGGCAGCGGCAGCAGCTGCTGCACCACAAACAGCCAGGAACGAACGACGAGTGATCTTTTTCATAGCGATGATCCTCCAGACAAGGCCGGGCAGCCGCCCGGCAGCAATTTATGTTGTGTTTGTGTTTTCCTTGGGAACGGCTCTATTGTATCCCACTGGCAGCATTTCTTCGACCATGGCAGGGCAAAATGCAGGTAAATCTTTGGGGGCTGAGCCGGGCCTTTGCAAGGAATTTGTAAACTGGCGGTGAAAACCATAGCACCTTTCTTTACATTGCCGGAAAAACTGCCCAAACCCACCCTTCTGCCCCTGGGCAGAACGACAAAAAGCCCCGGGCACTCTTTCCAGAATGCCCGGGGCAAAAGGTTTTTTATCAGTTCATGGGTTTGATCTTGGTGGCAACGTATCTGCCGTCCCGTTTTACCAGGTACAGCGTTCCGGTCACGCCGTTGATCTTGATGTTCAGCACTGCCACTGCACCGTTCTGGTACAGGTAACGCCAGCCCTCGTTGGGGAAGCTGAGCCGCAGCTCCTGCTCCACCGTGCTGTGCAGCTTTCCGCCCATGGAATCGGTCACGGTAAACTTTCCGGTGGGGGCCACCTGGGTCAGAGCTTGTCCATTGACGGTTGCGTTGAACATCCCATCATATCTCATGGTCTGCCAGTTGCCGCCGCCGTCTGCAAACTGCAGCTTCACCTTGCCCAGGATGGCACCGGCCGGGTTCATCTCCGTGCCCCGGTCCACATCCAGGCCATACACCTTTACGGTATATGCGCCGATCTGGATCTCGTTTTCAGGCAGCTCCTGGCCACCGCCGCCGCAGCCCGTCAGCAGGCCGGACAGGGACACTGCTGCCGCAGCAGCCGCAGCCCCCTTCAGAAATGTGCGCCGAGTCATTTTTGTTGTCATAAGAAAACCTCCTTTTCAGCAATTGCTGTTTCACCTTTGCATCCCTGCGCCGGGGTCTCCCTTACAGGCGCAGGCCCCCCTCCGGGGGATAGAACTGCACATACTTGCGCCACTGGCTCTCGCTGATGGTGCGCTTGTAGCAGCTTACCAGGGCATCCACCGCCAGCTGGTCCTCCAGCAGGGGGCGGCCCGGGCAGGGCATCACCAGAATGTGGAACCAGGCGTCAAACAGATGCTCGGTATACCCGGTGTCCCGGGCGCCGCACCGGGCGTAAAAGCCCAAGCGGCGTTTTGCCATGGCGGCATCCTCTGCCTTCTCCGGGATCTCCGCTTCAATAAGGATGGCGTCGGCTGCTGCCTCCTGCTGGGGCAGCTGGGCCAGCAGCTGGGCCCCAATGCCCTTGGCCCGGTATTCCGGCACCACCGCAAAGTAGTCCAGCTGGCTTACGGCCACCCCCTGGGGCTGCACCATCAGCAGATAGGCCGCCAGCTTCTGGCCGTCAAAAACGCCCCAGGTATGGGCCGTCCCCTCTGCCTCGCTGGCCAGGATCATGCTCAGGGGCTTCAGCTCCCCGGCAGGAAAATCCCGGCGCATCTCGTTCCGGTACACGTCCGTCAGTTCTTGGGCGGTGAGCTTCCGCCAGGTATAGGCTGTTATCATGGGTAGGGGTTCCTTTCACTGTGGTACAGGGAGCCGGGCCCTTTCAGGCTGCCGGATTCTCTTTATAAATTCTAACATACTTTTGCCCAAAAGGAAAGCCATGGAAAGGCCTCTCCGGCCCCTTGAGCGGCTTTTTCCCGGCAAAGACTTGCATCCCCGGCAGGAATCGGGTACTATACTCTTATGTAGACCCAACGGACCCAAAGGAGGTTTCTATTTATGGAATGGACCGACATCCGCCTGACCGTGGCCAAGGCCGACGCTGACAACGCCGAGGCCGTTGCCACCATGATCGCCGAGGGCGGCATTTATATTGAGGATTACAGCGATATCGAGCAGCAGGTGGCCGAGATCGCCCATGTGGACCTGATCGAGCAGGAGCTGCTGGACAAGCCCCGGGATACGGTGATCATCCACCTGTACCTGGAGCCGGAGGCTTCCCCTGTGGAGACCCTGGCCCTCATCGCTGCCCGGATGGAGGCCGCCGGCATTGCCTACACCGTGGAGACCCAGGGGGTAGAGCAGGAGGACTGGCAGAACGGCTGGCGCAAGTATTACCACCCCCTGGAGATCGGCCAGCGGCTGGCTGTGGTGCCCTCCTGGCAGCAGTATGACACCCCCCGGGTAAAGCTGGTGCTGGACCCGGGCCTGGCCTTTGGCACCGGCGGCCACGAGACCACCAGCCTGTGCCTGGAGGCCCTGGACCAGCGGGTGCAGGGCGGCGAGCGTGTGCTGGATATCGGCACCGGCAGCGGCATCCTGGCCATTGCAGCCCTGAAGCTGGGTGCCGCCGTGGCCGAGGGCGTGGACATCGACCCGGTGGCGGTCCGCACCGCTGGGGAGAACGCTGCCCTGAACGGCGTGCAGGATAAGCTGACCGTACTGGTGGGCGACCTGTCGGACCAGGCCAGCGGCCAGTACGACCTGATCACCGCCAACATCGTGGCCAACGCCATTTTGAGCCTGGCCCCGGCTGTGCCCGGCCTGATGGCCCCGGGGGCCACCTTTATTGCCAGCGGCATCATCGACAGCCGCAAGGACGAGGTGCTGGCAGGCCTGGAAGCCGCAGGCCTTGCCGTGGTAGAGGTGAAGGAAAAGCGTGGCTGGGAGTGCATCATCTGCCAGAAGGCCTGATATTTCGAAGATACAATGACCGCATAAGCCTTCCCCCCTTGGGGGGAAGGTGGCGTGCAGCGCCGGATGAGGGGTAATTTCCTGCAAACAGCAGCTGAAGATGCACCCTCATCAGTCACCTGCGGTGACAGCTTCCCCCGACCGGGGGAAGCCTTTCTATAGGAACCATCTCATAAGAAAAGGAACGCACAGTATGCCGCACCGTTATTTTACCACTGAGATTGCAGAGGGCACTGCCACCCTCCGGGGGGCCGATGCCCACCACCTGGCCCGGGTGATGCGGGCCAAACTGGGGGATACCGTGATCCTTTGCGACGGCAACGCCCTGGAATACACCGCCACCATCACCGGCTTCGGGGATGACTGCGTGGAATTCTCGGTGGAGCCGGGGTACCCCAGTGCCGCCGAGCCCACCGTGGAGGTCACCCTGCTGGCGGGCTACCCCAAGCAGGATAAATTGGAACAGATCATCAAACACGGGGTGGAGCTGGGGGCCGCCCATGTGGTGCCCTTCTTCAGCCGGTACTGCGTGGCTGCCCCCAAAAAAGAGGAACAGAAGAACGAACGCTACAACCGCATTGCCCTGGAGGCCGCCAAGCAGTGCGGCCGGGGGGTGCTGCCGGACGTGGCCCTGCCGCTGCCCAACTTCGGGGCCGTGTGCCGCACCTTTGACCAGTATGACCTGGTGCTGTTCTGCTACGAATGCGGCGGTGCGCCCCTGCGCCAGCTGCTGGCCCAGACCCCGGCCCCGGAAAGCCGGCGGCAGAAGATCGCCATTATCACCGGGGCCGAGGGAGGCTTTGCCCCGGAGGAGGCCCAGATGGCTGCCCAGGCCGGGGCCAAGACCGTGGGCCTGGGCCCCCGGATCCTCCGGTGCGAGACAGCCCCCCTGGCAGTGCTGTCTGCTGTGATGACCCTGACGGGCAATCTGGAATAACCGGGGCTCCGGCGAGCGGCGCACCTTCCATCAAAGAAAAATTCCGACCCACGGGTTCGGGAAAGTCTGGGGGCTTTCCCGGGCCCATTTTTTATTTTTTGCCCCGTATAACGATCTCCCGGATTTTTGTACAGGTTTGCCCTGTCATTCTGTTGCAAATTTTCGGCTGTTTTTGTGCTCATTCCACAAAATTGCTACCCCCCCCGAAAATTCAACATTTTGTCTTGACATTCTCCACGGCACAGCACTATACTTGCGTCGCAAAGAGACGCCGGGCATGAAAATGCACAGCCATGTGATTTTCTGCCCTGAAATCCCGGGTTTTGCCGGTTTTCGGCATCGCTCCCGGTAACGTTTACGTCTCTGCAAGTTTTTTGTTTGGAGGGTTTTTGCAATGCGGAAAAACGTGAAACAACAGCTTGCCTTGCGGGTGCTGTCCACAGCGGCTCTGATGGCCATGGTCTCGTCCATCGCCACAGCAGCCTTTGCGGATACCTACGATGTAACAAAAGGCAGTGTGGAGATCGTGGCCAAAGATGGTAGCCAGTCCATCACCCAGTGGGCGGATAAGGACAAAGACCTCTGCGTGAAGGATGACAATGGAGAAGATATTCGTGACATCAATGATCCCGACATCGTCCTGACTACCAAAGACGAGACCACCGGCGAGACCGAGACCACTTCCAACACCGTCACCATTACCGCCGAAAATAAGGGCGACATCGCCAATGTGACCCTGCAGGATGTGCACATTGAGACGGAGCGCAGTTGGGATAACAGCAAGTCGGCCCCCATCGAGATCAAGGGCGATGGCGACACCTGCCTTGAACTGAACGGCGACAACACCGTTCTCAGCGGAAACGCATATCACGCAGCCATCGAAAAAGCGGATAAGAACGGCACCGGCACCCTGACCATCAAGGACGATAAGAATGATGATGGTTCTGACAAAAACGGAAATACCGTTGACGGGGACACTGGCGAGCTGCTGGCAGGCGGCTGCTATAGAGCTGCCGGTATCGGCGGCGGCTCACATTACGGCGTATATTCCCCTGACAATGACAAGGTTTATGCCAGTACTTCCAACATTACCATCACCGGCGGTAAGATCACTGCCAGCGGCGGTAGTTACGGCGGCGCCGGTATCGGCGGCGGTCAATATGGAAATGCATCAAATATCCGCATTGAGGGCAATGCAGATGTTACCGCCTTTGGAAGCGATGGTGCTGCCATTGGATCCGGTGCTAACTCGAGAGGCAACAGTGATATTACCATCACCGATCATGCCACTGTGGATGCTGCTAGCGAAGATGGCTGTGCCATCGGTGGCGGTGAGAGTGATTCTGGTAAAGTCACTGTCACAATTTCTGGTAATGCATCGGTAAACGCCGAAGCCTTAGGCTTTCCAGGATCCCCAGCAGCCATTGGCAGTTACCTTTCTTCTGCTACGGTTAACATCGAAGATAATGCTGCCGTTACTGCCGTTAGTCATGGTGTTGCCATCGGCGCCGGTTCTGGCGCTGACGGTATAGGCTCTCATGGTATGGGACGCACCTCCACTGTGATCAATATTACCGGTGGAACAGTAAATGCCGTCACCTGTAGCAAGGACTCCACACCCGCTATTGGCACACTTCATGGCAATTTGGACGTTACGATCAACAGCTCTACCGGAAAAACGACCGTAAACGCCTACAGGACCAGCAGTGACTCCTCATCTTTAATTGGCACCGCCGATGATTACGACCTTTCTACACAAAAATATATTAGTACCAACCCATCTGAGGCCGCAGAATACAACGAGGATGGCTCTTCCAATCTGGGCGAAGACAATGCCGCTATCATCAATTTCTACCGCAACACTCCTTTGAGCGATGGCACTTTTAATGAGCCCACAACACTTGATCCTGATGCATTTCATGCCACTCCGTTCTGGCAGGGCAATGTCCCCAAACCGAAGCACACCCTCTCCGACAAAGACAAAGGTGACCTCTACAAGGTCGTCCACAACCGCAAGTACATGGACGAGAACCCCAGCATTGACACCAGCAAGCTGAAGGACGAGGACCTGCACGACTGGAAGCTGAGCCCGGAGGGTGAGTACAAGAAGCCCACGCTGGAAGAGGACGGCTATGCAGACTGCATCTGCAGCATTGACAAGTGCGGCCAGACCAAGCGTGTGGTGCTGCCCAAACTGACCCCGGAACCCAGTGAACCGGACACCACCGACCCGGACGTGCCGGGCGGCAATACCCCGGATACGCCCAACAAGCCGGATACCCCCAAACAGCCGGAGGGCACCACCCCGGCCCCTGTGACCCCGGATACCCCTGCACAGGACGGCACTGCACCGGCTGACACGCTCGCCACAGACACCACCGCTGACACTGCTGCCGCACAGAACGTGGCGCAGAATGCAGAGCCGGAAGCCGCTGCCGCTGCTTCCACTGCTGCTCCCGCTGTTCTGCCCCAGACCGGTGCAAACTGGCTGGCGGTGGTGGCCACTGCCCTCAGCGGCATGTTCCTGCTGGCCGCAGGTTTTGTGCTGGACCGCAAGAACCGCCGCATGAACTGAGAAACCATTTTTAAAAGCCATCTTCTCCTGCTGTGCATTCCGCAAAATGCACGGCAGGTTCCCCAAACAAAGGGGGGCTGCTGCACAGCGTGCAGCAGCCCCTGTTTTTATTTGCTCTCTGCTTCCAGCAGAGCTTTCTTCACCTTCAAAAGGTTCTGGGGGCTCACCGAGAAGCTCCGCAGGCCCAGCTGCAGATACTGCACCGTGTTGGCCGGGTTGCCCACTGCCAGGCCGCAGATGGTCACCGGCACCTGCCGGGCCTTTGCAGCCTCCAGCACCATGGCAATGAGCTTTTGCATGGCAAGGCTGGCAGGGCGGTAGTACCGCTCGGCACAGGCCAGTTCCCGGTCTGCCGCATGGGTGTACTGGGTCAGGTCGTTGGTGCCAATGACCAAAAAGTTGCAGCCGTGCTCCACGAACTGCTCTGCGGTCAGGCAGGCAGCCGGTACGCTGAGCATGACCCCAAAGGAGGTGTTCTCGTTAAAGGGCACCCCTCGCTCCCGGAGGTTCTGGCGGCACCGCTCCACGATGTGCATGGCGGCGTCCCAGTCCTCCACGTCGGTGACCATGGGGAGCATCACACGCAGGGGGCCCCGGGCGGCGGCCCGCATCAGGGCACAGATCTGGGTCTCGAACTGTCGGGGCTGCCGCAGGCTGTTGCGGATGCCCCGGAGCCCCAGTTTGGAGGACACCACCCCTTGGTAGGCGTCGGCCATGGTGCGGTCGGCCCCAAAATCAAAGGTCCGTACCGTTACCGGGCAGCCCTGGGCCGCTGCCAGGCAGGAGCAGTAAAAATAGAACTGTTCCTGCTCGTCCAGGATGCGGCCCGGCAGCATCATGTAGCTGCTCCGCAGCAAGCCCACTCCCTGGGCACCGGACAGCAGGGCGGTCTCGATATCTTCCGGGCCAAAGCAGTTGGCCAGCAGCTCAAAGGCCTGGCCGTCCCGGGTCACGCAGGGCTGGCTGGTCAGGGCCCGGAGCTCCTGGTTCTCCCGCTGGAGCTCACAGATGCGGTTTTCGGCCTGCTGCCGGGCTGCCACGTCCGGGTCCAGGATGCATTCCCCCTTGGTGGCGTCCAGGATCACCGTGCGGCCGTCGCAGTCGTCCAGAAAATCCCGGCCCACCTGCACGATGCCCGGGATGTTCATGGCCCGGGCAATAATGGCGGCGTGGCTCTGGCCGCTGCCCTCGGCAGTAATGACCCCCAGGATCATGCCCGAAGGCACACTGAACAGGTCCGTGGGCATCAGGCGGTCTGCCGCCAGGATCACCGGGTGGTCCAGGGCCAGCCACATCCGGGGCCGGTTGCCCAGGATGTTCACCACCCGGCGGCTGGCGTCCAGGATATCCACGCTGCGGAGCTGCAGGTAGGGGTTATCCTTCATGTTGGCCAGCTGGTCGGCGTACCGCTGGCCCACCTTATCCATGGCGGCGGCGGCACTGATGCCGGCGTTGATGCAGAACCGCACCTCGTTCATCATGCCCTCGTCGTCCAGCATCATGCTCTGGAACTGGAGGATGGCCTGTTCGGTGGCGGCAGCCCCCTCTGCCATGGAGTCCAGCTCGTTCTGGGCCGTCCGCACCGCAGTGGCCAGCTGTTCCAGCTCTCGCTCCGGGTTAAAGGGCCCGGTGCTGAACACCTCCACATGACGCTCCAATCGGCTCACCTGCCCCAGCACCAGGCCTGGGGAAACGGTGGCTCCTTTACATACTTTCATGTTCTGTCACCTCCGGCAAAGCAGACACCGTCAGGGTCCAGTAGACCAGTGCCTGCAGGAACGTGTTGGGCAGCAGGGCCGCCAGGGCGGCCTGGGCAGCACTGCTGTTGCCAGCAAACAGGGGAGCGAACCGCTCCATGCGCTCCCGGTCACAATGCTCCAAAAATGCCTGCCCCAGGGAACGGGTGGTGTAGTAGGGGGCCGGGTCCACCCCGGCATCCTCTGCCGCCGCCTCCAGGGGAGCCAGATCCAGGTCCTTCATCCGGGCAAACCGCAGGGCGGCGTCGGCCGTCAGGGTCACCGGGTATTTTTCCTGCACCAGCCGCCGCACAGCGTCGAACCGGGTGCGGAACGCTGCTGCATCGGCACTGCTTTCCTGGCCGCTGTCCACGGCGTAGGCGCAGCCTCGCAGCCGTCCAAAGGCCCGGAGGGTGTCGTGGTAGCCCAGCTCTATGTTCCGGCGTGCGGTGTCCGGGTCAAAGTGGAGGATATCCCCCAGCTCCCAGTAGCTGCGGATCAGGGTGGTGGGCAGCCCCGTCAGGTTGGGCCGGGTGATGCCCACCCCTTCCAGGTCCACGCACACCAGCTGGTCTGCCCCCATGCGCTTGGCAAGGCCCGTAGGCATATTATCGCTGTAGCCGCCGTCCAGGAACTTGACCCCGTCGATCTCCCGGGCACGCAGCGCCGGGAAGCAGGCTGCCGAGGCCATGAGGTAATCCTTCACCTGGCCTTCTGGGATCTCCTCCAACGTCAGCTCCCGGGGCCGCAGACCACGCTGCTCCACCGTGACCAGCCCGAACCGGATCTCGGCCCGGCGCAGGGCCTCCTCTTGCAGCACCCGGTCCACGATGTCCTCCAGGGGGGACACATCCATGCCCCCGGCCTTGACCACCTGCCGCAGAAAGGCGTGGAGGGCAGACAGGTCGGCGTTTTCTTCCGGCAGTTCCATCACGTCCTTGCTGCGGATGGTGAGCCACATATCCCGGGCGGTCTCGTATTGGTCCAGCACGAACATGGCCCCGTTCAGGCTGCCTACGCTGGTGCCGGTAATGATCTGGGGGTGCCAGTCCAGCTCCATCAGGGCCCGCCAGACGCCCACCTGGTAGCTGCCCCGGGCTCCGCCGCCAGCCAGCACCAGTGCCTTTTGCGGCGTAGTTTTTGTGTCCATCCTTGCTGCCTCCCCCTTGCTGCCGGGGCTGGGCCCCGGTTTTTTCCAAGTATACCATATTTTTGAGAAAATTTCTCCCCGTTTTTTGCAACTACACGGCTTTTTTGCAGCAAAGATCCATGGTATACTGAACGGGAATCAAAAATCGACAGGAGGAACTTCCATGCGCTGCAAGCAATGGATCTTTGATATGGACGGCACCCTTACCGACAGCATGACGGCGGTGTGGCGGCGTGCCCCTCTGGCCCTGCTGGAACGCTATGGCCGCAGCCCCCAGACGGACCTGGAAAGCACCCTGCTGACCATGGGCATGGCCGACGGGGCCCGGTACTTAATCGAGACCTACGACCTGCCCCTGACGGAGGAGAACTACAACGAAGTGATGCGGCAGGTCATTGCCCAGCTCTACGACACCGTGGAGCTGAAGCCCGGGGTCCGCACCACCCTGGCCCGGCTCCAGGCCCAGGGGGCCAGGATGTGCATCTGCTCCAACACCTGGACCCCCCAGTGCCGGGCGGTGCTGCAGCGGCTGGGGGTGCTGGACTACTTCAGCTTTATCGTAGAGGCCCAGGGCCCTTTGCACAAGAGCCGCCCGGAGGTGTTTTTTGAGTGCCTCCATCGGCTGGGGGGTGCCGACCCGGCCCAGGCTGCCGTCGGCGAGGACAGCCTTTATGCCGCCGCCACCGCCCACAACGCCGGTTTTACGGTGGTGGGCATCCAGGACCCCACCGGGAACCCGGCCCTGCAGCAGGTCTGTGACCAGTACCTGCCGGACTGGACCACCCTGGACTGGACAGACCTTTGACCCAACCCCAAAAGAACCCCCTGCCGGACCCGGAAACGGGACCCCGGCAGGGGGTTCTTTGATTCAGAAGGTAGCTGTTACTGCCCGGCCCGGCCAAAGCGGCCCAGGGCCTCTCGCAGGGCGGCCTCCCGGCCCCGGGGGATGGAGATGCGGGCACCACTGTGCATCCGCAGCTCTCCGGGGGCCAGCAGCTCTGCCTCTGCCAGGTTCACCACATAGGAACGATGGGGCTGCCAGAACCGGCCATCTGCCAGCAGGGGAGCCGCCACGGTGGAAAAGGGCACCCGGAGGGACAAAGAGGCCACGTCCTCGCCGCTGGTCAGGTGGAAATGCACCACATGGTGGGTGCACTCCAGGTACTCGATGCGGCTGTAGGCCAGCCGCCGCAGGCCTTGGGCGGTGTTCACCCCCAGGGCCGGGCCGTATTCCGGCTCGGTAGCCCGGTCCAGCAGGGCCGAGATCTCTCGCTGCCGCACCGGCAGCAGCAGATATTGCAGGGCCTCCACCCGGTAGGCACTGTAGGCATGGGCCGGGGTCCGGGCCACAAAGGCCAGGGGGGTCCGGCGGCCCCGGCGGCGCAGCTCCCCGGCGGCGGCCAGCTCCGGCGGTACTGCCGCCGGGGAAAGCTCCAGCAGGTACAGTTCATACCGCTCCCCCTCAGCGTCCCGGCTCAGCAGAGCCTGGGCCGAGGGCAGGTGGACCACGATGCAGGCATCCTCCCGACGGGCAAAATATTCCATGCACTGGCGTTCCAGCCCGGCCCGGAGCCCGGGGTCAGGGCTGCATACCGCAATGTGAAAGATCAAAAGGATTTCCCTCCTTGCAACGGCCCCACTGCTCTTGCAATTTTTTGCCAGTGGGGGTATGATGGAAGTGATCAAACAGTAAAGGAGACACCGCTATGACAACCCCTCTCGTCAGCATCATTCTGCCGGTGTACAACGCCCAGAACCACATTGCACGCTGCCTGGACAGCATCCTGGCCCAGACCTGGCGGAACATCGAGGTCATCGTGCTGAACGATGGCTCCAAGGATCAGAGCCTGCCGGTGTGCGAGGCCTACCGCAGCCGGGACCCCCGGGTGATCCTGGTGGACAAAGCCAACTCCGGCGTGTCCGACACCCGGAACCTGGGCCTGAAGCTGGCCGGGGGCCAGTATGTGCAGTTTGTGGACAGCGATGACTACCTGGACCCGGACTTCACCCAGCATCTGGTGGAGGCCGCCCTGCAGCACCAGGCAGACTTTGTGATCGCTCCCTACAAAATGGTGATCCCTGCCGGGGCCAGCAAACCGGAACAGGTGCTGGACAAGCTCCAGGACGAGCTGGGGGTCATGACTGTGGCCCGGCCCCCGGAGGTACGGGAGTACGGCTTTCTGCCTGCCGGGGTCTACACCAAGGACGAGTTTGCCCGGCATCTGATGGACAAGCCTGCCTCTTATTTTTACGGAGTGCTGTGGAACAAGCTGTACCGCCGGGACCTGCTGGTGGACCACCAGATCCAGTTTACCAGCGAGGTACGGTGGGCTGAGGACCTGGTGTTCAATATGCAGTACCTGGAGTACGCCGATGTGCTGGTGTCCATCCCGGAGGCAGGGTATTACTACGTCCAGAACCCCCAGAGCATCTGCCACACCCAGATCAACGCCGCCTCCCTGGTGCAGAACAAGATCCAGGTGTTCCACTACTACACCGAGCTGTACACCCGGCTTGGCATCTACGAGGAGGTGCGGCCCCAGCTGTACAAGTTCCTGGTGGACATTGCCGAGAGCACCTACCCCTCCGGCCCCTTCCGGAAGGTCATCGAGGAGGCCAAGGCCTACTGGAAAACCGCCAAGGAGGACGCCCAGACCCACACTGCTGAGCGGAAGGAGCACCGGAGCAGCCCCCACCACCATCACCAAGCATAAGACCCTTTATCCAAAAGCGGGAAGCCCCCGGCAGCCAGCAGGCTCCGGCAGACTTCCCGCCTTTTTTATAGGGTTTTCAAGCCGTTAGCAGCCAATGGCAGCGCACTTTTTCGCCAGCCAGTCCCGCTCCTCCTCGTTGAGGCGAGGAGCCAGCTTTTCAAAGACCTGGCGGTGGTAGTTGTTCAGCCAATCCAGCTGATCCTTGGTCAGCACGCCGGGCACCAGGGGAGAGGTGGCAATGGGCACAAAGGTGATGGGCTCAAAGGCCAGGAAGGTGCCGTACTGGTTGTCGGCCTTGTGGACGCACACCAGCTCGTTCTCGATGCGGATGCCCACCAGGTCGGTCTCGTAGACACCGGGCTCATCGGTGACCACCATGCCCGGGCGCATGAGGGTGGTGTTGCGGCCGTTGAGGGCGTGGGGGCCCTCGTGCACATTGCCCACAAAGCTGACGCTGTGGCCGGTGCCGCAGCGGTAGTTGATCAGGTGACGCCACAGGGGCTCACGGGCAATGGTGTCGATCATCTTGCACTCGCAGTAGTCCAGCCACACGGCCTTGGCAATGTCGATATGGCACTGGAGGGTCCAGGTGTAGAACTTCCGCTCCTCCTCCGTCAGCTCACCCAGGGGATAGGTACGGGTGATGTCGGTGGTGCCGTCCATGTAGGTGGCACCGCTGTCCACCAACAAAAAGCCCTTGCGCTGGAGCTTGGCGTGGTTTTCCGGGGTGGCGTGGTAGTGCATCATGGCTGCATTGCCGCCGTAGGCTGCAATGGTGCCAAAGCTCTCCACAATAAACTTATCGGTGGCGGAGCGGTACTTGTGGAGGATCTCGTCCACCGTCAGCTCCGTCAGCTCCTCCCCGGCAGCCAGCCGCTGCTCCAGCTCCATCTGGAACCGCACCATAGCCACGGCATCCCGGAGGTGGGCTTCCTTATTGTGGGCCAGCTCCACCGGGTTCTTCACGCCCTTCATGGGCAGCAGGGGGTCGGCGGCGTCCTTTACGGTGAGGGCCGGGTTATTTTCCAGCACCTGGTACACAGCGTAGTTCACCGAACCGCTGTCGGCCAGCACCGTCTGGGGCTGGGTCTCGGCGGCCAGGGTCTCCAGCACGTCGTCGTACTCTGCCAGAGTCACGCCGTTGGCCTCCAGCTCAGCCCGAGCCTCCGGGGTCACCCGGGCAGTGTTGATAAACAGCACGGCACGGTCCGGGGTCACATAGCAGTAGCCCATGGCGTAGGGGGTGCACTCGATATCCATGGCACGGAGGTTCAGCAGCCAGGCCAGGTTGTCCAGCTTGCCCACCAGCTGGGCGGTGCAGCCCAGCTCCTTCAGCTTGCCACGGAGCTGGTCCAGCTTTTCAGCCGGGGAGAAGCCGGCATATTCCTTGGGCAGGATCCAGGCCGGGGTCTCGGGCCGGGCCGGGCGGCCCTCGGTCCACAACTCATCCTCCAGGAACAGGGTCTTGATGGTGCCGTGCTTGGGCTCCAGAGCCTTTTTGACCCCATTGACCAGGGCGCAGCTGGCGGTAAGGCCGCACAGGCCCAGGGTGCCGTTTTCCGGCAGCACCTGGCCGCAGAATTCCTCTGCCGTAGGCACCCCCGGCTCCCCCATCCGCATCAGCTGGATCTCGGTGCCGGCGATCTCTTTTTCTGCCTGCACAAAGTACCGGCCGTCGGCCCAAACAGCACTCTGGGTCTTGGTGACCACAAAGTTGGAGTTTTCGCCGTGGAAACCGGAGAAGTAGGTCAGGGAAGTGTAGTGGTCCGGCAGGTACTCGCTGGCGTGGGGGTCTCCCACAGGGATCAGGTACACATCCACCCCATTTGCCTCCATGGCGGCACGCAGGGCGGCCAGACGCTCGGGAACCGTATTCATGCTCATAAAAAAGCCCTCTTTCTGTCTTTGCCGGAAAAAAACCTCCGGCGGCGGTGGTTTGCTCCTGCTTATTGTATCATTCCGGTGCCCAGAATGCAATGCAGGAGCGGACGATTTGGAATGTGCGCCGCTTGTGGGGAATACCCCCTCAGGCTCACTACGTTCGCCAGCTCCCCCAAGGGGACGCCTTTGCGCTGCGCCGGAAACTTTGCCGCCACCGCCAAAAGCCGTCCCCTTGGACAGACTCTCCCCGGCCGGGGAGAGATGTCGCATTAGCGACAGAGTGGGGAGCGGGTGGCATCGCCGCAGGCGATGACGGAAGGGGTGAGTTGCCGTCAGGCGATGCCAGAAGGGGCCTGCCCGGCCGTTCTTTTGGACCCAAAACCCAAAAACGCAACCAAATTGCAAAAAAAGTTACATTTTTTTCTTGAAAAAGGCCCTTTTCCCATTGACAGCCTTGCTATAATAAGAATGTAAGATCCTTCGAGCCAGCACTTTGCGGCTCTGTTTGCTAACAAAGAAAGAGGCATTTTAAATTATGACCAAGATCGATATTTTTTCCGGCTTCCTGGGGGCCGGCAAGACCACGCTGATCAAAAAGCTCATCCGGGAGTCCTTTGCCGGCCAGCAGGTGGTGCTGATCGAGAACGAGTTTGGCGAGATCGGCATTGACGGCGGCTTTTTGAAGGAAAGCGGCATCCGCATCAACGAGCTGAACGCCGGCTGCATCTGCTGCTCTCTGGTGGGCGATTTCCGCACCGCTCTGGAGCAGGTGGTGGAGCAGTATCACCCGGACCGCATCGTCATCGAGCCCTCCGGCGTAGGCAAGCTCAGCGACGTGACCCGTGCCGTGGAGGGCGTGGCCGAGCACCTGGAGGTGGAGCTGAACAGCTTTGTCACCGTGGCTGACGTCAACAAGGTCAAGATGTATATGAAGAACTTTGGCGAGTTCTACGATGACCAGATCAGCCACGCCAGCTGCATCCTGCTGAGCCGCACCCAGACCGCCAGCGAGGAAAAGATCGCTGCTGCTGTGGCCCTGCTGCGGGAAAAGAACCCCACCGCCACCATCGTCACCACCGATTGGGACCACCTGACCGGGGACCAGATCCTGAAGGCCATGTCCACCAAGGACGACTTCAAGGCTCAGCTCATTGCCATGGCTGCCCAGGCCAACGCCGAGCACGACCATGAGGAGGACGACGAGGACGAGCACGAGCATCACCACCATCATTACGATGAGAACGGTGTGTGCAGCTGCGGCCATCATCATGATCATGACGAGGATGACGATGACGATGAGCACGAGCATCATCACCATGACCACGACGATCATGACCACGACCATGAGGATCATTGCTGCTGCGGCCACCATCACGATCATGACGACGATGACGATGATGACGAGCATGAGCATCATCACCACGACCACGACGAGCATGACCATGACCACGAGGATCACTGCTGCTGCGGCCACCACCACGATCATGACGATGATGATGACGAACATGAGCACGAGCATCATCATGACCATGACGGCCATTGCTGCTGCGGTCATCACCATCACCACGACCACCACGCCGACGAGGTGTTTACCAGCTGGGGCGTGGAGACTGCCCGTAAGTTCTCCAAGGCTCAGGTGGAAGATGCCCTCACCCAGCTGGATACCGGCAAGTACGGCATGATCCTGCGGTCTAAGGGCATCGTGGACGGCGGTGCCGACGGCTGGCTGGAGTTCGACTATGTGCCCGGCGAGTGGGAAGTCCGCAGCCGCAGTGCCGACGTGGGCGGCAAGCTGGTGGTCATCGGCTCCAAGCTGGACGAGGCCGCCATTGCCCAGCTGTTCGGCTGCTGACCCCTTCAGTCAATGCCTGACGGCATTGCCAGCTCCCCCAAGGGGGCGCCTATCATTGATAAAAGGAGCAACCATTTATTATGGCAAAAGAGATCCCGGTCTACCTGTTTGTGGGCTTTCTGGAAAGCGGCAAGACCAAATTTATCCAGGAGACCTTTGAGGACCCCAACTTTGACTCCGGCGACAAGACCCTGCTGCTGGTGTGCGAGGAAGGGGAGGAAGAATACAACGAAAAGAAGTTCGCCTTCCCCGGCGTGACGGTGAAGGTGCTGGAGGATAAGGCAGAGCTGAACCCCCAGAACCTGGCCAAGCTGGGCCAGGAGGCCGACGCAGGCCGTGTGGTCATCGAGTACAACGGCATGTGGCTGCTGCAGGAGCTGGCAGAGGCTCTGCCGGAAAACTGGATCGTCTACCAGTGCATCGCCACTGCCGACGGCACCACCGCCCTGACCTACGCCCGGGACAACTCCATGCGGAGCCTGCTGCTGGACAAGATCGCCCGCAGCGAGCTCATCGTGTTCAACCGGGCCGAGGCTGTCAACAACGACCAGGCCCGGCAGGAGCTCCACAAGCTGGTGCGCCAGGCCTCCCGGAAGTGCGACATCGCCTACGAGTTCCTGGACGGCAGCGTGGCCTACGACGACATCCCGGACCCCCTGCCCTTTGACCTCAACGCCGATATCATCGACGTGAAGCCCGACGATTTTGGCATCTGGTACATGGACTGCCAGGACGAGCCCCAGAAGTATGTGGGCAAGACCGTGCGGTTCCTGGCCCAGGTGTGCCAGACCAACCGGGCTGGCCGCAACAGCTTTGTGCCCGGTCGGTTTGCCATGACCTGCTGCGTCCAGGATATCCAGTTCGTGGGCTTCCCCTGCAGCTACGACGGCTACA
The DNA here is from genome assembly GCA_934518555.1 of uncultured Faecalibacterium sp. GTDB lineage: Bacteria > Bacillota > Clostridia > Oscillospirales > Ruminococcaceae > Faecalibacterium. The sequence continues at coordinate 12,823 of CAKSXW010000004.1, read as the reverse complement.
AGGCTCTGGAGCAGCGCAGCTGGGTCACCGTCACCGCCAAGGTGGGCTACAAGTTCCACAACATTTACCGGGGCAAGGGCCCGGTGCTTACCGCTGTGTCGGTGGAGCCTGCCCAGAAGCCCCTGGAAGAAGTCGTAACGTTCTCGTAACGTTTCCAACCCAACGCAAGGAGGTTCTGGCATGAAAACACTGTTCCGTATCCTGGGCACGGCTGCTGCCGTGGCCGTCACCGGTGCCGCCATCGTGGCACTGGACAAGATCCTGAACCAGAAGGACCCGCTCCATGTAGAGGAAGTGGAGTTCCCGGAGGAAGCTGAGCAGGACGCCGAGGAGGCTGAAAAGGCCGCCGAAGCCTACGCCCAGGCCCAGGCCGCCGAAGCTCCGGAGGCCCCTGCCGCTGAAGCCCCGGAGGCTCCTGCCGCTGAAGCCCCGGAGGCTCCTGCCGCCCAGGAGCCGGTCTCCCAGCCGGAGACCGCCCAGGAGCGTCCTGTGTACGACCCCGAGGCCCCCAACCCCAACCCGGTGGAGGCTGGCCCTGCCGTGGCTCCCAAGGACGAGAGCGGCAAGTTCGACCCCACCAAGATCGCAGATTCCAGTGATTTTGGGGATTGGGAAGAACAGGGCTGCAAGGGCTGAAATTCCCCTAACGCCGCAAAGGCCGAGACGGATGGTAGCATCCGCCTCGGCCTTTTTGTTGGGTCTATTCTTTTTTACTGGCCCCGGGCCAGGTCCTGGAGCTTTTTCTTGTCCAGCACCTGGACGCCGCCCCGGAACAGCCGCACCCAGCCCTCCTGGGCAAAGTATTTCAGCATCCGGCTCACCACTTCCCGGGCAGAGCCCATATACTTGGCCATCTGGTCGTGGGTCATCCGCAGCTCATCGCCGCCGTTTTTGGCCAGCTCGTCGGTAAGGAAGATGGCCAGCCGTCGGTCGGCACTCATAAACAGCACCTGCTGCATGGTCCACATGGTGTCGGAGAACCGCTCTGCCGTCAGCTGGTAGGCGTAGCACCGCACATACACGTTCTGTTGCATCAGCTTGCGGAAGATGCCTGCGCTGATGCAGTAAGCCTGGGTGTCCTCCTCGGCGTCGATATACAGGTCCACGTTCACGTCCTCCATGACGCAGGAGGCCGACAGGATGCACACATCCCGGGCAAAGAGCCGATACAGGGTCACGTCCCGGCCATCCTCCGACAGCAGGTAGGCTCGCAGCTGCCCGGTCCGCAGCAGCAAGATGCCCACACAGCTTTCCAGAGGGCTGTGGACCCTTGCCCCCTTGGGGTACTGCACCGGACGGGTGTAGCGGCACAGCAGCTCCTGTTCCTCCGGGGTCAGCTGGTCCCAGAAAGGGAAGGCGCAGGCCAGGCACTGGCGGTTCTCTGAGCATTGTTCCATGGGATTCATCCTTTCCGCAGAGCTTTCACGGCCTGGGTCCCGGCCTTAGCCCCCTCATATACGGCTTTTGCCACCTGCAGCATCCCTCCGGTGCAGTCTCCGGCAGCGTAAAGGCCCGGCACCGTGGTGGCCATGTTCTCGTCCACTACCACATGGCCGTTTTCTACAGCGGCCCCCAGCTTCCGGGCCAGGGCGGTGCTGCCTGCCACCCCCAGGGCCACAAAGACCCCGGCCACTGGCAGTTGCAGCCCCTGGGCCAGCTGCACCCCGGTCACGGTCTGCTGCCCCAGCACTGCCTCCACCTTTTGGGGGTAAACGGTGACCTGTGGGGGGAACTGGGCTGTCAGGGGGGCACCGTTGGTCAGCAGCGCCACGCTTTTGGCCACCGGCAGCAAGGCCTGCACCTCGTGGAGGGCATACTCGCCGCTGCCCAGCACCGCTACATCCCGGCCCCGGTAGAAAAAGGCGTCGCAGGTGGCGCACCAGCTTACCCCGTGGCCCTCCAGCTGGGCCAGCCCCGGCACCGCAGCGGTGGCCCGGCTGGCTCCGGTGGCCAGGATCACAGCGTCCCCAGTGTAATCTCCCCCGAGAGTTTCTACAGTGAGTTGATCTGTCCAGGTGAGGCCCACGGCCTCCGCCGACACAAATTGGACCCCCAGACGCTGGGCGTTGCGGATGCTCTGGCGTTCCAGCTCTGCGCCGGACACAGGCCCTGCCAGGCCGTAGTAGTTTTCGATCTTCTCGGCCCGGCTCAGGGCCCCGGGACCCATGGTCAGCACGGTGGTGTCCACCCCGGCCCGGGCGGTGTATAAGGCGGCAGATACTCCGGCAGGGCCGGAGCCGATGATCAGGATCTTAGGCATAGGGGACCTCTCTTTCCGGCCCAGGGCGGCGAGGGCCGCCGGGCCGCTGCGGTATTGATGCCTTTAGTATACACCCTTTTGGCCAAAGTTTCTGTGACCCGGTCGCAAAAAAGGATTTTTTGCCGCAACGGGGCACTTTTCAAGACAAAAAGAGTGTGTTATACTGGGGCAGTTCGTTCCATCCATTGCCAGGGAGGTCTTTTGCCCATGTCCAAACAACGTCTGCTTTTTATCACCACCGGGGGCACCATTGCCAGTGTCCGCACCCAGCAGGGCCTGAAGCCGGTGCTTTCCAGCCAGGAGCTGCTGGACCATCTGCCGGAGCTCCAGGAGCTGTGCTGCCCCGAGACCCTGGCCCTGTGCAGCATCGACAGCACGGACCTGGGGCAGGAGCACTGGCTCATGATGGCCAAGGCAGTGCAGGAGAACTACGCCCTCTACGACGGCTTTATCATCTGCCACGGCACCGACACCCTGGCCTACTCGGCAGCGGCCCTGTCCTACCTGATCCAGAATGCCGACAAGCCCATTATCCTTACCGGAGCCCAGCAGCCCATCTCCAACGAGATCACCGACGCCAAAAAGAACCTGCGTGACAGCGTGATCTGCGCCATCGACCCCGGCAGCCGAGGGGTCATGGTGGTGTTTGGGGGCCATGTGATCGCAGGCACCCGGGCCAAAAAGAACAAGACCATCAGCTACGACGCCTTTGCCTCGGTAAACTTTCCGGAGCTGGCCCTGGTGCAGGGGGACCGGCTGGTGCGGTACATCCCCTCTCCCTGGCCCACAGGCCCGGTGGAGTTTGGCCGTGCCCTGGACCCTCGGGTGTTTTTGCTGAAGCTCACCCCCGGCATGGCCCCGGACCTGATCCCGGAGATCTTCCGCCGCTACGACTGCGTCATCGTGGAGAGCTTTGGCGTGGGCGGCATCCCCCAGGGCCTCATGGACGCCTTTGCCCAGGGGCTGGGCAGCTACGAGCAGACCCACAAGGTGCTGATCATGACCACCCAGGTCACCTACGAGGGCAGCGATGTGGGGGTGTACGAGGTGGGCAAACGGGTAAAGAACCGCTTCCGCTTTTTGGAGGCCCACGATATGACCATTGAGGCCGTGGTGACCAAGAGTATGTGGCTGCTGGCCCAGAACTGCGACAGCTTTGACCAGCTGCAGCAGCGGTTCTACCGCCAGGTAAATTTCGATACCTTTTACCGCTGAGGATAAAAACCGCCGGGCAGGCCAGTGCTTGCCCGGCGGTTTTGCTCTTGTCCCCTTGCGCCGGGGGCGCTGCGGTGTTACACTGGGCAAAAAGGGAGGCGTATCTTACGATGTGGTTCGTATTTGCTTTGGGCAGTGCCGTGTTTGCGGCCCTTACCTCCATCCTGGCCAAGATCGGCATTGAGGGGGTCAATTCCACCCTGGCCACCGCCATCCGCACAGTGGTGGTGCTGGCCATGAGCTGGGGCATGGTGTTCCTCACCGGCACCCAGGGCGGCATGGGGGAGATCTCTCGCCGCAGCTGGCTGTTTTTGATCCTTTCGGGCCTGGCCACCGGGGCCAGCTGGCTGTGCTATTACCACGCTTTGCAGATCGGGGCTGCCTCCAAGGTGGTACCGGTGGACAAGCTCAGCGTGGTGATCACCCTGGCCCTGGCCTTTGTGATCCTGAAGGAGCCCTTTACCGCCAAAAACCTGGTGGGCTGCGCCCTCATCACCGCCGGCACCCTGTTTATGGTGCTGTAAGGCTGCACTGCAAAAAAATACGCCCGGGAGAATCCCGGGCGTATTTTTTATTCCGACAGCCGCTGCCGGGTCTTGTTTATCAGATCCAGCTCCGGCATCAGCTCGTTGCTGATCACCGTAAGCATCCCTTCCAGTTTGTCCACATCCTCTGCCGGGAACCGATTCCGCACCCGCTCCACCACCGTGCTCAGGTAGGAGTAGCTGATGTTGTAGTATTCGATATACTTTTTGGTGGGCCGCAGGTAATATTCCCGACGGTCCGTGGTGGACTGGATCTTTTCCACATAGCCCTTTTTTACCAGGCTGCCGATCTTATAGGCTGCATTGGGGGTGGAGATTTGCATCATCCGGGAAAACTCCGCAATGGTGGGCTCCCCCATGGCCATGATGCCCTCCATGCAAAAGGACTCCACCGTGGTAAGGGTGGCCTCCCGGGTGGCAAAACGCTGAAAAACGTTCTGGTAAAAATGCAGCTTGAATTTGGTATACACGTCCTGGAATGCAGTTTCCAGCATGGCAGGGTCCCTCCGTTCCATCCGTTTTTTTCAGTATACCACAGTTTACCTGCGGCGCAAAGCGGAAACTTTTTGGGTCACTGCTCCGGCTTGGGGTTTACCCGGACCCGGATGATGTTCAGCACCACCAGTTCCAGGGCAATGGCCACCGCCAGCAGCACCAGGGAGGTGATCAGGCTGCCCCGGGTGCCCAGCACTGCCTGAGCCACGCCGGTGATCAGGTAGCACACCGCAGAGCAGCAGGCCACGGTAATGGCGTAGGGCAGCTGGGTGGACACATGGTTCACATGGCTGCAGTGGGCACCTGCCGAGGCCATGATGGTGGTATCGGAGATGGGGGAGCAGTGATCACCGCACACAGCACCGGACAGGCAGGCGGCAATGGAGACCACCAGCATCTCCCCCTCCGGGAAGGCGTGGCAGACAATGGGGATCAGGATAGAGAAGGTGCCCCAGGAGGTGCCGGTGGCAAAGGCCAGGAACACCGCCACCAGGAAGATGATCACCGGCAGCAGGTACTGCAGGGCGGCAGCAGAGCCACCCAGCAGGTCTGCCACGTAATACTTGGCCCCCAGCAGCCCGGTCATGCCGGAGAGGGTCCAGGCCAGGGACAGGATCAGCATGGGGCTTACCATGGCCTTGAAGCCCTCGGGGATGCAGGCGGCAAAATCCTGGAAGGTCATGACCTGCCGCACCCGGTAGAACACAAAGGTGAACAGCAGGGCGATGCTGCTGCCCATGACCAGGCCTGCGGAGGCGTTGCAGTCCGCAAAGGCGGTGACAAAATCCACCCCGTCAAAGAAGCCGCCGGTGTAGATCATGCCAAAGATGCAGGCGGCAATGAGCACCAGCACCGGGGCGATCAGGTCCACCACATGGCCTCCGGCAACTGCGCCGTCCTCCACGTCGTTTCCATAGGGGCGGTCGGGGGTGGTAAACAGATCCCCGGCCAGGGCGTTGTCCTCGTGGACCTTCATGCTGCCAAAGTTGGTGCCCGTAAAGATCAGGAACAGGCTCATGACCACGGTGAGCAGGGCGTAGTAGTTGTAGGGGATGGTCCGCAGGAACATGGTAAAGCCGTTGATGCCCGACCCCTCCGGCACGCTGGAGGTGACTGCTGCGGCCCAGCTGGACACCGGGGCAATGATGCAGATGGGGGCGGCAGTGGAGTCGATGAGGTAGGCCAGCTTGGCCCGGGAAACCTTCTGCTGATCCGTCACCGGGCGCATCACCGAGCCTACGGTAAGGCAGTTGAAGTAGTCATCCACAAAGATCAGTATGCCCAGCACCAGGGTAGCCAGCTGGGCCCCGGCCCGGGTGTGGATGTGGGTGGAGGCCCAGCGGCCAAAGGCGGCAGAGCCCCCGGCCTTGTTCATCAGGGCCACCAGGATGCCCAGCATCACCAGGAACACCAGGATGCCCACATTGCTGCTGTCCGAGAGTTTGGCGATCATGCCGCCCTCCTCCTGGAAAAACAGGGTGTTGATGGCCAGCTCCAGGTTGCCGTTGGCGTAGAGCAGGGCACCGGTGGCAATGCCCACCAGCAGAGAGGTGTACACCTCCTTGGTGTTCAGGGCCAGCACGATGGCGATGACCGGCGGCAGCAGGGAAAAGAAGGTGCTGTACACCGTGCAGGTGTAGCTGGCAGGATCTGCGATCTTGCCGGGGGTCACTGCTGTGCACCACAGCAGCAGGGCGAACACCAACAAGGCACCCACCCAGGAGAGATTTTTGTTTTTCATGATTCTTCCTTCCTGTTTTTAGGGACATCCGGGGCAAAGGTATCCTGCCCCCTTGGGTGGGGCAGACTAACCCCACCATATAAAAAGGGGGTGGGAGTGTGCCGGACTACAAAGCGCTGTACCTGGAGCTGTTCCGGGCCAGCGTCCAGGCGGCCCGTCTGCTGCAGGAGGCGCAGGCCCGGGCCGAACAGCAGCTGCTGGAGGCGGACCTGCCGCCGCTGCGGCTGAAAAAAACGGACGAAGAAAGCGACCGCCCCTGAATCGCCTGCTCCATCCGCCGGGTCTTGCTTTGTTGGAGACTGCCGGGCTCAGCCCTTTTTGGCCTGTGCCTTGGCGGCAAACTTGTCGTTGTGGATCACAAACCGCTCATGGACGCCGCCCCCCACAGGGCCCTTCTCGTCCTCCAGCTCTACTTTAAAGGTCAGCTTGCGGCCCTCCACCGCCACCAGCTCACTGCGGCAGGTAACGGTCATGCCCACCGGGGTGGGGGCCGTGTGGTCCAGCTCCAGCCGGGTGCCCACGGTGCCGTCCCCTTCTTCCAGGGCCGGGGCCACGCTCTGCCAGCAGGTCTTTTCGGCCAGGGCCACCAGGGCCGGGGTGGCAAACACGTCCAGGGTGCCGCTGCCCATCGTCTTGGCGGTGTTGGCCTCCGTAACGGCAACGCTCTGGGTGCCGCAGATACCGGATTCCAGTTTCATATACAGTTCCTCCTCTTGCGTCCTTTGGACGTGGTTGTGTGGATCATTTTTCACACGCCTTTATAAGATATCACAAAATGGACCGGATTGCACTATTTTTTGCATAATTTTTCAGGACTTCTTTTTTTGCCGCAGGAAGCGTACTTATTTTTATGGGGCAGGCCCCCTGCCGGGGGAACGGGCCTTCTCCCGTATGGCCTCCGGCAGGGGCCAAACCGCAGGCTTTTTGCAAATTAAAAATGCAGCTTTTTTGCGTTTTACGGTATTTTTCAGCAATTTTGGGCCGGTGCACAAAAATCCTTCAAAAGGCCTTGACAGGGGGCTTTCCGGGTGTTATCATGAACACATGAACAGACGTTCATATAACAAAACGCCGAAAGGAGGCCCCCCTATGACCGGAATAGAACACGCCCTCCCGGAGCCCGAGCCAGGGGCTTTGCCGGTGGAGCTGCCGGATGACGAGGTGCTGTACGAGCTAGCAGACCTGTTCCGGGTATTCGGCGATTCCACCCGCATCAAGATCCTGTACGCCCTCCACGACAACGAGCTGTGCGTCCAGGATATCGCCCACGCCGTGGCCCTGAGCCAATCGGCGGTGAGCCACCAGCTGCGGGTGCTGAAGGACTCCAAGCTGGTACGGTTCCGCCGGGAAGGCAAGACCGTCTACTACGCCCTGGACGACGACCATGTACGCAGCATCCTCTCCATGGGGATGGACCACATTGAAGAATGACCCACCGGGCTTACCGCCCGTAAAAACAGAAAGGCTGGTACTCGTTATGAAAAAGACCTACAAGATCGAAGTGGACTGTGCAAACTGCGCCCAGAAGATGGAGGACGCCGCCAACACCGTAGCCGGTGTGGAAAAGGCTACCGTCAGCTTCATGACCCAGAAGATGAAGGTGGAGTTTGCCGAAGGGGCTGACCCCCACGCCACCATGGAGCAGGTGCTCCAGGCCTGCAAAAAGGTGGAGGACGACTGCCAGATCTTTGACATCTGATGGCAGAAGGAGAGGGGCTGCTGCCCGGATGCGGCAGCCCCTTTTTTGTGGAAAAAACGGCCAGTTTTCAACAGTTTCCACGGGGTTTTCAACACCCTTTGCGGAAAACTCCGAAAAGAAACGGGAATAAGCCCCTTTTTTGTGGGAAAACCCTGTGGAAAACCCGGGGGAAAGGGTGCAAAACCTTGTGGAATGGGGAAAACCGGTGGAAACTGCTCCCCCAAAGGCTTTGCAGAACGCTTGCAAAAGGAGAATGTCCTATGACCAAAAAACAAAAAAAGACCCTGTACCGCATCCTCATCGCAGCGGCCCTGGTGGCGGTGCTGCAGCTGCTGCCGGACTTTCCGGCCCCGGTGGAACTGGCCCTGTACTGCATCCCCTACCTGGTGGTGGGCTGGGATGTGCTCCGGAAAGCCGCAAAAGGCATCAAGAACCGCCAGCCCTTTGACGAGTGCTTTTTGATGGCAGTGGCCACCGTAGGCGCTTTTGCCCTGGGGGATTACCTGGAGGGCTGCGCCGTCATCCTGTTTTACCAGATCGGCGAGCTGTTCCAGAGCGTCGCCGTGGGCAAGAGCCGCCAGAGCATCGCCAGCCTCATGGACATCCGCCCGGACTACGCCAACATCCAGGGGGAGGACGGCCAGCTGGAGCAGGTGGACCCCGATGACGTGGAGGTAGGCACTGTGATCCTGGTGCAGCCCGGCGAGCGTGTGCCCATTGACGGGGTGATCCTGGAGGGTGCTTCGGCCCTGAACACCGCTGCCCTCACCGGCGAGAGCCTGCCCCGGGACGTGAAGGCCGGGGACCAGGTGATCAGCGGCTGCGTGAACATGACCGGACTGCTGAAGATCCGCACCACCAAGGAGTTTGGGGAATCCACCGTTTCCAAGATCCTGGACCTGGTGGAAAACTCCAGCATGAAAAAAGCCCGTACCGAAAACTTTATCACCCGGTTTGCCCGGGTGTACACCCCTGCCGTGTGCTACGGTGCCCTGGCCCTGGCCCTGCTGCCCCCGGTGGTGCTGCTGCTGTTGGGCCAGCCCCCTCGTTTTGGGGACTGGGTGTACCGTGCCCTGACCTTCCTGGTCATCAGCTGCCCCTGTGCCCTGGTGATCTCCATCCCTCTGAGCTTTTTTGGGGGCATCGGCGGTGCTTCTGCCTGCGGCATCCTGGTAAAGGGCTCCACCTATCTGGAGGAGCTGGCCCGCACCGGAGTGGTAGTGTTTGATAAGACCGGCACCCTGACCCAGGGCACCTTCCAGGTCACCGGTATCCACCCGGCCCAGGGCGTTACCGAAGCCCAGCTGCTGGAGGCTGCCGCCCTGGCGGAAAGCTGGTCCAAGCACCCCATCTCCCTGAGCATCAAGGCCGCCTACGGCCGGGAGGTGGACACCGCCCGGGTCACCGACGTGCAAGAGCTGGGAGGCCACGGGGTCACCGCCCGGGTGGATGGCAAGGCGGTGGCTGCCGGCAACGCCCGGCTCATGGCCAGCCTGGGCCTTCCGGTGCCTCCGGTGGAGGAGATCGGCACGGTGGTCCATGTGGCCCTGGAGGGCCGCTACGCCGGGTATCTGCTGATTGCTGACGTGGTAAAGCCCCACAGTGCCCAGGCCATCCGGGAGCTGAAGGCTGCCGGAGTCCGCAAGACTGTTATGCTTACCGGCGACGCCGAGCCGGTGGCCCGGGCTGTGAGCCAGCAGCTGGGCCTGGACGAGTTCCACGCCGGGCTTCTGCCGGGGGACAAGGTGGACCAGATCGAGGCCCTGCTGGCGGCCAAGGACCCCAAGGAGAACCTGGCCTTTGTGGGGGACGGCATCAACGACGCCCCGGTGCTGTCCCGGGCAGACCTGGGCATCGCCATGGGGGGCCTGGGCTCCGACGCTGCCATTGAGGCCGCCGACGTGGTGCTGATGGACGACGACCCGGCCAAGATCGCCCTGGCCATGGGCATTGCACGCCGGACCCTCCGGATCGTGTACCAGAATATCGTGTTTGCCCTGGCAGTCAAGTTTGCCTGCCTGGTGCTGGGAGCTCTGGGCCTGGCCAGTATGTGGATCGCTATCTTTGCAGACGTGGGGGTCATGGTGCTGGCAGTGCTCAACGCCACCCGAGCCCTTTACACCAAGGACCTGGTAGCCCGGACCCAGCGGTAACGCACCCCATAACCAAAAAGAGCACCTGCCGCAGCAGGTGCTCTTTTTTTGGTTTTATTCCAGGGGCCGCCCTCAGCGGATGCGGACGCCCTTCTGGTAGACAGCCTGGATGTTCAGGTCCTGGTCTGCCAGGATCACGTTGCCGTAGCGGCCGGCAGCCAGGGAGCCGTAGTCAGCATCCACGCCGATGCTGCGAGCCGGGTTCTCGCTGGCGGCACGGACCGCACTTTCCAGGGGCACGTTCATCTGCTGCACTGCACGCTTCATGCAGTCGTACAGGCAGGTGTTGCTGCCGGCAATGGTGTCCGGGTGCTCCGTCAGGGTAGCCCGGGGGCCCTTGACCGTAATGGCCTGGCCCCCCAGGCTGTACTGGCCATCGGGCAGGCCGCAGGACATGGCACTGTCGGCAATGAGGCACACATGGTCATCCCCAAAGCTGTTAAAGGTGAACCGCACCATGGCCGGGTGGATATGGACGTTATCAGAGATCAGCTCCACCTCTGCACCATGCTCCAGGGCCGCAATGATGGGGCCGGGAGCCCGGTGGGTGATGCCGGGCATGGCGTTGTACAGATGGGTCATGTGGGTGGCACCGGCCTCAAAGGCCTGGACGGCGGTGTCGTAGTCGGTGCAGGTGTGGGCAATGGAGATCCGGACCTCCTCATGGCACTGCCGGATAAAGTCCAGGTTGCCGGGCTCCTCCGGGGCCACATCCACCAGCTTGATGAGGCCATGGGCCCGCTGCTGCAGCCGACGGAACATCTCCACGTCTGCCTTCTGGACATACTCCGGGTTCTGGGCTCCCACCTTTTTGGGGCTGATGAAGGGGCCCTCCATGTTGATGCCCACCAGGTCGGCACCCTTGCCGTTTTTGTGGGCGGCAGCGGCGTCCATCACCTTGCCCAGGATGTCCTCCGGGTAGGTCATGGTGGCAGGGCAGATGGCCAGAACGCCGTTCTGAGCCTCAAAATCTGCCAGGGTCTGGATGGCTTCCTCCTCACCGTCGCAGAAATCCTTGCCCATGGCCCCGTGGAAGTGGATATCCACCAGGCCCGGCAAAGCGTAGGCACCCTTGGCGTCTACGATCTCCTCCCCCTCCAGGGGCTGGGCAAAGGGCAGGATACGGCCCTCCCGGATGACGATGCTGCCCAGCTCAAAGGTATGGCGGGGGGTGTAAACCTTTGCATTGCGGATGATCATACCAGGCTCAGCGCCTCCTCATCGGCCACCAGGATAAAGTCCGGGTGCATCTGCAGGATGCTGGCAGGGACCTCCGGGGTCACAGGGCCAAAGAAGGCCTTTTTGATGATCTCGGCCTTGCCGGCACCGTTGGCCACCATCAGCACCTTGCGGGCCTGCATGATGGTCTTGATGCCCATGGTGTAGGCCTGCTTGGGCACCAGGTCCTCGTTGCCGTCAAAGAACCGCTTGTTGGCCTCGATGGTCTCCTTGGTCAGGTCCACGCAGTGGGTCTCCAGGTCAAAATGATCGCAGGGCTCGTTGAAGCCGATGTGGCCGTCGTGGCCAATGCCCAGCAGCTGCAGGTCGATGCCGCCTACGCTGTGGATGATCTGGTTGTAGGCCTCACAGGCTGCGTCGGCGTCAGGGTTGGTGCCGTCGGGCAGGTTGATGTGGCTGGGGTCCACGTTGACCTTATCGAACAGGTTCCGGTGCATAAAGCTCCAGTAGCTTTCCGGATGGTCCTTGGGCAGGCCCCGGTACTCGTCCAGGTTCACAGTGGTCACCTGAGAAAAATCCAGGTCCCCGGCGTTATAGCGGTCCACCAGCACCTCATAGGTGCCCACGGGGGTGCCGCCGGTAGCCAGACCCAGCACGCAATCCGGCTTCATGATGACCTGGGCCGAAATGATGTTTGCGGCCTTGCGGGACATATCCTCGTAGTTCTTTGTGCGAATGATCTTCATACCATAAACCTCCTGATCATAAAACGGGTATCTGTGCCACTAGTATAGCACGGTTTCCTTCGGGAAAAAACGCTTTTCTGTGAACAAAAGAGGCCGCCGGAGCAGGGCATGAACGCCCGCCCACGGCGGCCTTTTTCAGATCCTTGCGGAGTCAACCTGTCTTCCGCAGGGTATTATTGCAGGGGAGAGATCAGAGCATCTTCTTCAGCTCGTCGTAAACGAACTGGACCTTGGTGCCGATGATGACCTGGCAAGCATTCTTGCTGGGGCGGATCACGCCGGCAGCACCTGCAGCCTTCACAGCCTTCTCGTCAACCTTAGCGTTGTCCAGGACCTCGAAGCGCAGACGGGTTGCACAGTAGCCAACGTCCTTCACGTTCTCCTTGCCGCCGACAGCAGCCAGAACAGCGGAAGCAACCTCAGTGTAGTTGTTGTTGGCCAGGACCACCTTCTTCTCAGCCTCTTCGTCGTCATCCTCACGGCCGGGGGTCTTCAGGTCGAACTTGGTGATGGCGAAGTAGAACACTGCGTAGAACACCACGAATGCAGCGATGCCCAGAGGAATGATCATCCAAGTCTTAGCAGCTGCAGGCAGGGAAGCGGAGAACACCAGGTCGGTGGCACCTGCGGAGAAGCAGAAGCCAGCACGGAAACCGGAGTAGTAGGTGATGATGGTGAAGATGCCGTACAGGGCAGAGTACACAACGTACAGGGGGAAGCACAGGAACATGAAGCCGAACTCGAAGGGCTCGGTAACGCCGCAGACGAAGGCGCAGATAGCAGCGGACAG
>CAKSXW010000003.1 GCA_934518555.1 uncultured Faecalibacterium sp. | reverse complement strand
CCTGCGGCAGTCTCCTCCACGGAGACGCTGTAAGCAACGCCATTGACGGTAATATTGTAGTACTTCATGGAAGGATCCTCCAAATCAAAATCGTATCTAAAGATTTATACAGACGATTACAGAGCCATGTTGCCGTGCTTCTTGGGCAGGCGGGCAGCACGCTTGGTGCTCAGCAGCTCCAGTGCAGCAACCACGCTTGCACGGACATTCGCTGCATCGCAGGTCAGGTCAGCAGCACCGCAGGCAACCGCATTTGCTGCGCTGCACACCTCAGCGGTGTAGGCAGCAGCCTTTGCGTTGGTGGCTGCAATGATGTTGTCGGAAGCATCGATCTCTTCCTTGTACAGTACGCTGACAGCAGCGCTGGGCTCCAGTGCGCTGACAGTGCAGCCGGTCACGGCAATGCGCAGATCGGCAGCAGCCAGAGCGGTGTAGACAGGGCCCACAGCCTTGCCTGCCAGCACAGCCACCTTTGCAGTGGTAGCGTCGGCATAGGTGGCAGCCAGACGGGCAGCCTCACGGATGCCGCCTGCAATGTCATCGGTAGCGCTGGGTACGAAGCCCTCGGTATCCACAATGGTGATCACCGGCACGCTGAAAGCATCGCACAGGCGCACAAAACGGGAAGCCTTGGCTACGCAGTTGTGGCACAGGTTCTTGCCGGTGGCCACAACGCCCACGGCATTGCCGCCCACGGTTGCAAATGCGGTGTAGACAGACTTGCCAAAGCCTGCATACAGCTCCACAGCGCTGTCCTTATCGACTACAGCGGCAGCAGCCTTTGCAGGCTCTGCACCAGCGGCCAGAACAGCAGTGGGCTGCTCGAACTCAAAGATCGCAGGGCCGGTCAGGTTGTTGGCCGGCAGCAGGCCCACGATGTGAGCAGCCTTCTCGGCAGCTTCCGCAGCAGTGGACTCCACGATAGCAGCCACGCCAGCCTTTGCAGCGGCGGCTGCGGTACCGGCATCGGCCACCTTGTCGCCCTTGGCGGCAGAGGTGAACGGAGCGGTGAAGAACAGCTCTGCGCCCTCAGCCATGATGCAGACATCTGCATTGGCTGCGCTCAGTGCGCTGGTGCCGCCGCAGACACCCAGAACAACAGCCACCTGCGGGATCACGCCGGAAACCTTTGCGATCTGCGCATTCAGCTTTGCACTGGCGGTCAGCACGTCCAGACCCTCAGCCAGCTTTGCGCCAACGGAGTTGTAGAAGGTGACGACCGGGCAGCCAGTCTGTGCTGCCATTTCCAGAACCTTGATGTTCTTTTCAACATCCTTTACGGTAACAGCTTCGCCATTCTGATAAACAGCGTAAGCCTGCTGACCTGCAGCATAGCCGCAGGCAGCGCTCACTGCACCATCAGCAAACAGCGCAGTGTACTCCCCGTCATCGAAAAACTTGGCGAGGATTTCTCCCTTATTGATCTTTGAAGCCATGATAAGACCTCCTGGTTGTCTGTGTGAGCTTTCAAAATTGCTTCAATTATACAGAATTTTCCTGAGAAATGCAAGACTTTCCATAAAAAACCATCCAAATCGATCTCCATTCCCTTCGTTTCATAAATTTTTAACGAAGCATCGTTTTTGCTCGTTCACACCTTATTTTTTCAGCCTTGCCTGCAAAGGCAGGTGTCAAAAAAACCTGTCTATTTTTGGCAATTCTGTGCACGGGTGGCGCATACTATTTTGACGAAATTTGTGTTACACTGGTGTTACCGCTTTTTACCGTTTTTTGCCCGGGCAAAAAACAGGGTGCCGTTCCCCTGCCCCCTGTGCAGGAAGTATAAAATCCATAAAAAAGAGGTCCAGACAACTTGAAAAAGACGTTTCCCACCTTCCGTGACACTAACCGGCTGTACCGCACTCTGCGGCAAGCAGCCCGGCCCCTGTTTGTGCAGGCAGGGGGTGCCCTGGCGGCCCTTCTGGTGCTGTGCAAGTGTTTTACCCGGGTGGTGTTCATCCCCCTGATGCAGCTGGTCTGGGCATTGACCCTGCGGTTTGCCCCCATCCACTATCTCCGCAACAATAATGCCTCGGATGTGTTCACCTCCCCTTCCATCCTGGCAGGTCTTGCCCTCATTGCGGTGCTGACGGCCTTCTGGATCTTTTTTGAATTTTCCCTGCTGGTCCATGGGCTGGACCAGGCCCGGCAGCGCAAGCCCCTGCGGCCTGGGGAGCTGCTGGGCTGGGCACTGGCGGACCTAGGGCAGGCAGCCCGGCCCCGGAACTGGGGCATTTTGCTGTATTGTATCGTACTGATCCCCTTTACCGACTTTTTTCTGGCCTCCAACTACCTTACTCAGTTTGCGGTGCCGGATTATCTTTTGGGGGTGTTCCGGGCCAACGCCCGGTATCACCTGCTCTACCTGGCCCTGGGGCTGCTGGCAGCAGGGCTGCTGCTGGCGGCAACCCTGGTGCTGCCCCTGTTTATCCTGGAACACAAGGACCTGGGCCCGGCCCTCCGGGAAAGCATGGGTTTTGTACGGCAGCAGACGATCCCGGTGGCCTGTGTGGTGGTCCGCTGGACCCTGGCAGCAGCTCTGCGGACCGGGCTGCTGGCCCTGGCGGTGCTGCTGCCCCTGTATGGGCTGATCCTGGGCCTTAGCACCGAGAGCACCCGGGCTATGGTGGCCCTGGCCCGGGCCTGCCTGCTGATCCAGGTGCCGTTCTTCCGGTTCTTGATGGACTTTGCCCTGACCCTGGCCCTGGCCTTGGTGGTGGTGCTGCTGCACTGCCAGCTGCGAGGGGCCCTGCAGCCAGAGCCCCTGTCCCCCCGGTGGCACCGGGGACGGAAGCTGCTGGCTGCTGCGGCAGCCGGGGCCACCCTGCTCACCCTGGGCTTATCGGTGGTGTACGGGGTGTTGCCCCGGGAGGACCAGCTCCGCACCATGCTGGGCGGCACCAATACCATCGTCACCGCCCACCGAGGGGTGTCCTCGGCGGCCCCGGAAAACACCCTGCCGGCCTTTGCCCTGGCGGTGGAGCTGGGCAGCCAGCGAGCAGAACTGGATGTGCAGATGACCCGGGACGGGGTGGTGATGGTGACCCACGACACCAGCCTGCGCCGATGCACCGGGCGCAATGCCAACATCTATGACCTGACCTATGACCAGGTGCGGCAGCTGGATGCCGGGCGGTGGTTCGGCCCGGCCTACACCGGCACCCAGATTCCCACCCTGGAGGAGGTGCTGGACCTGTGCAAGGGCCGCCTGCAGCTGAACGTTGAGATCAAGCCCAACGCCGCCACCCCGGAGCTGGAGGCCGAGACGGTCCGCATCCTCCGGGAAAAGGGCTTTGCCTCCGATTGCGTGATCACCTCCCAGAGCTACGAGACCCTTTGCAAGGTAAAGGAGCTGGCCCCGGAGATCCCCACCGGGTACATTCTGGCCCTGGGGGTAGGCACCTATTATGACCTGCCGGCGGCAGACTTCTTCAGCGTAGAATCCAGCTTTATCACCTCCGGCATGGTCCAGCAGATCCACCTCCGGGGCAAGACCATCTCTGCCTGGACGGTGAACCGGGAGAAGGAGGCCCGGGAGATGCTGAGCCTGGGGGTGGACGATGTGATCACCGACAAGCCTGCCATGGTCCAGGCCCTGCTCCAGGAGGACGCCGATGCAGACGATCCCCTGCTCCGGCTTCGGGACCAGCTGTTCCGCTGGTTCCGGGGTGCAGAGGACACCCAGGCCCAGCCTGACCCGGACGAAAGTGCCGTTCAGGAGGCTTTGGAGGACCCGGACCAGCTGCTGGACCAGGCCTGAGCTGCCCCACCAAGTACAAAACGCCCCCGGTCCTGCAAAGGGACCGGGGGCGTTTTTGCATAATTGCATAATAAGGTATCCTGGCCGGGGCGTCAGGTCCGGGCCAGCAGGGTGCTCCAAGGGGGCATCTCGCTGCGGAGCTTTTCCCACATGGGCATGGCCGTGCCTGCCTGGCGGCGCAGGGCCTCAAAGGCCTCGTCCAGGTACTGCATCTCCTGCACGGCGTACATGGCGTAATCTGAGGCACACAGGCGGCCCAGAGGGGTCTTGGCCATCAGGAGCACCATAGCCTCCATCTGACGGCGGCCAGGAGTGCCGGGCTTGTAGAGCTGGGTATTCTGGGCGTCGTTTACCGGGATGCCCAGGTCCTTCAGCATCTGGCAGCCCTCGTAGGCGGCGTCCAGGATGGCCCCACGCTGCTGCCGGGTGGCCCGGGTCAGGTCCCCGTTGCAGGCGTAGCACACATAGCAGGTGGGGAGCACAAAGGCCAGGTGGCACTTGAGCCACTCGTCCATATCGCTGTAAAAGGTGAGCTTATATTTGGCTCCCTCAAAGGCGGTCTTTAACCGCAGACGGAACACGCCGGAAAGCGGAGCCGTTGCACCGCCCACCGTCATGCCTACCCCGGCGTGGACGCTGACCACCTGGTCCGGCTCCCGACGGCCGGAGGTATCCTGGAAGCCAAAGGCGATCCGGTCCACCGGACGCTGCATGGCCTCCATTACCTGCTTGGCGTGGGGGTCGTTGCCTACAAAAAGGAAGTAACTGCTTCGGTTGGCCTTCAGCACCGGAAGCACCTCCGGCAGCTGGCCTGCCTGTACCGCCACGATCACCAGATCGTAGCAGTCCTCCGGGGCCAGGGTGTCGATGGTGTGCACCCGGTCCACAGTGGTCTTGCGCTGGGCCCAATGACGGATCACCAGACCCTTTTGGTCTATGCGCTCCTTCCACTCTCCCCGGGCCAGCAGCGTGACCACATTCTTTTTGTTCTGCAGCAGCCGATGGGTCAGCTCACAGCCCGAAACACCTGCTCCGTACACCAGGATCCTCATGGGGACACACCTCCGTTTTTCATCTATGGGTAGATGATTTTTAGACTAGCTTCATCATACCACAGGGGCAGGTCCATTGCAAGCAGCGTTTCCGGTCAGTATTCCACCCCGGGCCGGGCGGCAATGCCCTTTTGGTAGGGGTGGCGGCAGCAGTGCATCTCCGTAACGTAATCTGCCGCATCCAGCATCCACTGAGGGGCAGCATGGGCCGTCAGGACGCACTCCTGGCCCTTGGGCCGCTGCAATACGGAACGCTGCAGCAGGGCCTTGTCCACCATGTCCAGCTCCCAGGCACTGCCTGCCTCGTCCAGCACCAGCAGGTCTGCCGGCTGTTCCAGGGCCGCTGCCAGATTCCGGTCCTGGACGGCCCGGGCGGCGGCCTTTTCTTCCGGGGTCATCTGAAAGACGAATTTCTGCCCGGCCTTGCCCCGGTACACCTTTGCTCCCAGCTGCTCCAGCAGGGGGACTTCGCCAGTCTTTCCACCCTTGAGGAACTGCACCACCACCACCTGCTGGCCGTTGCCCAGGGCCCGCAGGGCAAGGCCCATGGCGGCGGTGGTCTTGCCCTTTCCGTCCCCGTAATATAAATGAATCAGCCCGGTACGTTCCATGCGCTGGCCTCCTTGTTTTGTTGGGTCTATCCTAGCACAGGCCGCCGGATTTTGCAAGAAACCAGCAGACCAAAAAAGCGAGGGGCAGCCTGGGCCGCCCCTCGCTTGGGAGGACTGATTTTTACTGATAAAGGGGGAACTGCTGGGTGAGCTTCAGCACCCGGACGCTGATCTCCTCCTTTTTCTCGTCGTAGTGCCAGATGCAGTCAGCGATGCAGTCGGCAATGACCTGCATCTCTGCCGGGCCCATGCCCCGGGTGGTGACAGCAGGGGTGCCCAGACGGACGCCGGAGGTCACAAAGGGGCTGCGGGTCTCCCCGGGGACGGTATTTTTGTTGGCGGTGATGTGGACGCTGTCCAGACGCTGCTCCAGATCCTTGCCGGTGCATTCCTCCTGCCGCAGGTCCACCAGCATCAGGTGGTTGTCGGTGCCGCCGGACACCAGCTTGACCCCACGGGCCTGCAATGCCGCTGCCAGGGCCTGGGCATTTTCCACAATGTTGCGGGCGTAATCCCGGAACTCCGGCTTCAGGGCCTCCCCAAAGCAGACGGCCTTAGCGGCAATGACGTGCTCCAGGGGGCCGCCCTGGGTGCCGGGGAACACTGCGGAGTTGATGCGCTTGGCCAGGATGGGGTTATTGGTGAGGATCAGGCCGCCCCGGGGGCCCCGGAGGGTCTTATGGGTGGTGGTGGTGACCACATCCGCATAGGGCACCGGGCTCTGGTGCTGGCCGCCGGCCACCAGGCCTGCAATGTGGGCCATATCCACCATCAGGTAGGCACCGTAGCCGTGGGCGATCTCGGCGATCTTTTCAAAGTCGATGGCACGGGGGTAGGCAGAGGCTCCGGCTACCACCATCTTGGGGCGCACCTTCCGCACCTGCTTTTCCAGCTCGGCATAGTCGATAACGCCGTCCTCGTTGACCCCATAGGAAACAAAGTGATAGTTTTTGCCGGACATATTCACCGGAGAGCCGTGGGTCAGGTGGCCGCCCTGAGACAGGTCCATGCCCATGACGGTATCCCCCAGCTCCAGCAGGGCAAAATACACTGCCAGGTTGGCCTGGGCACCGGAGTGAGGCTGCACGTTGGCGTACTTGGCACCAAACAGCTGGCAGGCTCTCTGGATGGCCAGGTTCTCCACCTCGTCCACATAGGCGCAGCCGCCGTAATAGCGTTTGCCCGGCAGGCCCTCGGCGTACTTATTGGTAAGGACGCTGCCCATGGCAGCCATGACTGCCGGGGAGACGATGTTCTCGCTGGCAATAAGCTCGATGTTCTGACGCTGACGGGTCAGCTCCCGGTCCATAGCCGCAGCCAGCTCCGGGTCTGCGGTGTTGACCAGACCAATGGTGTCCATCATTTCCTTGTACATTCTATTTGCCCCTCTCCATAAGATGTTGTAAGTCGTAACAGTGCAGCCCTTCCAGTCCTTCTGCTTTCCGCGCTACTTCGTCCAAAAAGCACTCAGTAAAGTTCGCATTGTGGTTGACAAGGCGGTAATAATCGAGTATACTGACCTCAGAAGAATCGGTAGGATAAGCCTCAACGCTTGCGTTGCCGCCGTCCTCAGACCCGATTTCTTCTATAGAACCGGTAGGGGTTTCCATGCTGGAAGCAATTCCAACATCGTACCCTTCTGATCCGGTTCCATCAGAAGAACCGGTTAGGGCAGCCTCCTGAGCCAGCAATGACTCTTGACGCACCTGAAGACCCGGTTCTTTTTTGTTTGCCGAGTCTCTGCTACTGTAAGACTATCATAGCAAAAATCTGCAGGTTCTTCAATTTCCAATTTGTCAAAAGACTTGCTTTTTTGCCCTGAAGTGTTTATTATATTTGATAAAAAACCATTGCCGTTTTTGTAGGTTTTTCAGCTTTGGCCCGGCATAGATGAAGTGAGGTGTTTTGTGGTGTCCATCCAGGAGGAAAAGCAGGCCCAGCGCAGGGCCGGGCAGGCGGCCCGGCAGGCCCTTTTGCCGCCGGAACACGCCGCTGCCAGTGCCGCCCTATGCGCCAACCTCTGGCGGCTGGACGCCGTAAGCAAAGCCCACACCATCCTGCTGTATGCCGCCTTTGGAGGCGAGGCCGACCTGTCGGCCTTTGCAGCCGAAGCCCGGGCCCGGGGCAAGCGGCTGGCCTACCCGGTATGTGGGCCCGGGGCCACCCTTACCGCTGCGGTGCCGGGGCCCGATGGCTGGGAAAGGGGCCTTTACGGCATCCCGGCCCCGGTGCCGGAACGCTCGGAGCTGCTGGAACCCCAGCAGCTGGACCTGGTGCTGGTGCCCTGCACCGCCTTTGACAAGGATTGCTGGCGTGTGGGCATGGGCAAGGGGTATTATGACCGCTATCTGCCCCGGTGCTGCCATGCAGTGACCGTAGGCATTGCCCTGGAAGTGCAGCGTGTGGCCCATGCGGCAGTGGACCGATACGACCAGCGGCTGGATATATTTGTGACCGAAAAGGAGATCTATCAATGGAAATGATAAACGAAAGCTGTGGGCAGTTTTTGGCCCAGCTGGCCAGTGCCGCCCCTACCCCCGGCGGCGGCGGCACAGCCGCCCTGGTAGGGGCCGCCGGAGTGGCCCTGGGGAATATGGTGGGCAGCCTTACGGTAGGCAAAGCCAAATACGCCGCCGTGGAGGACCAAATCCGGGCCCTGAACGCCAAGGCAGAGGCCCTGCGCCAGCAGCTGGAGGCCCTGGTGCAGGCAGATGCCCAGGCCTTTGCCCCGGTGGCAGCGGCCTACCGCCTGCCCAAGGACACCCCAGAGCAGGCCGCCCACAAGGCCGCCGTGCTGGAGCAGGCCCTGGAAGGGGCCTGTGGGGTGCCCTTGGAGATCATGGAGGCCTGCGCCCAGGGGGTGCTGCTGGCAGAGGAATATGCTGCCAAGGGCAGCATGCTGGCGGTATCGGATGCCGGATGTGCCGCCGCTTTGTGCGGTGCAGCCCTCCAGGCTGCCAGCCTGAATGTATTTGTAAACACCCGGCTTATGGCAGACCGAAGCCGGGCCGCTGAGCTGGATGCCCGGGCCGATGCCCTGCTGGACCAATATGGGCCCAAGGCCCAGGCTGTATGGGCCCAGGTGACCAACAAACTGAGAGGGAGAAACTAAGAATGGCTGAAATTTTAAAGGGCGCACCGGTGGTGGCCGCCATGAACCAGCGCAGCACCCTGCTGTGCCAGCAGCTCCAGGACCGTGGGGTGGTGCCTACCCTGGCAGTGGTCCGTGTGGGCCAGCGAGAAGATGACCTTTCCTACGAGCGAGGGGTCATGGCCCGGTGCAGCAAGGTAGGGGTGGCAGTAAAACAATATCTGCTGCCTGCCGACGCCACCCAGGAGGACCTGCTGAAGGTCCTGGAGGAGATCAACACCACCGACACCATCCACGGCTGCTTGCTGTTCCGTCCCCTGCCCCGGCAGTTTGACGACCGCACCATCCGGGCGGCCCTGGCACCGGAAAAGGACGTGGACGGCATCACCGACGGTTCTCTGGCCGGGGTGTTCACCGGCACCGACCTGGGCTATGCTCCCTGCACCGCCCAGGCCTGCTTAGAGATCCTGAAGTATTATCAGGTCCCTCTCTCCGGCAAACGGGCGGTGGTGGTAGGACGCAGCCTGGTGGTGGGCAAGCCTGCCGCCATGATGCTGGACCGGGAAAATGCCACCGTGACCCTGTGCAACTCCCGGACCCAGGACCTGCCGGCCCTCTGCCAGGAGGCAGACGTGTTGGTGGTGGCCATGGGCCGCATGGGAGCCATCGGGGCCTCCTGCCTGAAGCCGGGCCAGACGGTGGTGGACGTGGGCATCCATGTAAACGACCAGGGGGGCCTATGCGGCGATGTGGTGTTTGCAGAGGCTGAGGGCGTAGTAGAGGCCATTACCCCGGTACCCGGGGGCGTAGGCACCGTGACCACCTCGGTACTGGTGGACCATGTGGTCCGGGCTGCCTGCAAAAAAGCCACCCCTTCCGTCACGGCTGCGCCGTGACACCTTCCCCAAGGGGACGGCTTTTCGCACTAGCGGAAACCTTTACAGCACCTCCATAAGGCGTCCCCTTGGGGGAGCTGTCAAAGCCGCAAGGCTTTGACTGAGGGGGTATTAAGGAGCACAATTATGCCGTTACCATATCAAGAAAAACTAATTCCCCGTGCCAGAGAATTACGAAAAAAAGCAACCAAGCAGGAAAACCATCTCTGGTATGACTATCTAAAGGATTATCCGATCAGATTTAAAAGGCAAAAGCCCATCAGTAGTTTTATCGTCGATTTCTACTGCCATGCAGCCAAGCTGGTTATCGAGCTGGACGGTGCTCAGCACTACAATGCACAGGGGCTTGCCTATGACAAAGAGCGTGCAGCCATTCTGGAACAGTATGGTGTAAAGGTTTTGCGCTTTTCAAACTCAGAGATCGAGTGCAATTTTCAAGGCGTTTGCACGGCAATTGATTTGGCCGTGAGGAAACGTGCAGAGCAGCTTTCCACGAACGAATAGCAAAAAACGACACCCTCAGGCACAAAAGTCTGAGGGTGTTGCTCTATGGTCTTATGCTATAACGTGCTACTCAGCCACGCACCAGGAGCAGCAGCAGTGCCGAAGCCACGCACTGCAGGATCAGCCAACGGGCCACCACCTGCTCGTCGCTCCAGCCCTTGTTCTTCCGCACATGGTCGTGGAGCGGGGTACGGGTGTTCTTGAGGATGGAGATGTGCAGGAAACGCTTCAGGCTGATCTTCAGAATGCCCAGGCTGCCGTCCACGATGAACACGATGGCTGCCAGCAGGAAGGCGAAGGGATGGCCGCACTTCAGGGACAGGATGGCAATGAAGAAGCCCATGGCCCGGCTGCCTGCATCTCCCATCAGCAGGGTGCTGGGCTTTGCGTTGGACCACAGGTAGGCCAGCAGAGCACCTATAAACACCACGCCGGCGGTGCTACAGCTGCCCAGCTGCTCCGGGTAGGCCAGCAGATAGGTGCCGATGGTCACCACTGCCAGGCTGGCAGACAGGCCGTCCACGCCGTCAGTGCAGTTGACCACGTTGATGCTGGCCCAGATCAGGATGATGATCAGCAGCAGATAAAGGGCGTAAGGCAGGGTGAAGCTCCACTGAAGGAAGTGCACCTCACAGCCGTTGAAGTTCAGGTAGGTAACGCCAGCCACTGCGGCAATAACAAAGTCGATGAGGCCCTTTTTGTACTCGTTCCAGGCCTTTTCTGCGGCGTCGTCCAGGTAGCCGGAGAGCATGGAGGCAATGAGCAGCACGTTGTAGATCAGGTATTCCACCCGGAAAGGCAGAAATGCCAGGGACACCAAAGCGATGCACAGCACAAAGATCAGGCCGGAACCCCGGGCTTTGCCCTTGGACAGACCGCCGTTCACGGCATATTCCCGGCCATGGTCCTGGGGGAGCCTGCTGCGGAACACAGAGTCGTTGAGGGCGGTAAGGGCAAATGCCAGCAGAAATGCTGCGGCGTCCACGCCCCGTTGACCGATGACAGAAACCAACGATTCGATCATAACTTTCTAATCCTCTTTCTTTGATTGGTTGCTTGCATAGGAAAGTTTATCACGCCCCGCCTAAAAAATCAATCACCGGGGCCAACGATTGACTTTTGCCTCGCTGCTACCTATAATAGAGATTCAGGCATTTTTGTGTTATTTCATCTTTTTTTGCATTAAAGGAGGCATCATGTCCATCACCCTTGAGCAGCTCTCGGCCAAAATGCGCCAGGGCCAGCAGGTCCCCCTGGGGCAGACCGCACAGATCGTGCTGACCCTGAGCATCCCCTCCATCCTGCAGCAGATCGTGGTCACGGCCATGGAGTATATCGACGCTGCCATGGTGGGCCACATCGGCGCATCTGCTACAGCGTCCATCGGCATCGTCAGCTCCAGCACCTGGCTGCTCCACGGAATGCTGGCAGGGCTGTATCTGTCCTTTGCCATCCAGGTGGCCCAGTACCTGGGGGCCGACCGGCAGCAGGATGCCCGGGGCGTACTGCGGCAATCCATCCTGTTCAACCTGGTGGTGGGTCTGGCTGCCGCCGCCTTTGGCATTGGCATCAGCAAATTTTTGCCCCAGTGGCTGGGGGCTGACCCGTCCCTGCAGGCCGACGCCTCGGCCTATTTTGCCATCTGGTCCGCTGCCCTGCCCTTTACCATGGCCACAGGCACCTACTCCTCCATGCTGCGCTCCACCGGTGACGCCCTGACCCCGGGCCTTATCAGTGTGGCCACCTGCCTGCTGGACATCGTTTTCAATTTCTTTTTGATCAACCCCACCCGTACCATGGTGGTGGGCGGACGCTCCTTTACGGTATGGGGTGCCGGATGGGGGGTGCCGGGAGCTGCTTTGGGCACCGCCCTGGCTACGGCCATTGGCGGCTTGTGCGCCCTGGGCTTTTTGCTGCTGCGAGATGGCCCTTTGTGCATCCGCAAGCCCGGCTCCTGGAAGATCACCCGGGCCTGTCTGCGGAATCTGTGGCGAGTGGGTGCCCCCCTTTCTGCAGAGCGGGCCGCCCTTTCCTCTGCTCAGGTGCTGCTGATCCGCATTGTGTCCGGCCTGGGCACCACCGCCATTGCCGCCAACAGCCTGGGTATCAGTGCTGAGAGTCTGTGCTACATGGCCGGGTACGGCATCCAGGACGCTTCTCTGGCCATGGTAGGCCAGGCCGTAGGAGCCCACCGCCGGGATATGGCCAAGCGCATTGCCTGGCTGTGCACCGGCATGGGCATGGCCATTATGGCCCTGACAGGCGTTGGCCTGTACGTCTTTGCCCCCACCCTTATGAAGGTGTTTACCGCCGACGCCGCCGTCATTGCCCTGGGAGCCCAGGTGCTGCGGATCGAGGCCTTTGCAGAGCCCATGTTCGGGGCCAGCATCGTGGCCAGCGGTGCTATGCAGGGAGCCGGAGACAGTACCGGCTGCTTTGTGCTGAACCTGATCAGTATGTGGGGCGTGCGGCTGACCCTGGCGGTGCTGCTGGCCCCCCGGTTCGGGCTGGTAGGCGTCTGGATAGCCATGTGCTCGGAGTTGTGCCTGCGAGGGCTGCTGTTTTTGCTGCGGCTGGCCCGGGGACGTTGGCTGGACAAGGGTGCCCTGGCCTGATATTTTAGGATAGAATAAGAAAACTCCCCGGTGAGGGCCGCCTGCTGGCGGTTCCCTGCCGGGGAGTTTTGCGTGGGATAGAAGAAAAATGAAGAAAAGAATGGGAGCTTAAATCACTTGCGGCCGTGGAGGATGGGAGACAGAGGCTTGTAGATCAGCATGCACAGGGCGGCATCCAGCAGGCCCTTGACCAGGGTAAAGGGCATATTAAAGATCACCAGGCACTTGATCAGACTGTCAGCAGAGGGCAGGATGGCCTGATACATCCCCAGGATGGCCTCCAGAGGCATGTGGTAGAAGGTGACGTAAGCCGGGTAGGTGATGAAGTAGTTGGAGGGCACGCTGAACACGGCCATGACCAGTGCGCCTGCCAGCGCACCCAGGATAGCAGTCTTGCGGCTCTTGCGGTGCTTGTAGATAAAGCCTGCAGTGGCTGCAAACACGGCACCCAGCATAAAGTTGCACAGCTCACCAACGCAGGCGGTGGAAGTACCCTTGATGACGATGTGCAGCAGGTTCTTCATAAAGCTGATGACGATGCCGTACACCGGGCCCAGTGCAAAGGCACCCAGCAGGGCCGGCAGGTCGGAGAAGTCCATCTTCACAAAGCTGGGGATCAGCATGGGGATGGGGAACTCGATGAACATCAGGATAAAGGCCACTGCGCTGAGCATAGCGGCAACGGTCAGGTTGTGGGTAGTATTCTTTTTCATGGTTTTGTCCTCCCCGGGGATATGCCCCGATCAAATTTTGATGGGAAAGCCCTTTTCGCGCTGAATGGGAACCGGAGAGACAAACAGAAAAGCACCCTGCTGCAAAAAATCACAACAGGGCGCAAGACAACGATTTGTCTGCCGTTTCTTGCATCCGGACTATACCGTTGGTCCCGGAGTTACACCGGGTCAGCACCTTTGCAGGTGGTCGCGGACTTTACCGCCAGTGGGGAATCGCACCCCGCCCTGAAACGAACTTTCTGGCACAGAGTATAGCGTGCCTGACAGGACTTGTCAAGAGCGAACTTGCAATTTGTTCAAAAAATATCAAACTTTCTCTCCTGCCCGGCTTCTTCCGGAGCCTTGCCCCCGGGGCGGCAATATGATATCATGAAGGCGTTACGTTAAAAAAACCGGAGGTCTTTTATGATATTTACCACCCGTGAACTTTCCTTTTATTTTGGCCCCCTGCAGCTGGAGGGCGGCCTTGCCCTGGCAGCCCGGGGCCTGTGTGCCCTGCTGCTGTTTCTGGCCGGTCAGCTGGGGGCCCGGCTGCTGCGGAAAAAGGTCTTTCCTTCCCTGCAGCAGCGGAGCTGGCGGCTGGCAGCCACCCCCATTTTGCTGCGGAGCCTGGCCCTGCCCCTGGAGCACATGGCTGTGTGGACCGGCGTTTTTCTGGCCCTCCGCAGCCTGCCCTGGGCCATCCCGGGGGTGCCTCGCTTTTTGCTGATGGCCTATAAGGTGCTGATGACCTTTTTCTTCTGCGAGGGGCTGTATCAGGCCTCGGACCTGGCAGACCTGGTGCTGGCCTCCTGCAGCCCGGAGATCCGCTCCAACAAGACCCTGCGGTCCCTGCTGGGCACCGCCTATAAGGTGCTGATAGTGGTGCTGGGAGTGGCTACGGTGGCCCAGGAAGTGGGCTTTCCCATTGGCAGCATCGTAGCCGGTGCCGGATTGGTAGGTCTAACCATCTCCCTGGCAGCTCAGGAAAGTGCCAGCAACCTGTTCAGCGGCATCGTGATCCTGCTGGACAAGCCTTTCTCGGTTGGGGACTGGATCACGGTGGATGACGTGGAGGGCACGGTCATCGACATCAATTTCCGCTCCACCCGCATCCAGTCCCTGGACAAGACCGTGAGCATCGTTACCAACAGCAAGATCTGCTCCTCCACCGTAAAAAATGCGGCCCTGCGTACTATGCGGCCCTATCGGTTCACCCTGGGGGTCACCTACAGCACCACCCGGCCCCAGCTGGAAAAGCTGATGCAGGACCTACAGGCTCTGCTGGACCAGAACCCCCACACCAACCCCGGCACCAACATGGTGCGTCTTACTGGCTTTGGAGGCTCCAGCATCGACATTTTGGTGTCAGCCTACCTGACTACCAACGTCTATGCCCAGTTTTTGGAGATCCAGAACGACCTGAACCTGAGCATCCTGGACGTGATGCAGGCCGACGGCGTGGAGTTTGCCTTCCCTTCCACCAGCGTGTACATCGAGAAATCCGGTTCCTGAACCGGCACAGCAGCAAAAGCGGCCCGGCCCTGTTGAACGCAGAGCGGGCCGCTTTTTTGCGCCGGAGGGCCCTTACAAGGCCACGTCCAGGGCCATCATCAGGGCAAAGCCCAGCACCACGCTGACCACCCCGGCCGGTTCGTCGCCCTCCACCGCCCCGGGGATCATCTCCTGGGCGGTAACGCAGACCATACAGCCTGCGGCGGCACTCAGCAGCCAGGGCAGAGCCGCCTGGACCCAGCCTGCCAGCCCAAAGGCCAGCAGGGCTCCCAGGGGCTCCACCAGGCCGGAGGCCGCCCCGGCACAAAAGGACTGCCACCGGGTGCGCCCCCCTTGGGCCAGGGGCAGGCTGACGGCGGCCCCCTCCGGGATATTCTGCAGCCCGATGCCCAGGCTCAGGGCCAGAGCACCGCTGACGGCGTCGGGCTGGCCAGCCCAGGCCAAAGCGGCAGCCAGCCCCACCACCATGCCCTCTGGCAGGTTATGGAGGGTCACTGCCAGCACCATGCGGCGGCCCCGGTGACGGCTGCCGGAAAGCAGCTGCCCGGCCCAGGCCTCCAGCCGCAGCAGCCCCACAGCCCCCAGCACCAGGCCTGCCGAGGGTGGGACCCAGCAGGCCAGGCCGCCTTTTTCTGCCCGTTCAATGGCCGGCAGCAGCAGGCTCCACACACTGGCTGCCAGCATGATGCCTGCTGCCAGCCCATTCAGCACCCGTTGGGTGTGAGGGGCCTCCGGATGCCGCAGCAAAAACACCCCGGCTGCCCCCAGGGTGGTACACAGTGCCGGAAACAGCAGGGTCCCTGCTGCCAAAAGCATCTGATCCACAATGCATTCCCCCTTTTCCCGGTGTATGCAGCCCCGGCGCAAAGGGTGCAAAACACCAAAGGGCCTGCGGTTCCCCACAGGCCCTTTGGCGCAACAAAAATAGAAAGAAAAGAGATAAGCGAATAGCAAATCAAATGGGGCAACCCGGGAGATCAGAACGTGATATCCTCAGTTTCCCCTGCCTCCGGCTGGTCACTGTCGGGGCGGACCGCCGAGGGTTCTCTCGAAAAGGATAAATTTGCCAAAAAGTCTTTGACCGTGGACGTAAACTTATAACAAAAGCGCAGAAAGTCCCTTAGGATTGGATGTTTTATCCAAAAACCTCTTGATTTTTCCGTCAAAAAGACTAGAATGTTTTCTTGCAGACAGGCCCCACACACAGGGCCCTGCGAAAATACATTTTGGACAAGACAGGAGATTTTAGATATGAAACTCAAGAATGTTGTTGTTGCCGTTGCCGCTCTGACCCTGGCTGTCAGCATGACCGCTTGCGGTGGTGCCGCTCCTACCGCTGCTTCCGCTTCCTCCGAGGCTGCTTCTGTGGCTTCCTCCGAGGCTGCCTCTTCTGAGGTTGAGAGCGAGGCTGTCTCCTCTGAGGCTGCTTCTTCTGAGGTTGAGAGCGAGGCTGCCTCCTCTGAGGCTGCTGTCAGCGAGGCTGCTTCTTCTGAGGCTGCCACCTCTGCTGCTGTCTGAGTTCTGCCTTCGGCAGTGCCCGGCACTCCCCTATAAACCAAAAGCCCACCGCACAGGATGCGTTCCTGCTGCGGTGGGCTTTTTTGATGGGTCTGCCCCCACAAACGGCAAAAGAAAAAGCCACGAACCATCGAATTTTCATCGACATTTCGTAGCCTTTTGCTGGTGCGAGGGAGGGGACTCGAACCCCCAAGGATAAACCACACGCACCTCAAACGTGCGCGTCTGCCAGTTCCGCCACCCTCGCATATTCTGTTGTGACAGCCCTACAGCCTCTGAGGTGGGAGGCCGCTGATGCGTACTGCTTGAATATATTACCATATCCGAAGGGAACAGTCAAGCGATTTTCCTGATTTTCATAGATTTTTTCGGCGGTCATATATTGATAGCGTCACAAAACTCCAGAAATCACGTACCGGGGAGGTTTTATCATGAAGTGTTCTCTCTGCGGCCTGCGGCAGCTGCTTTGGGGTGGAGCCTGCCTTGCAGCAGCGGCAGCGGCCTTTGCCGCCGGGGCCTGGCTGCCCCTGGGGCGGCCTGCCTGCACCCAGGCTGACCTTACCCCCTGGCCGGACACTGCCGCCTTGTCCCCTGCTGCCGCCGCCTTTGCGGCCTCCGAGGCCCAAGGCACTCCCCTGCCGGAAAAGTGGGTCTGTCTGACCTTTGACGACGGCCCCAGCAAGACCACCCCTGCGGTGCTGTCGGCTCTGGAGGCTGCCGGGGTGCCGGCCACCTTTTTTGTGGTGGCCACAGGGTACAATGACAAATATCTGCCTCTGCTGACCCAGGCAGCGGCAGCCGGGCATCAGATCGCCCTGCACTCTGCCTCCCACGAGTACAGCGATATCTACCGAAGCAGCAGTGCCTATTGGCAGGACCTGGCTCTGCTGAAGCAGCGCATTGCCCCCTATGTGGAGGTGGAAAGCATCCGGTACCTGCGGTTCCCCGGAGGCAGCACCAACACTGTGAGCCGCCGCTACGGCGGCAAGGGGCTCATGTCCCAGCTGAAGCAGGAGGCAGAGGAAAAGGGCTACCGCTGGGTGGACTGGAACGTCTGCGCCGAGGACGCTGTAGGCGGCAAGCCCAGTGCCGACACCGTAGCCCACAACGTGATCCGGGAGACCGGCAGCCAGACCCACTGTGTGGTGCTGATGCACGATTCCTCCTCCACCCGTACCACTGCCCAGGCCCTGCCGGACATCATCCGGTGGTATGCAGACCAGGGCTACGCCTTTCTTACGGTAGCCCAGGCTCTGCCCTTGGGCTGAACAGCAAAAAAGCAGCGGTGAGCACCGCTGCTTTTTTTGCTTAGACATTACATCCATTTTTCCAGGCAGCGGCCCAGCAGCACTCCGGCCCCTGCCAGGGCTGCCAGCCAGAGCCAATCGGTGCCGCCGGTGACCACCGCCCCTGCCCCCAGGATCACCGCAAAGGTACACACTGCAGGCAGGACCACTCGCACCAGCTGCAGCAGCCCCTGCCGCCGGGGCGACAGGCCCGGGTCCAGCTGCTCCGGGCATACGGCGTCACAGTTGATCTGGTCCCGGTATTTGCCGGAGACCCGGTAGGCCTTGTAAGGGATGCCGTCCAGGGTGAACTCCGGGTACATTCCCTCCCGGGTCAGCTGGAGCTCCGCCCCCTGCTGCTGGGCGTAGGCCTGCAAAGCCGCCGTAAATTCCTCGGGGGTGTTGATGCTGCCCTCCGGGATCACAAAAAAGTGCTTTTGGCACTGGGCCTTGGCCAGCTTGCGGTAATCCTGGAGCCAATCGGAGAAATAGCCCTGGGCCTGGTCCGGGCCTTCCATCCGGGTCAGGCAGGCATCCACATCCAGGGTGGCGGCCTCCGGCTTTTGGCTCGCCAGCTCTGCACAAAAGCGGATGGCTCCGGCCAGCTGCTTTGCCTGCTGTTCCAGAGCCTGCTGCTGGGCCTCCAGAGCCTGCTGCAGGGGCTGCTGGCCCTGCAGCACCTCTTTGATGGCAGGCAGGGGCAGGTCCAGCATCCGCAGCATCCGGATGAGCTTGAGGGTGCGGATATTCTCCTCTGTATAGGTGCGGTAGCTGTTATCCCGTTGACGTGCCGGGGTCAGCAGCCCTTCTTTTTCATAAAAACGGATATTGGGTGCGGACACGCCGCTTTGTTCTGAAGCCTGTTTGATGTTCATACTGCTTCACCTCCGCCCTTACATTACACCTGAAAGTAGGTTGAAGGTCAAGGATTTTTACAAAAAAGATCCCCCGGCCGGGAGAGGCCGAGGGATCAGGCAGGTTTAGTCTGCGCTCTGGCAGAACAGTGCAAAGGTGCGGTAGGCCATGTACAGGTCGGTTTTGTGGATGACCTCAAAGGGAGCGTGCATGGACAGCACCGGCACGCCGATGTCCAGCACCGGGATGCCCCGGTTGGCCACATACTTGGCAATGGTGCCGCCGCCGCCCAGGTCCAGACGGCCCAGCTCACCGATCTGCCATGCCACCTTGTTGGCGTCCAGCAGACGGGTGATGTCGCCTACCAGCTCGGCGTTGGCGTCGCTGGCAGAGCTCTTGCCGCGGCTGCCGGTGTACTTGAAGAAAGCCACGCCACGGCCGGCGTAGGTGCCGTTCTGCTTTTCAAAGGCAGAAGCCCAGGAGGGGTCGAAGGCGGCAGTAACGTCGGCAGACAGGCAGATGCTGTTCTGGAAGGCGATGATGTCATCCTGACCGGCGGCACGGCACAGCAGCTGCATGAAGTGGAACACATACATGCTCTGCATGCCGGTCACGCCGTCGGAGCCGATCTCTTCCTTATCGGTCAGCACGCAGATGGTGGTGCGGACCGGGTTCTTGGTCTCGATCTCGGCCATCAGGGCGGGGTAAGCGTCCACACGATCGTCATGGCCGTAGCCGCCGATCAGAGAGCGGTCGAAGCCCACGTCACGGGCCTTGCTGGCAGGCACCACCTCGATCTCGGCACGGGTGAAGTCTTGCTCGGTGATGCCGTACTTCTGGTGGAGGAGGATCAGGGTGTTGAGCTTCACAGCCTCCTTCACGTCCTTCTCAGCCACAGGGTCAGAGCCGATGAGCACGTTGAGCTCCTCGCCCTTGATGCCCTCGCTGAGCTTGCGCTCGTTCTGCTCGGCACCCAGGTGCGGCAGCAGGTCGGTGATGCAGAACACCGGGTCCTGCTCATCCTCGCCCACAGCAAAGTTCACCACAGAGCCGTCGGCACGGGTGAACACGCCGTGGATGGCCAGGGGGATGGTAGCCCACTGGTACTTGCGGATGCCGCCGTAGTAGTGGGTCTTGAAGTAGCTGAAGTGCTCATCCTCGTACAGGGGGTTGGGGCGCAGGTCCAGACGGGGGCTGTCGATGTGGGCGATGACCAGGCGGAAGCCCTCCTCATAGGGCTTCTGGCCGATGGTAGCAGCCACCACAGCCTTGTGGTCCTGGACAAAGTAGATCTTATCGCCGGGAGCGTAGACCTTTTTGGGGTCGAACAGCTGGTAGCCGGCGTCCTTCAGCATCTTTTCGCTGGTGGCAGCAGCCTCACGCTCGGTCTTGGACTGATTCAGGAAAGCCTTGTAGCCCTCAGCAAAGGCAGCAGCCTTTGCCTTCACGTCGGCGTCCTTATCAGCAGCGTACTCCGGCTTGTACAGCAGCTGCTCAGCGTACTGCTTTGCGGTCATTTTTTCACTCATGATTTGTCTCTCCTTTTTATCATTGGCCTGCGTAGATGCGCTGATAGGCTTCGTAGCAGGCGGTGATCTTGTTGACGTAGTGGTTCATCTGGTTGTAGGGAAAGCCCTGGAGGGTCTGGCCATCGGCCGAGTGCTCCTCCATTTGCAGCAGATTATCCACGGTGCCCCAGCCGCTGTGATAGGCAGCGGCGGCTGTGGCCACATCTCCTTTGTACCGCACCAGGCACAGGTGTAGGTAGTAGCAGCCAAAGCGGATGCTGGTGTCCGGGTCGTAAAGGTCTGCAAAGGTCAGGCCCTCGCCCTCGGCGATCTTGCTGCGGAGCCAGAGGAAGGTCTCCTCGGTCATCTGCATCAGGCCCCGGGCATCCACCTGGGAGGTGGCGGCGGCGTCAAAGCCGCTTTCGGTACGGATGAAGGCATCCACCAGCAGGGGGTCCAGCTGATAGACCTCTGCCCAGTGGTCCACCTGCTGCTGGTATTTCCGGGGGTACAGCAGCTGCTGGCCGGCCTGCCACAGCTTTGGCACTGCCAGGCAGGCCAGCAGCACCGCCAGACACAAAGCCAGCAGCCTGCGGCAGCGGCGAGCCCGACGCTGCTTTGCCCGGCGCTGGGCGTTTTGCCGGGCAGCACGGCGAGCCCGGGCGGCAGCCGGGTCATAGTGGGGCTGCCCTTGGGAAGGATCATAGTTTTGGTTCAAAACGGTTCCGGTGCACCTCCTTCTGCCTGAAGGTCCCTGCAGAGGTTGGCGGCGGCAGCCTGCAGGACAGCAAGGTCTGCGTCGTTGCACAGCACATAGTCGGCCTGGGCCGTAAGCACCGCCTCCGGGGTCTGGGCCTGCAGGCGGCGAGCAGCCATCTCCGGGGAGATGCCGTCCCGGGCCACGATGCGAGCCACACTGACCTCAAAGGGGGCCGTAACCACACACAGCCGGTCGCACTCTGCCTGGGCGGCTGTGCCCACGATGACCGCCCCGTCCACCACGAACAGCGGAGCTCCGGCGGCCTGGGCGGCCTGTTTGGCAGCTTGGATCCGGGCCACGATCTCCGGGTGGGTCAGCTGGTCCAGGGCCAGTTTACCCTCCGGGGTGGCAAAGGCCCGGTCCGCCAGCAGGCGGCGGTCCAGGGTGCCGTCGGGCCGCAGGACATCGCTGCCGAACCGCTGTGCCAGCCGGGGCAGCAAGGGCGAGCCGGGCAAAAGGATCTCCCGGCTGATCTGATCGGCGTCGGCAAGGGGCACCCCCTTGGCCGAAAACACCGCTGTAACGGTAGATTTGCCGCAGCCGCTGCGGCCTGTGATGCCCAGGGTGATCATAGGTCGATCACCCGGAAGGCGGCGGCACGAATCATACGATTGTACACTGCCATGGAGAGGCCGTCCTTCTGGGGGCAGCGGGCGTAGACTACCCCATCCCCCTGCTCATCCAGGGCACGGAGGGAGCGGAAGATGTGCTTTGCCTGGTCGGCACCGTCCCCCTCCCGGCCATACTCCACACAGGGCACCCCCAGCTTTTCGGCCTCGCCGGTAAAGCACAGGCAGCTGGGGCTCTGGTCCATGTGGGCCTCCACATAGGCCTTGAACTGCTCAAAGGTGCCGTTCAGCAGGGTCACGTCGGCCTTGGGGGCGTAGTGTTTGTACTTCATGCCGGGGCTGCGGACCACAGCACCCTCCGGCAGCTTTTCCAGAATGGCCTGGGAGACTTCCACTTCCTCCCCCAGGGCCCGTTCCAGGTCCTCCAGGGTGATGTGGCCCGGGCGGAACAGGGTGGGCTTGGGCCCCACCACCGATACCACGGTGCTCTCCACTCCCACGTCGCACTCGCCGCCGTCCAGGATCAAAGGCAGACGGCCCTCCATGTCGGTGAACACGTCCTGGGCGTTGGTGGGGCTGGGCTTGCCGGACAGGTTGGCACTGGGGGCCGCAAAAGCGCAGCCGCTTTTTTCAATGACGGCCCGAGCCACCGGGTGGCTGGGCATCCGGATGCCCACGGTGTCCAGCCCGGCACAGCACTCGGCTGCCACCTCCGGGCCCCGGGGCATAATGATAGTCAAGGGGCCGGGGCAGAAGGCTGCCATCAGCAGCTGGGCCCGTTCCGGCACCTGGCTCACCAGACCCGGCAGCATCTCGGGGCCGGTAACGTGGACGATGAGGGGGTTATCCTGGGGGCGGCCCTTGGCCACAAAGATCTTTTTGACGGCCTCGCCGTTACGGGCGTCGGCGGCAATGCCGTACACCGTCTCGGTGGGCAGGGCCACCAGCTCCCCGGCACGCAGCAGTTCTGCGGCCTTTGCAATGCTTTCGGCCTGATCAGCCGGAAGAAGTTGTGTATTGATTTTCATACGCTTTATCGTTCTTTCTATCTGTAAAGCAAGTTTGCTTTGCAGGTTTTTACTTCGTTGCTTCGTTTCTTTTTAATTTTGATTTTTAGCTCTTTCCGGTGGATGCTTCATTGAGCCGCTGCAGCTTTTCAGTCTGCTCCCGGGTAGCCAGGGCGTCTATCACCTCGTCCAGGTTGCCGTCCATGATCTTGGCCAGGTTGTGGACGGTCAGGCCGATGCGGTGGTCTGTGCACCGATCCTGGGGAAAGTTGTAGGTGCGGATCTTCTCGCTGCGGTCTCCGGTGCCCACCTGCCCCTGGCGGTTGGCGTTGATGGCGTCCTGCTGTTCCTTCTGCTTTTGGGCCAGCAGACGGCTCCGGAGGATCTCCAGGGCCTTATCCTTGTTCTGGAACTGGCTGCGCTCGTTCTGGCATTCCACCACCGTGCCAGTGGGGATGTGGGTGACCCGGATGGCACTGGAGGTTTTGTTGATGTGCTGGCCGCCGGCTCCGCTGGAGCGGAAGGTGTCGATCCGCAGGTCCTTGGGGTCCAGGGCAAAGTCCACTTCCTCTGCCTGGGGCATCACTGCCACCGTAGCGGTGGAGGTGTGGATGCGGCCCTGGGTCTCGGTTTCCGGCACACGCTGGACCCGGTGCACACCGCTCTCGTACTTGAGGCGGTTGTAGGCCCCTGCCCCATCCACCGAGAAGACGGCCTCTTTCACGCCCCCCAGCTCGGTTTCGTTGAGGTTCAGCATCTCCAGGCCCCAGCCCCGGCTTTGCACATACATGGTGTACATCCGCAGCAGGCTGTGGGCAAAGAGGGCAGCCTCCTCGCCGCCTGCACCGCCCCGGATCTCCATGATGACGTTTTTGCCATCGTTGACGTCCTTGGGCAGCAGCAGAATCTTGAGATTATTTTCCAGCTTTTCCACATCTTGACTTTTTTCGCTGATTTCCTGCTGTACCATCTGTTTGAAGTCCGGATCCGGGAGTTCCTCCTCCAGCAGAGCTTTTGCCTGGGCCAGGTGGTCCCGGGCGGTCTGCCAGTCCTGGTAGGCCTGGACCACCGGCTGGGCCTGGTGGTATTCCTGCATCAGCTTGCGGAATAACCCCGGGTCGGCGGCGGTGTCGGGCTGGTTCAGGCGGATGGAAAGTTCTTCAAACCGATGGCACACGGCGTCCATTTGTGCATACAGATCGGGCATATTCTGGGGTACTCCTTACGACTGCTGGGTTGCAGACTCTGCAGCGCCGGAGGCCTCTGCAGGTTTGATGACTTTTTTGATGTTTTTTTCGATCTTTGCCCGGGGCAGCATTACTTCACGCCCACAGCCGGTGCAGCGGATCTTGAAATCCATGCCCACACGCAGCACCTCAAAGCTGGAAGCCCCACAGGGGTGCTTTTTACGGGTGAGGATGGTATCTCCCACAGCGATGTCCATAGCATTCGCTCCCTTCTGCCGGTCCTCGCAGGCCGGTCCTGGCGGTGGGGCACGGGCCCTGGAAAGGCCCTGCCGCACACACAGATATAGTATAATGCAAACGCCCTCAAAATGCAAATATCGGACGGGGCGAACGCATAGGTTTGAAACAGACGAGCCTGCCTGCCGGGTTCCGGCGCCGGGCACGGCCCAAAAACAGAGAGAAAGAGGAATGAAACATGATGCAAAGTTACCGTACCGAACTGAACTACCGCTCTGCCGCACACCTGACCCCCGGGGAGCTGCGTGCAGCCATGGCCAACCGGGAGATTTTGCAGGCCACGGCCCTGGCCTTTGACACCCAGCGGCAGCTGCGGTTCGACCTGGGGGGCACCCGGGCTGTGATGCCCTTTGCCCAGTGCGCCGACGGGGCCGAGGCAGGCACCGTGCGGGATATTGCCGTACTGACCCGGGTGGGGCGGCCCACCTGTTTTATCATTGAGGGGCTGGACACCGACGAAAAGGGGCAGCCCTTCTATCGGCTGTCCCGGGCTCAGGCCCAGCGGATGTGCAAGGCCGAGTACCTGGATACCCTGGCCCCCGGGGACATCCTGCCCTGCACCGTGACCCACATTGAGCCTTTTGGGGCCTTTTGCGACGTAGGCTGCGGCATCAGTGCCCTGCTGCCCATCGACTGTATGTCCGTGAGCCGCATCGCCTCCCCTGCGGACCGGGTCAGCGTGGGGCAGCAGATCCTTTGCGTGCTGAAGAACCGGGACGACCAGGGCCGCTTTGTGCTGACCATCCGGGAGCTGCTGGGCACCTGGGCGGAGAACGCCGCCCACTTTACCGTAGGCGAAACAGTGGTGGGCATTGTGCGGAGCGTGGAGGAATACGGCACCTTTATTGAGATCGCCCCCAACCTGGCCGGGCTGGCAGAGAGCTGTGCCCAGCTGACCCCGGGGCAGGCAGTGAGCGTTTACATCAAGAACATCCTGCCGGAGAAAATGAAGATCAAACTGGTGATCGTGAACCGGGGGCTGGGCCAGCGGCATCGGTTTGAGCTGCGGTATTTTATCACCGAAGGCCACCTGGACCGCTGGGTCTACTCCACCCCGGAAAGCCCCAAGCGCATTGAGACGGATTTTGCCGCCACGGCTTGCAATCCGGCGTGAAACCCTTTATACTAGAGGGGAACGTTGAAGATGCAAAGGGGATGTGTGGAACCATGAGCGCAAATGATGCTTTTACCGCCGGTGTACGCCCCGGTGGGCTGACCAGCAGCACCGAGATCCGGCTGCTGCTGTGCTACCTGGTAAAAAACGCCGGGCCCATTGCCCGTCAGGAGATCGAAAATGCCCTGGTGGAAGAAGCCCTGGTGAACTATTTTGAGATCGGCTCCTGCCTGGACGACATCCTGCGCCAGCAGCTAGTCACCGTGCAGGACAACGTGTATACCATTACGGACAAGGGCCGCAAGGTGGCCCAGGAGCTGGCCTACGACCTGCCCCGCAGTGTCCGGGAGCGTGCGGTGGCAGCAGTGCTGCGCTGCCAGACCTGGGCCCGCAAGGAGGCCAAGTACAGTGCCAGCATCACCGAAGGGCCGGACGGTCATTGCAGCATCCGCTGCACGGTAAAGGGCCTGGACCAGAACCTGTTCTGCCTGGACCTGGGCACCCCGGACCGGCTGACTGCGGAGCTGGTAAAAAAACAGTTTATCCTGAAGGGCAACGAGATCTACCAACTGCTGATCAATAAACTGACCGAAGAATAAAAACCGATCGCCTGCCGTTGGGGCTTTCCCCTTCGGCAGGCGATCTTTTTTGTTACAGCAGGATGCAGATCAGGCCGGTGCAGCCCTCGTTGATGACCTTTTCCAGGGTACCCTGGAGCTGGGTCCGGGCCTCCTGGGGGATGTGCAGCAGCTTGTTTTGCAGCCCCTCGTTTACCAGCTCGTGGAGGCTTTTGCCAAAGATGTTGGACTGCCACAGCTTTACCGGGTCATCCTGAAAATCTGCCAGCAGGCCCCGGACCAGGTCCTGGCTCTGCTTTTCGGTGCCCACGATGGGGCTGATCTCGGTGTGGATGGTGGCCTTCATCATGTGGATGGAGGGGGCGCAGGCTTCCAGCCGGACGCCGTAGCGGCCCCCTTGCTGCACGATCTCCGGCTGCTCCAGCTGCAGCTCCCCGATGGAGGGCATAACGATGCCGTAGCCTGTGGCCTCCACCTGTTCCAGGGCACTGCGGACCTTCTCGTAGGCACGCTTGGCCTGGGCCAGCTCCAGGATGCAGGGCATGAGCCCGGCCTCGTCCCCGATCTCCAGGCCCGTCTGCTCGCTGAGCACCTGGTAAAAGACCTCCGGTTTCAGCTCCACCTGGACCTTTACGCTGCCCTGGGCCAGGTCCATGCCGGTGACTGCCGACCGCTGCACCGCATCGCAGACCAGCACCGGGGCGTCGGCGGCGGTGGGCACATCCTTCATGCAGGCAATACGGTCTGCCAGCTCCAGGGCCGCAGTGTACACCTGGGTCTGGAGCCAGTGGCCGGGCTCCAGGCGGTTGATCCACCGGGGCAAAGCCAGGTCCAGCTCCCGTACCGGGAACTCGTACAGCACCTGCCGCAAAAGCTGGCTGAAGGCGTCGGCGTCCAGGTCCACACAGCTGACAGGCAGAACGGCATGATGGTAGTCCCGGGCCATGCCCTGGGCCAGCTGCAATGTCTCCGGGGCCTGGGGCCGGGTGCTGTTGAGGAGGATCAGGTAGGGCTTGCCCAGGGCCTCCAATTCCTGGATGACCCGGCCTTCCGCCTTGGCGTAGCCCTCCCGAGGGATATCGCTGACGGTGCCGTCGGTGGTGATGACGATGCCGATGGTGGAGTGGTCCCGGATCACCTTTTGGGTACCGGTCTCGGCAGCCTGGTCAAAGGGGATCTCCTCCTGGAACCAGGGACTTTTGACCATCCGGGGGCGGTCGTTTTCCTCATGGCCCATGGCCCCCTCCACCATGTAGCCCACACAGTCCACCAGCCGCACCCGGCAGGCTCCGCCGCCTTCCAGCTCCAGAGGCACCGCTGCCTCCGGGATGAACTTTGGCTCGGTGGTCATGATGGTGCGGCCTGCCGCCGACTGGGGCAGCTCGTCCCGGGCCCGGGCCCTGGCGGCCGGAGCCATGGCAGGCAGCACCAGCTGCTCCATAAAGCCCTTGATAAAGGTGGATTTACCGCTCCGCACCGGGCCCACCACCCCAATATAGATGTCTCCGCCGGTGCGTGCGCCGATCTCACGGCAGATGCCCTGTTGTTCTTGTTTGTCCAAACCTGCACTCCCCTTCCCCTTTGCGCTATGCACCGGACAATGGCCGGTCCGCTCGTTGTATCGTATGAAAAGGGGCCGCCCATTATGCCGGGGCGGTTCAGAATGCCCTCTGCTGAGGCTGGTGACACCTCGCCCAAAGGGAGAAGCCCTGGCAAAGCGACAACCTTTGCGTGGACTGCCAAGGGCTCCCACTTTGGGGGAGCTGGCATCGCATAGCGATGACTGAGAGGGCGAGCCAGCTAAAGGAACCACATCTGCAAAAAGGAGGCAGCCGCACAGATGCCGTTTTCCCTTACAGCCCATCTGTGAAAATGGCCCCCGGAGCGTCCGCAGACGCTCCGGGGGCCAAAATATAAAACCATATTTCCGCTAAGGATGGCAGAGCAAAGCGGAGCCATTTCAAATTCTTCTGCAAAAAAGGGAGCCGCCGTACAAACTGTACAGCAGCTCCCTGCAGGGTCCTTATAAACTTACGGGGTCAGGCGGTTGGGGCCACGGAACAGGAACTCAGCGTCCTTGATGCTGAGGCCGCAGAGCAGCATGGTCAGGCGGTCGATGCCCAGGCCAAAGCCGCCGTGGGGAGGACAGCCGTACTGGAAGAACTCCAGGTAGAACTTAACGTCCTCGGCCAGGCCCTTTTCCTCTGCCTGCTTCTTCAGCACGTCGTAGCGGTGCTCACGCTGGGCACCGGTGGTGATCTCCACACCACGCCACACCAGGTCGTAGCCCTGGGGCACGCCGTTCTCGTCACGCATATGGTAGAAGGCACGCTTCTCGGCAGAGTAATCGGTGATGAACAGGAACTCGTGGTTGTAGTGCTTCTTCACCCATTCGTAGCTGAGACGCTCGGCCTCGGTGGTCAGGTCGCCCTTTTCGCTGTCGTCCACCGTGTAGCCGAAGTCCTCCTCCAGGCCCTTGTACAGGTCTGCCAGGGTCACCACCGGGAAGGGAGTGGTGGGTACGATGACTTCCTGACCGAACAGCTCCTGGATCTGGTCGCCGTAGGCGTCCTTCACAGCCTGGAGGCCTGCAGTCAGCAGCTCCTCCTCCATCTTCATCACGTCCCGGAAGGAGGTGATGTAGCTGAACTCCAGGTCAAAGCCGGAGAACTCGGTGGCGTGCTTGTTGGTGTAGCTCTTTTCAGCACGGAACACAGGGCCGGTCTCGAAGATACGCTCAAAACCAGCGGCCATGGCCATCTGCTTGTAGAACTGGGGGCTCTGGGCCAGGTAGGCGTTGCGGTCAAAGTAGTCTACCTTGAACACCTCAGAGCCGCTCTCGCTGGCAGCAGCGATGAGCTTGGGGGTGTGGATCTCGATAAAGTCCCGGTCCAGCAGGAACTTCCGCATCGCGTTGACAAAGCAGCTCTGGGCCTTGAACATCAGCTGGTTCTCGTCGGTACGCAGATCGATCCAGCGGTAGTCGATGCGCTGGTCGATGCTGGAACGCTCCACAGCCTTCTTTTTCTTGGTGGCAGCGATCTCCTTGCGGACGATGGGCAGAGCGTCGGCAATGCTCTCCACCTGGATGGCCTGGGGGATCATCTCCACGCCGCCCATCTTGACGTAATCGTTCTCCATGACCTTGCCGGTGACGGTGATGACGGAATCCGGGGTCAGCTGATCGATGGTGTCCACCAGCTCCGGGTGGTCAGCCTTTTCCACCGTGATCTGCAGCTTGCCGGTAATATCCTTCAGCACGATAAAGGCCATATACTTGCTGTTTCGCAGGTTCTCGATAAAGCCCTGCACCTTCACCGTGCCGCCGATGGCCTTTTGGGCCTCATTGATATAGGTGCGTTCCATGTAGGAATCCTCCTTTGACGTCTTGTGTACTTTTTTATTATACGCTTTTCAGGGGATAAATCAAGAGAAATGACGATTTCAGCGGTCCTGCTGTTGCCGGGCCTCCTCGTGGAGGGTGCCGGTGCCCCCTTCCACCACACCGTCGTGCTTGAGCACAGCGGCGATGGTGCCAAAAAAGCACTTCACGTCCAGCCCAAAGCTCAGGTGCTCCACATACCAGCCGTCCAGCTTGGCCTTTTCAGCGATCTCCAGCTCGTCCCGGCCATGGATCTGGGCCCAGCCTGTCAGGCCCGGGCGCACATCGTTGGCACCGTATTTATCCCGTTCCGCCAGCAGGTCGTACTGGTTCCACAGGGCCGGACGAGGGCCGATGACTGCCATATCGCCCACAAAGATGTTCCACAGCTGAGGCAGCTCGTCCAGGCTGGTCTTTCGCAGAAAATGGCCCATCCGGGTGATATACTGGTCCGGGTCCTGGAGCAGGTGGGTGGGCATATCGTGGGGGGTGTCCACCCGCATGGTGCGGAACTTTAAGATGTCAAAATGCCGCTTGCCGATGCCCACTCGCTTCTGCCGGAAAAACACCGGCCCCGGCGAGTCCAGCTTGATGGCCGCAGCCAGGATCAAAAACAGCCAGGACAGGCAGATCATGCCGCACAAAGACAGCACGATGGCCAGCAGACGTTTGATGGCTTTTCGATACACAAGGATCCCTCCGTTTTTTCACGATTCCGTCTCAGTATACCAGCATGGGCTGTTTTTTGCAATCGCATTCCCGGCAAGGAGGCTGAATTTTTTCCATTTTGGGCCATTCAGAGTCCTTGGGCAGCCAGTGCAGGGGCTTTGTGGCGCAGACACGCCGGATTTGCCCCCAGGGTGGGCAGAGGCTCTTGGCAAAGCAGGCCGCCGAGCCGCCGGAGCCGCCAAAATAAAATCGTACTTTTTGTCAGATTCCAGTATAAATGCCGCTTTTCTAAATGTGGTTTTATGCTATAATAAGAGTAAAGGGCTTTTTGCCTGTATTGGCAGTGCCTTTCAGTCCCGGCGGCCTGGCCGCCTGTGAACGGAGGAACCAGAACCATGAAGGAATCCACTCTTGCCTCATCCAGCCGCCTGGGCGGTGCAGTAATCAGCGACCGGGTCGTTGCCAGCCTGCTGGAGGAGCTGCGTACCGGGCGTTATGCCCAGGCCGACCGTCTGCCTGCGGAGGTGGACCTGGCCGCCGAGATGGGGGTCAGCCGCACGGTGATCCGTGACGCCCTCAGCGAAATGGAACGGGCCGGGTATGTGGAGCGTGTACGGGGCATCGGCACGGTGGTGAACCGCACGGTCCTTGGCTTACGCAGCCGCCTGGACCAGAAGCTGGAGTACTACCCCCTGATCCGCAGCTTTGGCAGCTACCCCCACGCCGACGGCATCCAGGTGTTCCCCATCCGGGCCGGGGAGGAGCTGGCCCGGAACCTGGAGATCGAGACCGGGGACGAGGTGATCTGCATCAAAAAGCGGATCCTGGCCGATACCACCCCGGTGATCTACTCCATCGACTATCTCCCCCGGAACCTCTTTGGCAGCCGGGACTACAGCCGCATGGACCTGACCGGCGGTGTCTTTGACATCCTGGAACGGGAGTGCCACCAGCAGATCTCCTCCAATGTAGCCCACCTGAAGGCCAGCTGCGGTGACGACGCCATCCGCTCTGCCATGCGCCTTGCCCCCGGGGAGGCCATGCTGCTGCTGGACGAAGTGTGTTTCAATCGTTTGTGCCGCCCGGTGATGCGCTCACTGAGCTACTACACGAACTTTTTTGATTTTTCCATTTTACGCAAACTGCTTTGATTTCACGGAGGTATCTACCCATGCGACATCTGATCGACCCGTTGGATTTTACCCATCAGGAAATCTGCACCCTGCTGGACCTGGCTGACCGCATCCACGATGACCCGGCCGCCTACCAGGAGGTGGCCGCCCACAAAAAGCTGGCCACCCTGTTCTACGAGCCCTCTACCCGTACCCGTCTTTCCTTTGAGGCGGCTATGCTGAACCTGGGAGGCCATGTGCTGGGCTTCCCCAGTGAGAACGTGTCCAGTGCCACCAAGGGCGAAAGCGTAGCCGACA
Organism: uncultured Faecalibacterium sp.; assembly: GCA_934518555.1. Taxonomy (GTDB): domain Bacteria; phylum Bacillota; class Clostridia; order Oscillospirales; family Ruminococcaceae; genus Faecalibacterium. The sequence goes on along the minus strand of CAKSXW010000003.1, from coordinate 32,915 downwards.
CCATCCGAGTGGTGTCCTGCTATGCAGACATTGTTGCCATGCGCCACCCCAAGGAGGGCGCACCCCTGCGTGCCTCCCGTTATTCCCGCATTCCGGTGATCAACGCCGGTGACGGCGGCCACCAGCACCCCACCCAGACCCTGACGGACCTGATGACCATCCGCCGCCGCACCGGTCGGCTGGATGACCTGACCATTGGCCTGTGCGGCGATTTGAAGTTTGGCCGCACCGTCCACTCCCTGATCAAGACCATGGCCCGGTGCAAGAATGTCCGCTTTGTGCTCATCAGCCCCGAGGAGCTGCGTGTGCCGGATTACATCATCACCGATGTGCTGGAGGCCAACGGCATCCCCTACAAGGAGACCCGGAGCCTGGAGGAGTCCATGCCGGAGCTGGACATCCTGTACATGACCCGGGTGCAGAAGGAGCGGTTCTTCAACGAGGAGGACTACATCCGGCTGAAGAACAGCTATGTGCTCACCCAGGAAAAGATGAACCTGGCAAAGCCCGACATGGCAGTGCTGCATCCCCTGCCCCGTGTCAACGAGATCGCACTGGATGTGGACGATGACCCCCGGGCCGCCTACTTTGAGCAGGTGCAGAACGGTGTGTACGTCCGCATGGCCCTGATCATGACCCTGTTGGGCCTGCAGGACCCCAAGGCAGCAAAGGAGGGCAACTGATATGTTGAACATTGACGAGATCCAGAACGGCATTGTTATCGACCACATCAAGGCAGGCACCGCCGTCGGGCTGATGGACCTGCTGGGCATCAAGGGCAACCGCACTTCCAGTGTGGCCCTGATCCAGAACGCCCGCAGCAGCAAGAGCGAAAGCGGCCGCAAGGACATTATCAAGGTGGAGGGGGATGCCTCCTGGCTGAACCTGGATGTGCTGGCCTATCTGGACCCGGACATCAGCGTTACCATCATTGAAAACGGCAAGGCTGCCCGGAAGGAAAAGCCCAAGCCCCCCAAGCGTCTGGTGAACATCGTGCGGTGCCGCAACCCCCGGTGCATCTCCTCTATTGAGGAGGAGTGCGACCAGATCTTTGAGCTGAGCTCCAACGGCAAGTACCGCTGCATCTACTGCGAGCAGGAGCTGCAGGTCAAGCCGGAATAAGGGACGGACCCGGATATAAAAATAGAACAGGCGGCTTTTCCCCTGACGCTCAGGGTGAGAAGCCGCCTGTTTTTGTTCTAAAAATCTGACGAGGACTTATCCCGACGCAAAACTGCCCGGGCCGCAGGCCCCTTTCAGGGCGGCACGGCACCGGTATATGCGACGTTTTAGACTCTATCTGCAGCAAATCCCCATCAAAGCCGCCGTTCCAAGCCTCGCCAGACCGCTGCCCCGGCATAGCACCGGAGCAGACTGCAAAAGCCCTTTGGCTGCACAACGCACACGCAGCCTGGCTCTGGAGCTCCGGAGACCGGGGATATTCCCCGGCCGCAACCTCCGCAGCCCCAGACCCTTAGGCCCTTTGCCTAAATCATTGTACCAAAACCGCCCCTCCGGCGCACACAAAATGTCACCATCCGCAGGTGTGTATGTCACGAACCGTCGGTGGGCACCGCACAGGTAAAGCGGAACCAACGGTCCCGGCAGCTGATGGTGAACTCTGCGTGGTAGCGGTCCAGCACCTCCTGCACATTGGCCAGGCCCATGCCATGGCCCGGCTCCTTTTTGGTGGAGCGGGGCAGGCCCCCTTCCTCCAATTCCAGGTCCTGCCGGACCCGGTTCCGCACCGAGAGCAGGTATTCGTCCCCGGTTTTCCGGGTTCGGACATACACCTCCGGAGGTTCTGCCTGGGCGGCAGCCCGGATGGCGTTATCCATCAGGTTGGACAGCACAATGACCATATCGGTGCTGCGGAAGGGCAGCTCCTTCAACTCACAAAGGTCAAAGTACACTGCTACCCCCTGCCGGGCGGCTTCTTCGTATTTTTTGCTGAGGATGGAGTCCAGCAAGGGGTTGTGGGTATCCAGAATGGTGGTGCCTGTGGTAACCGCCTTGTTGACGCTGGCCAGATACTCCCGGGCCCCGGCCAGGTCCTGCTGCTGCAGCAGAGCTTCCAGGGCGGTGATGTGGTTGGTGAACTCGTGGGTAAGCCGCCGCTGGGCGGTGTAGGAGTCCATCAAGGCCTCTGCACGCTGCTGCTCCAGGGCCGCCTGGAACTGGGAGGCCTGGCCCTGGACCACCTGGTCGTTGAACATTTCCACGATCAGCAGATGCACCAGCACCGCCGCCGTCAGGCCCACGGTAAGCATCATATCCGGCAGGCTGGGCACGGTATTATTACCCGTAAGCATGATCGCTGTGTTCAGCACCACCGCTACCCCAGGGAAAAAGTTCATCACCAGGCCCTGCAGGGGGTCCAGAGCCCGGCGGCGGTTCCACCGGGCTACGCTCCAAGCTACCAGCACCCCCACTACCAGGTTGGCCAGGACCACGATCACCAGGCAGCTCTTGTACCGCCAGATCTGGCTGGGGCAGATGCCCTTGACCCAGGCACAGGCATAGCAGACGGTGTTCTCGGTCAGCAGGCACATGGTGCCGTTGGTGAGGCAGGCCACGGTTTTTTCGGCAGCAGTGCCCCCAAACAGCTGCACCGCTGCCACCAGGTAGATCACATTGATGGCCACCGCAGCCACATTGAAAAAGCCCATTTGGAACCGGATACTGATCACCAGCATCCCCACTGCCATCAGTGACGCCCACAGGCAGGGGAAGCGGACCTTTTTGCCCCGGCCCAGGCTCTGATGGTACACCAGGATAAAGGCCACCCACTGGGAAACACAAACCGAGTGCCCCAGCAGCATCCCCAGCTGCTCCTCATTCATCGCTGAACTGCCCCTTCCACTCCAAGTATGCCGCCCGGATGGCCGGGTAATGGCTGCGGCTGGCCCCCAGCTCCACGCCGTTTTTCAGCTCCACACGGTAGTTGCTGATGGCCTGGACATACTTCAGGTTTACCACATCGCTGCGGCTCACCTGCAAAAAGCCGTTGGCCTCCAGCACCGGCGGCAGCTCTGTCAGCTTGCCGTAAAAGCTGCTGATGGGCTGCTGGGGCAGGTCCCCATAGACATTGATGACCCGGCGCTGGCTTTCCAGATAATAGATCTGGTCCAGAGGCACCTGCTGGGTCTCCCGATTATGATGCACCGTAAGGGTCTTGTGGCCAGCTGTCATTTCCCGGTAAATGTCGTCCAGGCAGCAGGGCAGCTGCTTGACCACATCCCGTTTGAGGATGTAGCGGTAGGCCTTGACCTTGTAGCCCTCCAGGGCAAAATCCAGGTAGGCCGAAACGTACACCAGCCGGATATCCGGCACCTGCTGCCGGAGCCGGCCGCCCAGGTCGATGCCATTGACTTCCGGCATATCTACGTCCAAAAAGGCGATCTGGTACTGCTCCAGCTCCGGGGTCTCCAACACCTGCCGGGGGCCGGTGCAAACGGTGGTCTGCACTGGCAGCAGGTGGGCCTGAAAATAGAGGGTGACATATTCTGCCACCTTTGCAGCAAAAACCGCATCGTCGTCACAGATCAAGATCCGCATGGTGGTCCCTCCTCGGTCCTCCCATCTGCCGCAAAGGCTCCCCTTTACAGAGGAGCCTTAACGGGTCTTGTTGGCATCGGTCTCAGGCGGCAAATTTGTCGTAGAGACCAAAGGCAAAGATAAACAATACGATCACCGGCAGCACATAGGTAAGGTACGGGCGCATCCAATCCTGCATCTTCAGGCCCTCGCCGGTATTGACTTCCTTTTTATAGTGGTCCCAGCCCCAGCCGTACCGGGTCACGCAGAACAGCAGGTACACCAACGAGCCCAGGGGCAGGAACAGGTTGCTGACCAAAAAGTCCTCAAAGTCCAGCACTGCGCCGCCGAACACTGCAAAGCCATCCCAGGCCCAGAGGTTGTAGCCCAGCACGCAGGGCAGGGACAGCAAAGTGATGAGCACCAGGTTGATGAGGCTGGACTTTTTGCGGCTGAAGCCTGTAAGTTCCATGCCGCAGCAGATGATGTTCTCAAACACTGCCAGCACCGTGGACAGGGCCGCAAAGGCCATGAACAGGAAGAACAGGGAGCCCCACATCCGGCCCAGCTTCATGTTGGCAAAGATGTTGGGCAGGGTGATAAAGATGAGGCTGGGGCCGCTGGTCTGGTCCACGCCGTAGGTAAAGCAGGCCGGGAAGATGATGAGCCCGGCGGTGATGGCCACAAAGGTATCCAGCACCACGATGCGGACAGACTCTCCCAGCAGGGTGTGCTCTTTGCCGATATAGCTGCCAAAAATGGACATAGCGCCAATGCCCAGGCTCAGGGTGAAGAAGGCCTGGTTCATGGCAGAGACCAGGGTATTCACCACGCCCACCTGCTGCATCCGCTGGAAGTCCGGCACCAGGAAGAACCGCAGGCCCTCCGCCGCACCATCCATGAACAGGCTGTTTACCGCCAGCACCACCATGATCACCAGCAGGGCGATCATCATGAATTTGGTCACACGCTCCAGGCCGTTCTGCAGGCCCTTGGCACAGACCAAAATGCCCAGCACCACCACAAACACCATCCAGAAGGCCATGACCCCGGGGTCTGCCAGCATCTCGGTGAACCTGCCAGCCACCTGGTCTGCATCCAGCCCTGCCAGCTTGCCGGTGGCAGTCATGTAGAAATAGTGGAGCATCCAGCCAGCCACCGTGGTGTAGAACATCATCAGCAGGTAGCAGCCGATGAGGGTCAGGTAGCCGTGGATATGCCACTTCTGCCCCGGCTTTTCCAGGGCCTGGTAGGCCCGTACCGGGCTTTTACGGGAGGCACGGCCCACCGCAAACTCCATGGTCATAATGGGCAGGCCCAGGATCAGCAGAAAGAGCAGGTAAAACAGCACAAATGCGCCGCCGCCCCCCTGCCCGGCGATGTAGGGGAATTTCCACACGTTGCCAATGCCGATGGCGCAGCCAGCCGACAGCAAAATGAAGCCCAGACGGGACTTCAGGGTCTCTCGTTCCATGATTTTCCAAACTCCTTGTATCCAGTGTTCCTCTGCACCGCATCCGGTGCCCCAGAGGGTCGCTTTTGTATTATATCATACTTTTTCTGGCAGTACACTTTTGACATCAAAAGCGCACGGCTAGCCCCGGGGTGCAGCTCCAAAAGGCTCATTCCAATTTTTTGCCTAGGTCCGAGGTTTTTCTCTTTGGAAAAGCCTGGATTCAATTTTATTCAAATTTGCAAGCGAAATGTGATTTCTGTTCACCTCTGCCAGTTTCTGACAAAAAGACGCAAAAAAGCCCGGCAACCGGGCAGGCGCAGGCCTGCGGCTCCATTGCCGGGCAGAGATGCTTGATTGAAAGGTGCCGGGGATCAGCGACGCTTTTTGGTGTCGGTGCTCACAGGGCCCCGGGGGCGGCGGTGGGCAGCCTTGGACTGCACAGCGGCACTGCGGGTCTGGGCACGGCCCTTGGCGGCGGCGGCACGGAGGCCGTTGATCTCCGCTTTGGTCAGCTCCCGGTAGGTGCCGGGCTTCAGCATGCCCAGCTTGACTACGCCCTCGGCGTTGCGCTTCAGGCGCACCACTTCCAGGCCCACGGTCTCGCACATCCGGCGGATCTCACGGTTCTTGCCCTCTTTCAGGGTCATTTCCATCACCGTGCGGCCAGGCTCGTCGGTCACCACGTTGATGGCGCAGGGCATGGTCTTGGTGCCGTCGTCCAGCACCACGCCGCTGCTGAGCTTCAGGATCTGGCTCTCGTCGGCACGGGGCTGCACGGTGACCCGGTACAGCTTGGAGATACCTCCGGAGGGGTGAGTGACAGCCTGAGCAAAGGCACCGTCGTTGGTCATCAGCAACAAGCCCTCGCTGTCCTTATCCAGGCGGCCTACGGGATACAGACGGGCCGGGATATCGCTGACCAGCTCCATCACCGTCTTGCGGCCCAGCTCATCGCTGGCGGTGGTCACATAGCCACGGGGCTTGTACAGGGCCAGGTAGTACAGCTGCTGGTCCTTCTGGATATAGACCCGCTGGTCGTCCACATGGAGCACATCCCGGTGGGGGTCCATCTTATCGCCCACCTTTACCGGGTGGCCGTTGACCTTGACCCGGCCCTCGGCAATGATCTGCTCGGCGGCACGACGGGAGCAAAGCCCCTGCTCGGCCATGATCTTTTGAATACGTTCTTCTGCCATAATCGTTACTCCTTGTGCGCCTCCCGGCGCTCAAAACGCACGCAGCAGCGTGCTCTATCTCAAACCATGGGTTGGAAGCCCAGGGTTCCGGCTTGGGTCACTGGGCCTTGGGGGCCTTCTCGTCCTTTTTGACCAGGGCGGACAGCTTGTCCACCAGCTCCGGCAGCATGGTCAGAGCCCGGTCGATGCTGTTGGAGGAATCCGACAGCTGGATGGTGCGGACACAGCCCTCCTTGATAATAAGGAAGGCCACGGGCTGGATGTTGACACCGGCACCGGAGCCGCCGCCGAACAGGTCCTTGTTGGCAGCGTTTTTGCCGTTGAAATCGGTGCCGCCGGAGGCAAAGCCAAAGCTCACCTTGGATACCGGCAGGATGGTGATGCCATCCTCGGTGGTGATGGGCTTGCCGATGATGGTATTGGCATCCACCATTTCACGGATCTTGTCCATGGTAACGTTCATAATGCCCTGGATGGGATGATCAGCCATAATGCAACTCTCCTTTGATCTTAAATGGTCAGGCAGACCCCTGGCAGGGCTGCCCATAAAGCAATGACATTTTTACCAGTGTACCACACTCACAGAAACACGTCCAGTACCTTTTCGTTCCAGAACTCCACCAGTACACGCAGGGCAGCCCAGACGATAAACAGGGCCCGGGCGGAGATCCGCAGGGACACCCGGTCCTGGACCGTGGGCTCCGGCTGGCCAAAGTCCGGCAGCAATTGCAGCTGGTCAAATTGCAGGTACATAAAACGGTCCAGCACCCCCAGGGTGGGGTACAGCCAGGCCTGCAGCTGCCCATAGTTCCGGGCCGCTGCCGCCGGGTCCTCTCCCCTTACCCCCAGGCGCACCTGGATGTGAGTGATCCGCAATGCCCCGAACACTGCCTGCAGCAGGGTGCCTGCCCCACGGAGGATGGTGCAGAGGATGTTGAGGGTCAGCTTTGCTTTTTGGCGAGGCTCTGCCGGTTTTTTCTCTTTTGAGGGCTGGGCTTGCGCCTTTTTGCTGCGGCGTCGGGCCTTGCGTTCTGTGCGCTTCGCCTTCCATTTGGCCCAAAAGCCCTTGGGCTCTGCCGGAGGCTCCGGGGCCGGAAACTGAAACACCGGAAAGGTGATGCCCAAGGCCCCGGCCTTGACGGTGAGCACCTCATTTTCCCAGCACAGGTCTGCACAAAAAGGAATCAAAAGCAGCACCACTGCCAGGGCCAGCACCACCAGCAGCAGAATGCCCAGGACCTTCAGCAGGAACAGCAGCACTGCCCCCACTGCCGAAAGCACGGTCATCATGGGTCAGCCCTCCCCTTCTGTGGTCGGGGTGGGCTGGTGCACCGGAGGCAGGTCTGCCAGGCTGGACAGGCCGAACACCCGTAGGAAGGTGTCGGTGGTGCGGAAGCTCACCGGGCGGCCCGGCAGGTCCAGGCGGCCAGCTTCTTCGATCAGACCCTTTTCCAGCAGACCGGACACACTGGAGGAGGAGTCTACCCCTCGCACCTGCTCGATAAAGGCCCGGGATACCGGCTGGTTGTAGGCGATGACCGTCAGGGTCTCCAGGGCCGCAGGCCCCAGGGGCACGGCCCGGCGGCTGTCCAGCAGCCGGCGCACACAGTCAGACCACTGCTTTTTGGTGGCCAGCTGCCACCGGGTGTTCAGGTGCAGCAGGCACAGGCCGCTGTCCTCCCGGGTATAACGGTCCCTCAGCTCCTCCAGGGCGGCGTCCACGGCGGCCTGAGGCAGCTGCACTGCCTGGGCCAGCTTATCGGCGCCGATAGGGTCCCCACAGGCAAAGAGCATGGCCTCCACGGCGGCTCGAATCTGTTTCTGGTTCATGGTTTCTCCTTTATCCGGGTGCGCTGCATGGTCAGCTGGCCCTCCTGCCCCAGGTGGACCCGGCCCCCTCGCACCAGCTCCAGCAGGGCCAGAAAGGTGGCCACATTGGTGCTGCGGCTCTGCTGCCGGGAAAACAGCTGCCCCATCCGGGCGGCTGTGCCACTGATCAGGCGGCGGAGGATGAACACCACCCGGCTGCTTACCGACACCACCGGGGCCGATACCAGGGGCTCAAACTGCTGGAGGCTGGGCTCCCGGCGGAGCTTGGTGCGGCCTGTAAGGGCCTGCCAGTAATCCGCCAGCAGCTGGGGGGCATGGTGCAGGGTGTAGGTGTTGTCCCACTCCATTGCCAGGGGCTGCCGGACAAACACCGGAGCCTGCTCCCCCTGGGTACGCAGCAGGGCTGCCAGGCGGCGGCACTGGTCGTACTCGATGAGCTGGCCGGTGAACTCCTGCTTCAGCCGCTCGCCTTCTTCACTGCGGGGCAGCAGCAGGTAGCTTTTCATCTCCACCAGCCGGGCGGCCATCTCAATAAAGGCACTGGCCTGCTCCGGGTCTGCCTGGGTGTCCTGTTCCACTGCCCGGGTGTACTGCTCGATAAGCTCCAGGATGGGGATGTGGTGCAGGTCCATCTTATGTTTGGCCACCAGGGCCAGCAATAATTCCAGAGGGCCGTCAAAATCTTCCAGGTGGAAGGTCAATTCCTCGGTGACAGCCATGGCTTACACCACCGTCCCTGTCATGGCAAAGTAGGCCGTGTATGCGATCTTGTCGATGTACCCGGTGCCCAGGCTCAGCAGGTCCCACACCAGGTTGTTCAGGTAGTACAGGGGGGTATCCAGCAGGCCCATCCAGACAGCCGCCAGCATGGCCACCATGATGTAGCGTTCGTAGCGCATAAGGCCAAAGTACATGCGCTGAGGCAGGGCCACCAGCAGGATGCGGCTGCCGTCCAGCGGCGGTACCGGAATAAAATTGAACACTGCTAAGCTCACGTTCATCAGCACCATATACTGGAGGAAGTAGGCCAGGTAATAAGTGGCCTGGTTTACCGGGGCCCAGTAGTACAGCACCTTCCACAGCACCATGGCCAGGTAGGCCAGCACCAGGTTGGCCACCGGGCCTGCCAGGGCGGTAAGGGCCATGCCCCACTTGGGGTTTTTAAAGTTGCGAGGGTCGGTGGAGACAGGCTTTGCCCAGCCCACCCCGGCAAACACCATGCACAGGGTGCCCAGCAGATCAAAGTGGGCAAAGGGGTTCAGCGAAAGGCGGCCCTCCTGCTTGGCGGTAGGGTCCCCCAGCAGCCAGGCTGCCAGGGCGTGGCCGGCCTCATGGAACGGGATGGCCACCAACGCCACCAGTGCACGGATGATATAATAGGTTGCCCTTGTCATATTTTTCTCCTGATAACCATTGTTTTTTACTATAATACTATCTTTTGGCCGCTTGGGCAAGCCTTGGGGCAAAAAGAATGGAAAAAGATACGGGATTTTTTAAAAAAGGGCTTGCATTTTGGCTGTATCTCTGGTAAAATAGTCAAGCTGATTATTTTGATTCCCCACTTCACTCTAGGAGGTGCAAGTACCATGGCTAAATGTGAATGCTGCGGCAAGGGCGTTACCTTTGGTATTAAGGTTTCTCACTCCCATCGCCGTTCCAACCGTACCTGGAAGCCGAACGTCCGTCGTGTCAAGGCGGTCGTGGAGGGCTCTCCCAAGTATGTCTACGCATGCTCCCGTTGCCTGCGCGCTGGCAAAGTCACCCGCGCTGTCTAATTTGGTGTGTGTGGCCGGTCACTTTGTCGAGTGGCCGGCTTTTTTTATTGCTGTAAGGAGATGAACCAGATGTCTTTGCCCACAGACCCCATTATGCTGCTGAGCGTGGTGAACCTGAAACTGCGGGACTACTACAAGACCCTCGATGCTCTGTGCGATGACCTGGATGTTGATAAAGCCAGCCTCTGTGCTGCGCTGCAGGCCGTGGGCTATGCCTACGACGCCCAGCGCAACCAGTTTGTGTGACCCCAGGGCCTTTTCCCATTGCAAAAAACCTGGCACCGGTGCACAGCCACTGGGCCCGGGCCGGCGAATGATAGAATTAAGGAGTGCTGATTGATTATGATGCAGGGTACCTATTACAAAGAGTGGAGTAGCGTGCTGAACCGTGACATGGAGTTTAAGGTATACGGCACCAGCGGTGTGCCTGTGCTGGCTCTGCCTGCCCGGGGCGGCCGCTTTTACGACTGGGAGAACAACGGCATGCCCGATGCCATTGCCCAGCTGCTGAACGAGGGCAAGATCCAGCTGTTCTGCGCCGACAGCCTGGATGGCGAGGCCATCCTGAAGGGCGACGCCTCTCTACGGGACCGTGCTGCTGCCCAGGAAAAGTATTTTGTCTACCTGACCGCCGAGCTGGCTCCCCGGATCCTGACCCTGAACCAGGCTGAAAAGGGCACCAAGATCTGGTGTGCCGGTGTGGACCTGGGTGCCTACCAGGCTGTGAACTGCCGCCTGCGCCGCCCCAACCTGTTTGCCGGTGCTGTGGGCATGGGCGGCATCTATGATCTGAGCCGCTTCTGGGGCACCGACACCGACGACCTGGCTCTGCGCTGCGCTCCCCTGCTGTACCTGCAGGAAAAGGGCATTGCCAACAAGCTGGCCCTGGCCAAGGCTGCGGAGAACAGCCTGATCCTCTGCGCCGGCCAGGGTGCCTACGAAGGCGAAGCCTTGGACGACACCCAGGCTCTGGCCGACCTGCTGAAGGACCAGGACCTGTCTGCTCACCTGGAGGTGTGGGGCGGCGATGTGTCCCACGACTGGTACTGGTGGGGCAAGATGTGGAACCTGTTTGCCCCTCGCATCCTGGACGTAAAGTGATCTGAACCCTGACGGTGACCTCCCGGTATTTGCTGCTGCAAAGCCGGGAGGTTTTTGTTTGGGGCAAATCCTACTTGATTTGTCGGGAATCTTGTGCTATACTGCCTTCAGAAGCAACAGATACCCCCCTGGGGTTTTGAAAGGAGCCTGCTATGATGGAACAAGACCACACCTGCCCCTGCTGCCGGGAGCCGGAACCCCCGGCCCAGGCAACGGCAGACCAGCCCTGTTGCTGCCGCCACAAGCAGCGGAGCCCGGAGGAATACAAGGCCCTGCTGAACCGCCTGAGCCGCATTGAGGGCCAGGTGCGAGGGGTCCGGGGAATGCTGGAAAAGGACGCCTACTGTGTGGACATCCTGGTCCAGGTGACGGCGGTGAACTCGGCCCTGAACAACTTTGCCAAAGAGCTGCTGGCCCAGCACCTGGGCACCTGCGTGGCAGAGGACCTACAGGCCGGCGGCACCGAAAAGCTGGAAGAACTGATCCGGCTGCTGCCCCGGCTGATGAAATGACCCCCTGGGGCCCCATTTTTACAGGAGAGAACGCAATGGAACAATTTAATGTTACCGGCATGAGCTGTGCGGCCTGCTCTGCCCGGGTGGAAAAGGCCGTGAAGAAGGTCCCCGGCGTTACCAGCTGCTCCGTGAGCCTGCTGACCAACTCCATGGGGGTGGAGGGTACTGCCAGCCAGGCCGCCATCCTCCAGGCTGTGGAGCAGGCCGGGTACGGTGCCAGCCCCAAGGCCGCCCCGGCTGCCGCCAGCAGCCCCCGGCAGGACCTGGACGCCCTGGCGGACCACGAGACCCCCAAGCTCCGGCGGCGGCTGATGGCTTCCCTGGGCTTTTTGGCGGTGCTGATGTATTTTTCCATGGGGCACATGATGTGGGGCTGGCCCCTGCCCCGGTGGTTTGAGGGCAACCACATTGCCATGGGCCTGGTGCAGCTGTTGCTGGCAGGCATCGTGATGGTCATCAACCAAAAGTTCTTTATCAGCGGCTTCAAGGGGCTGCTCCACCGGGCCCCTAACATGGACACCCTGGTGGCCCTGGGCTCCATGGCCAGCTTTGTGTGGAGCACCTACGCCCTGTTTGCCATGACCGACGCCCAGCTCCGGGGGGATCAGGAGCTGGTGATGCACTATATGATGGAGTTCTATTTTGAATCCGCAGCTATGATCCTGACCCTGATCACTGTGGGCAAGATGCTGGAGGCCCGGTCCAAGGGCAAGACCACCGACGCCCTCAAGAGCCTGCTGCGGCTGGCCCCCAACACCGCTACCCTGCTGCGGAAGGGCGCAGAGGTGTCGGTGCCGGTGGACCAGGTCCGGCAGGGGGATATTTTTGTGGTGCGGCCCGGGGAGAACATCCCGGTGGACGGCGTGGTGCTGGAGGGCACCAGTGCCGTGAACGAAAGTGCCCTGACCGGAGAGAGCATCCCGGTAGACAAGGCCCCCGGCGACACGGTGTCCGCCGCCACCACCAACCGCTCCGGCTTTTTGCAGTGCCAGGCTACCCGGGTGGGCCAGGACACCACCCTGGCCCAGATCATCCGCATGGTCAGCGACGCCGCTGCCACCAAGGCCCCCATTGCCAAGATCGCTGATACGGTGTCCGGCTTTTTTGTGCCCACTGTGCTGGTGCTGGCGGCCCTGACCACCCTGGTGTGGCTGGTCCTGGGCCGGGAGCCGGGCTACGCCCTGGCCCGGGGCATCTCGGTGCTGGTGATCAGCTGCCCCTGTGCCCTGGGTCTGGCTACCCCGGTGGCCATTATGGTGGGCAACGGTCTGGGGGCCAAAAACGGCATCCTGTTCAAGACCGCTGCGGCCCTGGAGGCTGCCGGGCGCACTCAGATCGTGGCCCTGGACAAGACCGGCACCATTACCAGCGGCGAGCCCCAGGTCACCGACCTGCTGCCTGCGGAGGGGGTAACGGAGACCCAGCTGCTGACCCTGGCGGCAGCCCTGGAAAGCAAAAGCGAACACCCCCTGGCCAAGGCGGTGCTGGCCTGCGCCCAGGCCCGGCAGCTGGAGCTGCCTACCGTCACCGACTTTACCGCCCTGCCCGGCAACGGCCTGACGGCCCAGCTGGAGGGCCAGGAAGTTTTTGGCGGCAGTCTGCGGTTTTTGGGCACCAAGGCTCCGGTGCCTGCTGACCTGCAGGCAAAGGCTGCCGCCCTGGCAGCCCAGGGCAAAACACCTCTGTTCTTTGGAGGGGCCGGGCATCTGCTGGGGGTCATCGCCGTGGCCGACACCCTGAAGGAGGACAGCCCCCGGGCCATCCGGGAATTGCAGAACATGGGCATCCGGGTAGTGATGCTTACCGGGGACAACCAGCGCACTGCCGACGCCATTGGCCGTCAGGCCGGGGTGGATGCGGTGATCGCCGGGGTGCTGCCGGAGGGCAAAGAAGCCGTGGTCCGGCAGCTGCAAGCCCTGGGCAAGGTGGCCATGGTAGGCGACGGCATCAACGATGCCCCTGCCCTGACCCGGGCAGATGTGGGCATTGCCATCGGAGCCGGTACCGACGTAGCCATTGACGCCGCCGACGTGGTGTTGATGAACTCCCGGCTCTCCGATGCCGCTGCCGCCATCCGGCTGAGCCGGGCCACCCTGCGGAACATCCACGAGAACCTGTTCTGGGCCTTCTTCTACAACGTCATCGGCATTCCTCTGGCGGCCGGGGTGTTCATCCCCTTTGGGCTCACCCTGAACCCCATGTTCGGGGCCGCTGCCATGAGCCTTTCTAGTTTTTGCGTGGTAAGCAACGCTTTGCGGCTGAACCTGTTTGATCTTCACAGCACCCGACGGGACCACGCCCCCAAACACACCCCCACCCTGCCAAAGGCTCTGACAGAGCCCCAGGCAGAGACCGATCTTGAAACCAACCAACAAAAGGAGGAAACTTCCATGAAAAAGACCCTGAATATTGAAGGCATGATGTGCCCCCACTGCGAGGCCCGGGTGAAAAAGGCCCTGGAGGCCCTGCCCCAGGTGCAGGAGGCCCAGGTCAGCTACCAGGCCGGCACCGCTGTGGTGACCCTGACCGCAGAAGTGGCCGATGAAGTGCTGAAAAAGGCTGTGGAGGACCAGGATTACACCGTTACCGGCATCCAGTGATCCTGCCACAAACAAAGCGGTCCGCTGTCCCCTTTTGGGAGGCAGCGGACCGCTGTTTTATTTGTACTCAGGAAAGGGCCGCAAACCGGGCTGTGCCCTTGGTTTTCAGCCACCGCAGCAGCAGGGCATCGGCCCCAGCCGCCAGGGCGATGCCCACCCACAGGGCGGCCTGGGCCGGAACAAACTCCAGCAGTTTCATCTGCAGGGCTGTCAGCACCAGCACCGCCACCCCATTGCCTGCCATGGACAGCAGGGTGCAGCCGCTCATTTTGATCACCGCCGCCTCACTGGTCCAGTGGAGGCTGGGCAGCATCAGGCCCAGCACCAGGCCCAAGGACCCCATAAGCATCACCAAAAGGCCTGTTTCCAGCAGCACGGCCCACAGGCTACCCTGGCCCAGGCCCACCGCCGCCTGGACACACAGCACACACACCACCGCCGGGACCCCGGTAAGCAGCAGATGCAGTTCCAGCTTGGCCCGGAGCACCTGCCAGGGGGACAGCGGCAGGCTTTGGAGCAGCCAGAGGCTGCGGCCCTCCAGAGATATCGAGGGGCTGGTCAGAAGGTTCATTGCTGCCACGCCGCAGACAGCGCAGCACACCAGCACCGGAAAGCCCCCTTGGGAGGCCCGGGCAAACTGGCCCAGGGCCTCCGCCTTCCACAGGGCCGCCGCCCCCAGCAGCGGCAAGGCCAGGGTGGCCAGGGTACAGTTCAGCAGATAGGTGGGGCTGGACCCCAGGTGCAGCAGCTCCCGGCGCAAAAGGGCCTGCCGCTGGCTCACGGCCCGGGTCTGTTTGGCTTTATATGCCAGAGGAGCGGTGCCCCTGCGCTGGGTCATCCGGCGCAGATAGGGCCCCTCCAGCAGCTTGCAAAAGGCCCCAAAGCACAGTACTGTCCCCACCAAAAGGCCCACCAAGGCCGGCAGCTCTCCTGCGGCAGCACCTCCCAGCAGCCGCAGGGGCCAGGCACTGTGGGCCAGGCCTGCCCCCAGGGCTCCGGCGTTTTCCGCAAGGCTGTCCAGGCCCTCGGAGACCCGGATAAAGCCTGCATAATACAGGGCAAAAAAGGCCAGGGAGCATACCACTGTCACCAGGCTTTTGTGCCGGGCCCGGCTGCTGACTGCCGCCACGGCCCAGGCCAGCACCACCGCCAGGATGGTGGACAGCCCCGACAGCACCAAGGCCATGGGCAGGCTGCACACCACCCCCACCAAGGAGTGAGGGGCCAGCAGGCCATAGCAGACCACCGCCGGGACCCAGGCCATCAGCAGGTACAAAAGGCTGGTGAGCCACACCGTGGCCACCCGGACCCCAAAGATCACGGAAGGAGGGATGGGCAGGGACAGCAGCAGCTCATTATCCTTGCTTTGGAACAGGCCGGAATAGCTGGTAAAGGCACAGGCCAGTACGCTGACCAGCAGGGCCGTCAGCTCCGTAAAGGCAAAGTAGAGCCAATCCAGCCCGGCCGGGAGCAGCACCGAAGCCAGCGGCAGAGCCATGCCTGCAAAACAGAGCATCAGCACCACCACCAGCACCCCATACAGCAGGCCGTAGCCCACTGCCGATGCCCGGGACCGCGCTTTGCCGGTCTTGCTGCTGCGGAAAAAGGCCAGCCCCAGCTCTTGCAGCTGTTTTTTGAGCAACGCTTTGATCATGGCTGTGCCCCCGTATCTTCCAGCTCCAGGAACACGGATTCCAGGCTGTGATCCCCCCGGACCTGGTCCATGGACCCGGCCCGGACCAGCTCCCCGGCCCGGATGATGGCCACCTGGTCACAGAGCTTTTCTGCCACTTCCAGCACATGGGTAGAAAAGAAGATGGCTCCCCCCTGGCTGCAGAACTCCCGCATCTGGGCCTTCAGCTGGTGGGCCGCCAGAGGGTCCAGCCCCACAAAGGGCTCGTCCATTACGATGAGCTTGGGGTCATGGAGCAGGGCCGAGATGATGGCCAGCTTCTGCTTCATGCCGTGGGAGTAGGCACTGATGGGCTGGGCCAGGTCCTGGGTAAGACCAAAGCGGTCTGCGTAGGTCTGGATGCGCTGAGCCCGCTGCCGGGCCCCCACCCCAAAGATATCCGCAATAAAGTTCAGGTACTGGATGCCGGACATATATTCGTAAAGGTCCGGGTTATCCGGCAGGTAGGCCAGCCTGCGCTTGCACTCCAGGGGGTCTTTGGTTACCGGGATGCCGTCCACCCACACCTCTCCGGCGTCAAACTGCTGGATGCCGCAGCAACATTTGATGGTGGTGGTCTTGCCTGCCCCGTTGTGGCCGATAAACCCACAGATCTCCCCGGGGCGGATATGCAGGCTCAGGTCCTTTACCGCCGCCTTGCCGCCGTAGGTTTTGGTGAGATGTTCGATCTTGAGCATAAAAGCCCTCCTTGTCCGCCCCGTGACCCGAGGCTCTCTTGCTATAGAATATACCTTCCCCCTGGGGGAAGGTCAAGGGATGGAGGGAAGAAAAGCAAAAGGAAGGGTCCGAGGCCCCTTTTGCAGGCTGCTGCCGGGTGGAGAGATGCACGACCAGCAAGGGCAAATATGCGCCCATCGTGATCTTTGAGAAAAAACAGACGGCTCCCACCTGATCGTGGAAGCCGTTACAGATACGAAAAAGAGCAGAAATTATATTGTTACCGAATATCTTGCGAAAAACGGTGTGGATATGACAGAAGTGACGAAGGGCTTACGATCCCCCATGAGTGCCGCGTCCGACCCTGAGGCTCACGTCCGAAACGTAGTCGCAGACCCCCTCGCCACAGCAGAGGAGTTGCAGTCCCCTATGGATGCCGCGTCCGACCCCAGAGATACGTCCGAAACGTTAGCTGATCTACCCTCTGCTGATTTCACTGTACCACAGTGGGATGCACAAGCCAATACAGAAAAGGCCGGGAAAAAGGTGCCAATACAATCTGTGTGGAACAGCGAAGTGCTGTATTTTATCAGAAAACGAAAAAGAACCACAGTGTTGCTAAAGCCTTTAGGCTTCCAATTGCCGATCGGCTTGCAACACTGTGGTTCTATAGGCAGTATAACATACGAGGGACGGAGCGTCAAGCCGGAGGGGAGTTTTTTGCTCCTGGTTTTTTGAGCATTTATAAAAGCACGCATGACCGTGCATTTCATGCCGCCAGAATGCCGCTTTGCGCCACTTCTTGCGCCACTGATTAAAGCAATTTCCAGATAAACAAGGGTAATTAAGGCACAGCCGCCCCCTTATCCGCTCCCTCCTGCCCAAACAAAAACCCCCGAAAATCGGCTTCACAAGCCAACTTTCTGGGGTTCTCTCTTGGAGCTACTGACCTGATTCGAACAGGCGACCTGCTCATTACGAGTGAGCTGCTCTACCAGCTGAGCCACAGTAGCACATTGCACATCCTCTGCAACAGGCAATAGTGTACCATATTTCGGCAAAGCTGTCAAGACTGGATTTCAGCGGCGGTGGGGGCCTTGGGTCCATTTTGCGGCCAGGGCCTCCCCCTGGCACACCGCTGCACAGCACACGGCAAAGGCCAGCAGAGCGCAGTCCAGGGGCACCCGGCGCAGCACCACCACCTGCTGGCGCAGGTTTGTAAAGGTCTCGGCGGCCTGGGGCGGCACCAGCAGGTGGAACATCGCCAGGGAAAGGGGCAGATGCAGCAGCCGCCCGGCCAGCAAAGGCCGGAGGGGCACCTGCTCTGGGCACAGGGACCGGACCTGCAGCAGCACCGAGGCCCCCTGGAGGCTCAGGGCAGCACAGCACAGGCTGCTGGCCCAAAGGCCCTGGTGGGCGGCAGCGTCGCAGCCGGAGCACACCTCCAACAGCATGGCCGGCAGGGGTGCCAGCCAGGGCGGCAGACAGGCGGCGCAGCCTGCTGCCAGCAGCCGGAAGTACAGCACAAAGCCGCACAGCTTCAGGTACTGGATGGCGGCCCGGGCCACCACCTGATCCAGCCGGGGCGGTGCTGCCAAGGGCGGCAGGGTCTGGCAGGCTGCCGGAGCCGGGCCGGAGCAAAGGCGGTGCAGCACAGCAGCGGTGAGGTACCCTGCCAGAACCTGGGCTGCAAACAGGGCGCAGCCCACCCTCCGGCTGCCCAACAGATGCTCTCCTACTGTTAAGATCACAAAGGAGGGCCCGGAGCACACACAGGCTGGCAGCAGAGCCGAGGCTTGCTGTGGGGTCAGCTCTTTGCGCTCCACAGCCTGGGCGGCGGCAGCCGCTGCCGGGGCAAAGCCCCCTAAAAATCCCAGCAGCAGCACCCCTCCGGCCGCCGGGGCCGGGACCCCCACCAGCCGGGCCACCGGCCAGAACACCACCCCCAACTGCCGCCCTGCCCCACTGCCCATCACCAGGGCGGACACCACCAAAAACGGGAACAAGGACAGCAGCAGGGGCCCACCGCAAAGGGCCAGGCCCTCCTGCAGGGTCCGGGCGCAAAGGCCCGGGGCAGCCAGCACCAGCCAGGCTGTGCCCAGGGCCAGGACCAGCAGCGTTGTACGCCGCAGCCAGAACGTGTGATACATAAGTTTCCCCTCCTGTTCCATATATATGGAGCAGCAGCCCGGTTCCATGACCGCAGCACAGGAGGGGGATGAGGCCCATGCGTCACCACGGCCTGACGCCGTGCCGCTGGCTGGCACTTTTGTTCCGGCAGCCACCGCCGGGGCTGTACGGCCAAGCCACCCTCTACCTGAGCGGTGGACGGATGGAGATCCAGCAATTCCGCAGCATTCTAGCCTACGACCAGGACCGGCTGCAGGTGCTGCTGCCCCGGGGCCTGCTGACGGTGTACGGGGAGGGGCTGCAGATCGAAGTGCTGACAGCCCACCGCATCACCCTGCGAGGGTGCTTTCTCCGCACAGATTTTTCTGACGGCCCCGGCCCCCGGCGGTGAGGGCAGCAGAATGGAGGTGTTGCCATGGAACCAGCCCGGCTCTGGGCGGCGGTGGAGTTCACCGCCCAAAACGGCAGCCCCGAGGGCCTGCTGACCCAGGCGGCCAGGCAGGGGCTGCACCTGTTTGACGTCCGGCCCCTGCCTGGGGGGTTCCGGGCCCGGTGCGCTGCCAACCGCTACAGCCCCCTGGCAACCCTGGCCCGGGGGCTCCATGTCCGGCTCCGGGTCCGGCGGCGGCAGGGGCTGTTTTTCCGGCTGCGGCCCTGGCTGCGCCGGGCAGGGCTTTGGGCCGGGCTGGCAGTGTTTGCGCCCCTATTGCTGTACAGCCAGCAATGGGTCTGGGCCCTGGACGCCCACAGCCTGACCCGGGGACAGGCTGCCCGGGCGGCGGCGGTGCTGTGGGATGTGGGGCTAGTGCCCGGGTCCCCGGTGACGGAGGAAAAGCTGGCTGCCGGGGAATACGCCCTGCTGGCAGGGGGCGAGTATTCCTGGGTGAGCCTGAATTTTGCCAAGGGGCGGCTGGAGGTCCAGGCAGCCCCGGCCACCCCACAGCCAGTCATTGCCGCAGGCACCCTCCAGGGGCTTCGGGCCCGGTGCAGCGGCATTGTGACCCAGGTGGAGCTAGTAAGCGGCACCCTGCTGGTGGCCCCGGGGCAGCAGGTGGAGGCCGGGCAGGGGCTCATCGGCACCGCCCGGCAGCAGCGAGACGGCACCCTGATCTTTGCCCCGGCAGCCGGACGGGTGGAGGCTCAGCTGGAATGGCAGGACAGCCAGCAGGTGCCCTTACAGGAGCAGGTGGTGCAGCTGGTGGGCAGCCCGGTGTCCCGGTTCCGGCTCTGGGGGGTCGGGCGGCAGTGGGCTTTGCCGGGGCCCGGCCTGCCGGAGCAGGCTTTGCAGGGCACCCGGCACTGGCAGCCGGAGGGGTTTGGGCTGGCCCTCCCCTGCTGCCTGGAGGAGACCTGGGCCTACCCCCAGCAGACCCAGCTGCTGACCCGGACCCCGGAACAGGCCCTGGCTCTGGCCCGGTTCCGGAGCCTGGAAGCTCTGGAGGCCGCCTTCCCTGACGGAGAGCAGGTAGCCCGGCAGGAGCAGATAGCTATAGCTGACGGCAGCCTGGAATACACAGTCCTCTACACCCTGGTGGCGGATATTTGCACCCAAAACAGCCCCGACGGTTGAGCCGTATGCTCTGCCGCCGGGGCTGTGGTTGGTTTGGGGTTATTCTTCTGTGGGGGCTTCGGCTGCCTGAGCAGCCTGGGCGTCGTACTCTGCCAGCAGCTGGTCCAGGTCGAACTGATACTTGCTGTGGCAGAAGTGGCACACCACCTCGCAGTGGGGGTCCTCGTCACGCATCCGCACCAGCTCTGCACGGCCCAGGCTCAGCAGCATCTCCTTGGTGCGCTGGGCACTGCAATCGCACTGGTACTGCACCGTGCGCTGGTCCAGCACGTTGGGGTTAAAGCCAGCCAGAGCCAGCTCCATCATGTCTGCCGGGGTCTTGCCGGCATGGAGCATCTCGGTGACGGAGGGCATGGACTGGATATTCTTTTCCAGCTGGTCGATCTCGGCATCGGTGGCACCGGGCAGCAGCTGCACCATAAAGCCGCCAGCGCAGAGGATGGACAGGTCCTTGTCCACCAGCACCCCCAGGGCCATGACGGTGGGCACCTGCTCACTGTAGGCATAGTAGCTGGTCAGGTCCTCAGCGATCTCGCCGGACACCAGGGGCACCTGGCCCACGGTAGGCTCCTTTTGCAGGCGGTTGTCCCGGATGACGGTAAGCACGCCGTCGGTGCCCACAGCACCGCCTACGTCCAGGTGACCGTTGGCCTTGGCAGGCAGCTCCACCAGGGGGTTGTCGATGCAGCCCTTTACGTTGCCGGTACCGTCGGTGCAGGCAATGAGCACCCCGGCAGGGCCGCCGCCGGACACCCGCAGGGTGATCTGGTCCCGGTCATCCTTCAGCATGGAGCCCATCAGAGAAGCTCCGGTCAGCAGACGGCCCAGGGCCGCACTGCAGGTGGCACTGGTGGTGTGGAGCTTTTCTGCTTTGCGGACGATCTGGGTGGAGTCCACACCGCAGAACACGACGCCGCCGTTTTCCGACAGGCCCCGGATCAGGTTTGCCATAGGTCATTCCTCCAATTGTGTGTACTGTTTGACAGCGCAGAAAAAGTAACGCTGGCTGGTCTCGGTCAAGGGGCCGAAGGTCTCGCCGTCACAGACGCTTTCCAGCGCAAAGCCGTGGTTTTCCAAGGTAGCACGGATAGTATCCAGGTCGTAGGTATACTCGCAGAAGGCCTCGTGGAAGTGCTCGCCGGTCTCGTGGTAGTCGATGTCCACGGTGATCTCCACCTTGCGCTGGTCTGCGTTGTAGTGGTTGCGCCACAGGCAGCTGGCGTCCTCCTCCTCAAAGGTGAACTGGTTGTCCCCCAGAACGCTCTGGTGCTTGTAGGGGGTGTTCATATCAAACAGGAACACGCCGCCCTTTTCCATAAAGAACCCGGCGTTGGCAATGGCGGTATCCAGGTCCGGGATGTGGTTGAAGGTGTCAAAGGTGGACACCGCCCCCCGGATGGTGCCGTAGAGGTCCAGCTTCAGCAGGTCCTGCCGCAGCAGCAGCAATCCCCCGGAAAGGCCCAGCTGCTCCGCCTTATCCCGTACCACGCAGAGCATCTCCTCCGACTGGTCGATGCCGATCATATCGTAGCCTGCCTGGGTCAGCATCAGAGTCAGTTCCCCGGTGCCGCAGCCCAGGTCCGCCAGGATGCCGTCCCGGATGCCGTGGGCCTCCAGCTGGCTGTGGATGTGGCTGTAAAGGGCGTCGTAGTCAGCCTCGCCGTTGAACTCATCGTAAAAATAGGCAAATTCGTTGTAAGCCATGGTGTTACTCCGCTTCCTGATCCTCGGCAGCCACAGCGGCGTTCAGCACCGCCTGCAGCTCCGGGATGCCGTAGCCGTTCTCGCCGCTGGTCAACACCACCTTCTGGCAGCCGTAGGGGCGGCAGAGGGTCTCGAACTCCTCCTGGGTCTTGGCCAGCTGGCTCTTTTTCAGCTTATCGGCCTTGGTCAGGGCCACCACATAGGGGATGCGGTGGTAGTGCAGATACCGCAGCATCTGCAGGTCGTCGGCACTGGGGGCGTGGCGGCAGTCCAGCAGCTGCACCAGCAGGGTGTGGTGCCGGGGGGCCTCAAAGTAGCTGTTGATCAGGTCATCCCAGCGTTCCCGGTCGGCGTTGCTGACCTTGGCGTAGCCGTAGCCCGGCAGGTCCACAAAATAGCAGTCGTCCACGGCATAAAAGTTGATGGTGGCCGTTTTGCCCGGGGTGCTGGACACACGGGCCAGGTTTTTGCGGCTGCACAGCTTGTTGATCAGGCTGGATTTGCCCACGTTGGACCGCCCCGAAAAACTCAACTCCGGGCGGTCACTCTCGGGCAGCTGGCTGGAAATGCCATAGCTGGCAATAAAATCAGCTTTGTTGAAGATCATGGAGTTTTCCTTTCTGTTTTGTCAGCAGACAGCCCCGGTCTGGGGCTTTTCGGCAGCAGGGGGCACCAGGCTCTCCCCTGCCGGGGTCTTTTTGCGGCTGCGGTTGGCAGGAGCCTTGGTCTTTTTGGGGGCCTGGGGCTTCAGCAGGGCCTCATGGAGCACCTGGGTCAGGTTCTGCATGGGCAGGAAAGTCAGGTTCTTTTTGACCTCCTCGTCCACCTCGTAAAGATCCGGCTCGTTGTCCTTGGGGATCAGCACGGTCTTCATGCCCTCACGGTAGGCAGCCATGCTCTTTTCCCGGAGGCCGCCGATGGGCAGCACGTTGCCGTGGAGGGTGATCTCGCCCGTCATGGCCACATCCCCACGCACCGGCATCCCGGACAGGCAGGACACCAGGGCGGTGGTCAGGGTGACGCCTGCAGAGGGGCCGTCCTTGGGCACTGCGCCCTCGGGGGCGTGGATGTGCAGGTCGCACTTCTTCAGCCGCTCCGGGTCGATGCCGTATTCCTGGGCGTGGACCCGGACCCAGGTGACCGCCAGCTGGGCACTTTCCTTCATCACGTCACCCAGAGAGCCGGTGACGGTGATCTTGCCGGTGCCCTCGTCCATGACCTGCACCTCGATGGGCAGGGTCTCGCCGCCTACGCTGGTCCAAGCCAGGCCGTTGGCAATGCCCACGGCGTTGGTGCGGTTCAAGAAGTCCGGCTTCACGAACCGGGGGCCCAGCAGGTTTTCCAGCATGGAGCCGGTGACGGACACGGTCTCCACCTCTCCGGAGGCGATCTTCCGGGCGCACTTGCGGAGCACGCTGGTAATGGTGCGCTCCAGGTTCCGGACACCGGCCTCCCGGGTGTAGCCGTCGATGATGCCGTAGAGGGCACTCTGGCTCAGGGTGACCTTGCCGGTCAGGCCGCAGGCCTTCAGCTGCTTGGGCAGCAGGTGCTTACGGGCGATGTTGTATTTTTCCACCCGGGTGTAGCTGGACAGCTCGATAACGTCCATACGGTCCCGCAGGGGGCCGGGGATGCTGCCCAGGTCGTTGGCAGTGGTAATGAACAGCACATGGCTCAGATCAAAGGGAATGTCGATGAAATGATCGTTGAAGGTGCTGTTCTGCTCCGGGTCCAGAGCCTCCAGCAGGGCGGCTGCCGGGTCGCCCCGGAAGTCCCCGGCCAGCTTGTCGATCTCGTCCAGCAGCAGCAGGGGATTGGAGGTCTTGGCGGTGATCATGGCGTTGATGATCTTGCCGGGCATGGCACCGATGTAGGTGCGGCGGTGGCCCCGGATCTCGGCCTCATCCCGGACGCCGCCCAGGCTGATGCGGACATACTTGCGGCCCAGGCTTTCGGCAATGGACCGGGCGATGCTGGTCTTACCCACGCCCGGAGGGCCCACCAGGCAGATGATCTGGGCCTTCACATCCGGTGCCAGCTTGCGGACTGCCAGGGTCTCCAGGATCCGGTCCTTGACCTTTTTCAGGCCGTAGTGGTCCCGGTCCAGGATCTGCTGGGCCCGGGCAATGTCCAGGTCGTCCACGGTATAGGTATTCCAGGGCAGGTCCAGGCAGGTATCCAGGTAGGTGCGGATCACCGTGGCCTCCTGGTTGGAGCCCTGCATCTTGGAGAGCCGGTCCACCTCTTTCAGCAGCTTTTTCTGGCTGTCCTCTGCCAGGTGCAGCTCCAGGATGCGGCGGCGGTACTCGTCGGCCTCAGCGTGGGTGTCGTCCCCTTCCCCCAGCTCATCGTTGATAATGTGCAGCTGCTCGTGGAGGTAGTAGTCCCGCTGATTTTTATCCATGGATTCGTTGACTTTGTCAGCGATCTCCTTTTCGATCTTCATCACCTGGCATTCCCGGCGCAGCATCTCCACCAGCTTGTTCAGACGGCCGTTGAGAGTGGTCTCGTCCATGACAGCCTGCTTGTCCTCGTAGCGGAACAAAAGGTTGGCCGGCAGATACTCGCTGAGGAACTCCGGGTCGGTGCTGGACACGATGGTAAACACCACGTCCTTGGCAAGGCGAGGGTTCATGCCCAAGTACTCGTCAAAGCTGCTCTTGAGGGCCCGGAGCAGAGCCTCGGTCTCCACAGCCTCCTCAGCCTTGGCAGGGCGCACCGGGGCCGACCGGACGCTGGCCAGCAGAAAGTCCCCGGTGGTGTCCAGGCTGGTGAGCTTGGCACGGTATTTGCCCTCCACCAGCACCTTTACCAGGTCATCGGAGACCCGGAGCACCTGCTTGACCTCCGCCACCACGCCGTAGACGTAAAGGTCCTGCTGGGTGGGCTCGTTGGTCTCCATCTGCTTTTGGGCTACCAGGAACACATTGGAGTTGTTGGCCATGGCCCACTCCACTGCGGCAATGCTCTTTTCACGGCCCACCTCAAAGTGGACCAGGTTGTTGGGAAAAACGACCAGCCCACGCAGGGCGATGGTGGGCAGATGCAGTTCCCGACGCTCTGCCTTGATCGTTACTTTTTCAGACATAGTGCAAACACCTCCCGGCTGCCCATGGGGTCTTGCAGTGGGGCAGCCTTTTCTTTTGGGGTCTTTTTATAAAAATACAGTTGTTTCCTTATTATACAGATTTCCGGCCAAAATGCAACTACCTTGCCAGAATGGTCGGTCAATGGGGGCGGTTCTCCCGGGTATTGAAGCCCATTCTGCCCAGGGCCGGCAGCAGAGCCTTGAGGGTAACGGAGGTCAAAGCCCCCATGACCAGGCCCAGCACCAGCATGACCGGGGCGTAGTAAAAGGACAAGGAGGAGGAGATGATGACCCCAGCCCCCAGCAGCTGCCCCAGGTTGTGGGCCAGGGCACCGCACACCGACAGGATGAACCAGGTGGGCCGCACCGGCAGCAGGTAGTACAGCACCCACATTACCAGCAGGGACAACAGGCCGCCGCACAAGGACAGCAGGCCAGCGGTAAAGCCGGACACCAAAAAGACGAACAGTGCCTTCAGCACGTCCAGCACCAGGGCCTGCCGGGGGCCCATAAAGAACAAGGCATACATCACCACGATGTTGGCCAGGCCCAGCTTCATGCCCGGCAGCAGGCCCGGGATCACCAAAGTGCCCTCGATAAAGGAAAGGGCCATGGCCAGGGCAAACAGCAGGCCTGACAGGGCGATGTGCCGGGTCTTTTCATAGCTGCGATGGTTTTTTGGCATGGGAGACGCTCCTTTACTCCTCGGTCTGGGAGGCCTGCTCGTAGGCCTCCTGTTCTTCCATGGCGGCCTCCCAGGTGGCAAACAGCTCCTCCTGGTGGAACCGCAGGTCGCTGAGCTCGTCGCTCTTCTGCCGCAGCAGGTCCGGGTCGTTGTACACCTCCGGGGAGTTGATCTCGTTGTCCAGCTCCACTTCCCGGGCACCACAGGCCTCCATCTCGTCCTCGCAGGCCTTGATCTTGGCCCGCAGCTCTGCACGGCGGCGGCGCTGCTCCTTGCCGTAGCCCACCTTGGCAGGGCCGGCGTCCTTCTGGGCCGCCGGAGCCGGGGTGCCACGGCCCATCAGGGCGTCGTAGCTGGGGTACAGCACGGCCTTGCCATCTTCCAGGTACAGGATAGGGCAGGCCAGGCTGTTCATCAGGTGGCGGTCGTGGGTCACCAGCAGCAGGGTGCCGGTGTAGGCCATCAGAGCCTCTGTCAGATTCTCCCGGGTGTAGATGTCCAGGTGGTTGGTGGGCTCGTCCAGGAACAGCAGGTTGGGCCGCTCCAGCACGATCTCTGCAAATCGCAGCCGGGCCAGCTCGCCGCCGGACAGGGCCTCGCAGGGCTTGAACACCGTCTCGCCCCGGAAGCCCAGCTTAGCCAGGTGGCTGCGGACCTCCAGCTCGGTCATGCGAGGGTACTTGTTCCAGATCACGTCAATGACCCGGCCCTGACCCAGGCGGTTCTGCTGCTGGGCAAAGATGCTGGGCCGGGCTCCGGTGCCCAGCCGCACCATGCCCCCGGAGGGGCGGCGTTTGCCGTCCAGCACCTGCATCAGGGTGGATTTGCCTGCGCCGTTGGGGCCTGCAATGATGAGCCGCTGGCCCCGGCATACCGTATAGGTAAAGGGCTCCAGCAGGGTGCGGTCCCCGATCTGGATGGACAGGTTTTTCAGGATCACCAGTTCGTTCCAGGGCTCCACGTCGTACTCGAACCGGAACTTCAGCTGGTTGGTCTCGTCCTTGGGAGCCTCGGTGATCTCCAGCTTTTCCAGCTGGCGGCGGCGGCTCTGGGCCATTTTGGTGGTGGAGGCCCGTACCAGGTTCCGGTCCACATAATCCTGCAGCTTTTCTGCCAGGGCCACGTCAGCGTCGTGCTGCTTCTGCCGCAGGGCGTCGGCGGCCTCCTTCTGGGGCAGATAGGCTGAGAAGTTGCCCTTATAGGTGGTCATGGTCTGGAAGGACACCTCCCAGATCCGGGTACACACGTTATCCAGGAAGTAGCGGTCATGGCTCACCACCAGCACCGCCCCGGAGTAGCTCTTGAGGTAATTTTCCAGCCACTCCATGGTGGCAAAGTCCAGGTGGTTGGTGGGCTCGTCCAGGATCAACACATCCGGCTTTTCCAGCAGGAGCTTGGCCAGCCTCAGCCGGGTCAGCTCGCCGCCGGACAGCACAGCGATGTTTTTTTGCCAGGTCTCCTGACCAAAGCCCATGCCGGACAGCACCTTTTTGATGTTTACATCCATGTTGTAGCCATCGGCGGCGTCCACCACGTTTTGCAAAGCGTCGTGCTGGGCCAGCAGGTCGGCGTTGTCGGGCTGAGCTGCCATTTTCCGCTCCAGGATCTGCATCTGGGCCATGGCCTCCAGCACCGGGGCAAAGGTGGAGCGCATCTCCCCGTAGATATCCAGGGTGGGGTCCAGCTTGGCGTTCTGCTCCAGGTACCCCAGAGTCACCCCGTGGGTCACGCTGAACTCTCCCTCATAGTCCTGGTATTCCCCCGTGAGGATCTTCAGCAGGGTGGTCTTGCCTGCACCGTTCTGGCCTACGATGCCAATGCGGTCCTCTCGCTCCACACTGGCGGTCACGTCGTGCAGGACGCTTTTTTCTCCAAAGCTCTTTCCAAGTTTTTCTAAATGTATCAGCATCGTTTCCATCCATTCTTACAGCAGGGGGCTGCCAGGTTCAGCACTGGTGACGGCGGTTCTTCAGGCCCACGTTGGCCAGCTCCTCCTGCTCCATCACCAGGGGGTACAGCTGCTCCAGGCTCTCGATCTCATAGGTGGGGATCACCTTGCCGGGGTTTTCGGCGTGGTTGGGGTTGAACCAGCAGGTATCCAGCCCGGCGTTGGCACCGCCCTGGATATCGCTGGCCAGGCCGTCACCTACCATCAGTACGTGCTCCCGGTTCTCTACCCCCAGGGCTCGCAGAGCCCCATCAAAGATCTTGCGGCTGGGCTTTTCGCAGTCCATCTTCTCGGAGACGAACACATCCTCCAGGAAGTTGGCCACGCCGGATTCCGCCAGGCGGCGGACCTGCACCCGGTGTACGCCGTTGGTCACCGCTGCCAGGGTAGCCACCTCCGACAGCTCCCGGAGCACGTCCAGCACCCCAGGGTTCTTCAGGTCCGGGTGGGTGGACAGCTGTTCCAGGTAATACCGGTTCATCTCGGCCCCGTCTCCGGCGGCGTCGATGGCCTTCAGGAACCGGGTAAACCGTTCTGCCAGGAGCTTTTCCCGGCGGATCTGGCCCTTTTCCAGCTGACGCCACAGTTGCTCGTTGATGGTGTGGTAGGTCTGCACCGTCTCGGCGTCCGGCTCGATGCCATAGCTTACCAGGGTATCGGCCAGGGCCTTGCGTTCTGCTGCGTCAAAATCCAGCAGGGTGTTGTCCACATCAAACAGGATGCAGTAATATTTTGCCATATCATTCCCTCATTTCATTGGTCCGGTTGCCTGGGGCACAGGCATTACAACAGGGAGAAGCCAGCCCCGCTTCGGCAGAGCTGGCTTCTGTTCATTCCGGCAGAATTTCGTACGCTTGCACGTCCTTTTGTGCCGGTTGGTTGTCTGAACAGGTTCGTTTGGCGTCACAGGGTGTGGCGCGGCACTTCTGCATTTCCTCCTCCAGGGCTCCGTTTTCCACGTTTTGCCAATCGGTTCCGTAGTGGTCTACGCTGCCGTCGGCAACGTCCTCTGCCCCGGGCACTGCCCAGATGCGAGCTTCCTGGTAGAGCACATGACCGCCTCCTCTCCCCTCAGCCTATGCAGTGCGAGGGTGGAGGGTTCCGGCCTCAGGACCGGGCTGCCGATTCTTCCTTGACAGGAGCCTTTTCCGGCTCCGGCTTCTGGGTCTCGGTCTTTTCCGTTTCCGTCTTTTCGGTCTCAGTCTTTTCCGACTTCGGCTTTTCCGTCTCGGCAGAGGTGCTGCCGGAGGAACTGCTGTGAGAAGCACTGCTGCTCCCGGAGCTGGTGGAGCTGCTATGGGAGGAACTGCTGCTCTCGGAGCTGCTGTGAGATGCGCTGCTGCCGGAACTGGTAGAGCTGCTGTGAGAGCCGCTGCTCTCGGCACCGTTAGAGCTGCTGTCAGAGCCTGCCGGAGCCGTGGAAGAAGATGTAGTTCCGGAGGAAGCTCCGGACCCGCTGCCTGCGGTGGAGCCAGAAGTGCTGGCAGAACCGGAGGAGCTGGAAGAACTGGAAGATCCAGAAGAACTGGAACTGCCGGAGGAACTGCTGCCGGAGGAGCTGACCGGGGTACCGGCCACCGTGACCTCCAGGGTGTTGCTGGTGAGCTGGCTTTCGCCGCAGCTTACCACAGCGTAGATCTTAAAGGTAGTGCCCTGCATTTCCGCAGTTACCGGCACCGTGACGCTGATCTGGCCATCGGCCTCTGCCACATGGGCACCGTTGGCGTACCAGCGGATAGAGGAGGCGTCCAGCGCCTTGCCCTTGATCTTTGCTTTAAAGGTAAGGTGACCGCCTACCACAGCCTTGCCCTCGCTGGAGACCTTGACAGAGGCAGCGGCAAACACTGCCGTAACGTCCAGGTTCTGCTTGAAGCCGGTATCTGTACGGGTGGCCTTGGTGACCCCATCGCTCCACTTGACGAACACATACCCGGCCTCCGGCACAGCAGTGACGCTAACCGACTGGCCCCCGGTGACGGTGTAGCTGAGCGAGGTCTTGCCACTCTCGCTGCCGCCGGTGAGGGTGCCGCCGCCGGACTTATCCACCCGGTAGGACACCTGGTACTGGACCGAGGCCTCCGAGGAAGAGGAGGGAGCCTCAGAGCTGCTGGAGGGTGCCACTGCAGAGCTGGGGTCCGGCACGTACTCTGCACGCTTGGGGATGTTGCTGGTATCGGGGCGGCGGTCCTCCGTCCCATAGGCGTGAGTCCGCAGGTAGTTCAGCAGCACCTTCAGGCCAGAGGTCTTGAGATGGATGTCGCCGCTCTGGTAGTAGTCGGCGTTGCCGTAGCCCGTGGAGTCCTTCAGGGCCTCGGCGGTGTTCAAGAACTTCAGGTCCATCTGCTCACACAGGGACAGCAACGCCATGTTGAAGTCGTCGATCTTGGTCTGGTCCATGTGGGGGTAGTTGGAATGGTCGGCCGGCACCGGGGGCACCGTGTTGACGATGATGTCGGTGTAGGGGTAGCTGGCCTGGATAGCCTGGACCAGGGCGGTGTAGTTGCTGATAAAGTCCTCCACCGACATTCCGGTGTCGTTGGTGCCCAGCATGATCACCACCCGGCGAGGCTTCATTTTCGCCACAGCCTGGGCGATGGTGTAGCGGCTGCTGTCCTTTTTAAAGTTGACGATGGCCTCGTTAAGGGCGGCGTGAGTGCCGATGCCCTCCTTGGCGCAGAACTGCTGCAGGGAGATGAGGCCGTTGGCGTACAGCCGCACCGTGTTGGAGTCACCGATGAACAGCGTCTCCTTCTGGTACTCCTCGCCGGCGTCGGCCGTCTCCGGCAGCAGGGCGCTGGAAGTTTCGTTGATCTGGTAATGGTCCGAAATATTGCCCTCGTCGGTGGTCCCCTGGCTGCCATCCGGCAGCTCAGAGGGCCCAGAGGGCTCCTTGCCCCGGTGCAGCAGGTTCAGGGTGATGCCAAGGGTCAGCAGCACTGCCAGGGCGCACACCATGCACACCAGCACCGCCTGCTTCTGCAGAGGGGTCAGGGGCTGCTTTTCCGGTTGTGTATTTTGTTTCATCGTTTTCACCAATCCCTTTTTTCTGGATCTTGGACAGGAGGCTCAGCCCTGCTGCCCCAGCAGCTGGTCTGCCAGGTCTGCACAGCTTTCCGCCAGCAACACTGGATGGAAGGGTGCCAGCTCTTCCCGGCTGCCGTAGCCATACAGAGCTCCGGCGGCATCCAGGCCGCAGTCGGCTGCGCCCCGCATATCATCGTTCCGGTCCCCCACCATCAGCACACGCTTGCCCTCCAGCACAGGCTGGCTCAGCACATAGCGCACTACCTCCGTTTTGGTGTCCCGGCTTTCGTCCATGGAAGCACCGCCAATAAAATCAAAGTAAGGGGCCAGGCCCTGTTCCTCCAGGATGGGGGTCACCACCTGGGTGGGCTTGGAGGTGGCGGTGCACAGCACCAGGCCTGCCTCCTTCAGCCGCTGCAGCATCTGGGCTGCACCGGGGTAGGCGGCGCAATCGTGGCCGCCCCGGACTGCGTAGCTGGTGCGATACCGCCGGGTGGCTTCTTCGATCTTTGCAGGGTCCGTAAAGTGCTCCCCAAAGCTCTTGCGAAGGGGCGGCCCCAGGTAGCGGCGCAGGTCCAGGCCGGTAACATCCACGCCCATGGACTGAAAGACCTCTGCCAGTGTATGAAGAATGCCGGGGGCGGAATCGATCAGGGTCCCGTCCACGTCAAACAGGATGGCGTCGTAGTGCAGCAATTGCAGTTCCCTCACTTTCATAGCGATACAGTCTATAGTATAGCACAGAATTGTTTTTTCAGCAATTCCGACAAAAGATTTTTCTGAATTTTATGGATTCAGCTCTCCAAACAAAAAAAGCCTGCCCAGGACCGGGCAGGCGCAAAGGGTCAGCTTTCTGAGGGGGTGTCGCCGGAGGGGGGATAGTAAAGGTTATTGGAGATGAACTCCAGCTTATCCTTCAGCACCAGCTCCAGGTTGGCCACGGCGTGGACCATGTTGGTGGCAGAGTCATTGACCTCCAGCAGCTTGCACAGGTCCAGACCATCCATGGCCAGGGCGGCATCCATCTTCCGGCTTTCCGCACAGAGGATGTGGCTGAGGGCATTTTCCTGCAGGGCGATGCTCTCCAGCAGGTCGGTGACAGCCTGGCTCAGAGTGACCCGAGGCAGGCAGGGGCAGGGGCATGGGGTATGGTTGCAGTCGGTTGCAGCAGACATAGAACGCCATCCTTTCTGGTCGTGAGGGTTTTTACGCCCCATCCTATGCCTGGGCCCCTGGCAGCGTTACTGGTGGCTGTGGGTCTTTTCAATGATCTCCTGGTAGCCCCCGGTGCCGTACTGGATGCAGCGGTTGATGCGGCTGATGGTGGCGGTGCTGATCTCTACCTTTTTGACGATCTGCTCGTAGGTGCTGCCTTCCAGCAGCAGCTTTGCTGCCTCCAGGCGCTGTGCCATGTCGGAGATCTCCTTGACCGTGCACAGATCCTCGAAGAACTTGTAGCACTCCTCCCGGGTCTCCAGGCTGAGGATGGCGTCAAAGAGGGCGTCGGTGGTTTCGTTTCTTCTGGAATTTTTTTCGGCCATGATCTTTCTCCTTTATGCTTCTGTTCCCTATCTGTTCCAGGGGTCGTGCTATTACTTTAGCACTTCAAAGTGCGAAAGTCAAGAGGCAGTTGTGAGAGTCTTTCACCTTGATTGGTGTTCAATTTTATTCGTTTCATTCATGAGAAAAAATCACCTAAAACTTTTTTCCATTTTCTGCATCCCCTTGGTGCATCCACCGAAATTGTTGCAAATTTATTGACAAAGTGTGCATTTCGCACTAAAGTAATGACAATCATTCAGCAAATGCGACGAACAGGACACGATCCTTTGCAG
The DNA here is from genome assembly GCA_934518555.1 of uncultured Faecalibacterium sp. Taxonomy (GTDB): domain Bacteria; phylum Bacillota; class Clostridia; order Oscillospirales; family Ruminococcaceae; genus Faecalibacterium. The sequence goes on along the minus strand of CAKSXW010000003.1, from coordinate 571 downwards.
CACCCTCTCCCAGAGAGCCGCCTTTTTGGTGCAACGGCGGCAGTCAGGAGCAAAGGACCCTCCCCTGGGAGCAGCGTGGGGGAACGGGGCTTTGGGCCCTTAGTAGTCACCGCCGTTTCGCCCTCGTTACCGGGCAGCACACCTCCCTGTGGGGTGTGGGGGAGCGGCTGTTCCTGCAACAGCAATCGAAGTGGTACCACGGAGCGAACCATCCATCTTGTGCAGTGGATCGGGGGCCTTCGTCTTCGGGAACTTTCCGGAAAGCGGAGAGGACCTGGGACGGAGGCCTTTTTCACCCCGGAGGCCTGTGCTGAATGTCAGAGGGATCTGCCTAGTGAACAAAAGGAAAGAGGTTGAAAACAATGAATACCCTGGTCATCGTATTGATCGCAGCGGTGTGTCTGTTTGGTGCGTATGCCCTTTACGGCCGCTGGCTGGCCAACAAATGGGGCATCGACCCCACCGCTAAGACCCCGGCAGTCGTCCACGAGGACGGCCGGGACTATGTGCCCACCAACGGCTGGACGGTGTTTGCCCACCAGTTCAGCTCCATTGCCGGTGCAGGCCCTGT
>CAKSXW010000002.1 GCA_934518555.1 uncultured Faecalibacterium sp. | reverse complement strand
CAAGTGGTAAGGCAAGGGTCTGCAAAACCCTCATCCACCAGTTCAAATCTGGTCGTCACCTCCAAAAGATTCCCGGGAACTTCGGTTCCCGGGATTTTTTGTTTTGCGGCTGTCCCCTATCAGCCTCCTCGCCCTCTCAGTCACCTACGGTGACAGACTCCCCCTTTTGTCACCTGCGGTGACATCTGTTCCTCTCTTTGTCACCTGCGGTGACATTTCTCCCCGGAGCGGGGAGAATCTGTCCCGGCGGGGGGAAGTCTTTCCTCAAAGGGAGAGCCTCTGGCGAAACCGGTCACTTTGCATTTAAGCCGAAAAGTCTGCCGCAGCGCCGCACTTTCGCAGAAAGCGGCGCTGCAAATGCCGTTTACCTTTACGGCCCCTCCAGTGAAAATGCAATGCCGGAGCGTCCGCAGACGCTCCGGCATTGCTATATTAAAAATTATTCTTCCGTTGAATACGGCCGGAGCAAAGCGGAGGCCATTCTAGATTGTCCCCCCTCAGAACTTCAGCCGCATCTGGTACCACACCACGCCCCCGTGGGTGGAGCCGGAAACGCCCTCGTTCACAAAGCCGAACTTTGCATAGTAGTGCACCAGGGCCTCCTTGCAGGTCAGCACCAATCCCTTCCGGCCCTGGGCCCGGGCGTCGGCAATGGCCTGCTGCAGCAGCTGTCCGGCGTACCCCTGCCTGCGGCAGGCCGGGATGGTGTTTACCCCAAAGATCATCTGCCAGGCACCCTTCTCCCGGTGGAGGGAAGCGTCGGCGTACATCTCATCGGTCAGGTCCGGCTGGTCGGTGCAAAAGCCGTCCACAAAGGCCAGCAGCGTTTCCCCCTCCCATAGCAGCCAAAAATGATCGCCGTAATGCTGCAGCCGCCCGGCAAACTCCTCTGCCGTAGCCGCCTCTGCCGCCGGGAAGCAGGCCGCCTCCACCGCTGCAACGGCCTCCAAGTCCTTTAAGGTCCCCTTGCGGATCTCCATGGATGATCCTCCTCCTTTCTTCTTCCGAGTGTACCACAGTTCCTGCCCAAAGGCAAAGATTCTGCCGGTTTTGCCTGTTTGGGCCATTTGCATCCACTGCCGCTCCGTGTTACAATGGCTATATCGCATCTAGGAAAGGAGCCGACCAGCCATGCCCACCGAGAACCGCATCACCCTGACCCCAGACACCCCGGTGCGCTACCTGAAAGGGGTGGGGCCCAAGACCGCCCAGCGGTTTGAGAAGCTGGGCATCGTGACCCTGGCAGACCTTTTGTGCCATTACCCCCGGCGATACATGGACTTTACCGCTCCCTACGCCATCTCTGAGGCCCCCACCGACACCGAATGTGTGGTAAAGGCCCAGGTGTTTGCCAAGGCCGGGGGCCGCATCCTGCCCGGAGGGCGGCGGATGGAGCGCATCACCGCCGGAGACGAGGTGGCCAGCCTGGAGATCACCTGGTTCAACAACCCCTACGCCACCCAAAAGCTGGAGGTGGGGCAGGAATATTATTTTCAGGGCATCGTCACCGGGGGGATGCTGCGGCGTCAGATGGTCAACCCCCAGGTCCGCACTGCCCAGCAGATCCAGGCCGCTCCCTTTGAGGCGGTGTACCCCCAGACCGAGGGCCTTTCCAGCAATGCCATTGCCAAGTGCGTAAGGCAGCTGCTGCCCCACGCCGAGCTGCTGCCGGACCCTCTGCCGGAGGCCATGCGCCGTCGGTACCGCCTGCCCGGCAAGGCCCAGGCGGTGCGGGCCATCCACTGCCCCACCACCCAGGAGGAGGCTGCCGCCGCCCGGCGTCGGCTCATTTACGAGGAGCTGCTGGTGCTGCAGCTGGGCATTGGCCGCATGAAGAACCGAGGGGCTGCCGCTGCCGGGGCCCCCATGCAGCCCACAGACCCCAGCCCTTTCTGGCAGAGCCTGCCCTTTTCCCCCACCGACGCCCAGCGCCGGGCGGTGGACCAGATCCTGGCGGACATGGCCGGGGACACTGCCATGAACCGGCTGCTGCAGGGAGACGTAGGCAGCGGCAAGACCCTGGTGGCGGCTGCCGCCATCTGGGCCTGCATCCGGGCCGGGTATCAGGCGGCTCTGCTGGCCCCCACCGAGATCCTGGCCGCCCAGCACGCCGAGAACCTGAACCGCCTGCTGGCCCCCTTTGGGATGCGTGTGGCCCTGCTGACCGGGGGTATGAAGGCCGCCGCCCGGCGCACCACCCTGGCAGCCATCCGGGAGGACCAGGCGGACCTGATCGTAGGCACCCACGCCATCCTCAGCCAGGGGGTGGAGTTTGCCCGGCTGGGGCTGGCAGTGGTTGACGAGCAGCATCGCTTCGGGGTGCGGCAGCGAGGCCTGCTGGCAGAAAAAGCCGCCAACCCCCACCTGCTGGTCATGAGTGCCACCCCCATCCCCCGGACCCTGGGGCTGCTGATCTATGGGGACCTGGATATCTCCATCCTGGACCAGCTGCCCCCCGGCCGCACCCCCATCAAGACCCGGTGCATCACCGGAAAAAAGCGGCAGGACCTGTACCAGTTCCTGGACCGGGAGATCGACAAGGGGCGGCAGGTGTACCTGGTGTGCCCTGCCATTGAGGACACCCCCGACGGAGGCCTCAACGCCGTTAAGACCTACTATGAGCAGGTGGCCAAGGCCCTGCTGCCCAACCGCCGGGTGGGGCTGATGCACGGCAAGCTGAAGCCCAAAGAAAAAGCCGCTGTCATGGAAGATTTCAAGGCCGGGCGGCTGGACGCCCTGGTGTCCACCACCGTCATCGAGGTGGGGGTGGATGTGCCCAACGCCAGCGTCATGGTCATTGAAAACGCCGAACGCTACGGCCTCAGTGCCCTGCACCAGCTGCGAGGCCGGGTGGGCCGAGGTGCCGCCGAGAGCTGGTGCTTTTTGGTCAGTGACAACACCGGGGAAGCAGTGCAAAAGCGGCTGAAGTTTTTGTGCAGCACCACCGACGGCTTTGCGGTGGCCCAGTACGACCTGGAGACCCGGGGCCCCGGTGACTTTTTTGGCAGCCGCCAGCATGGCCTGCCCACCTTGCAGATCGCCGATCTGATGAACGACACCCGTACCCTCCACGCCGCCCAGAGCGAGGCCCAGGCCCTGCTGGCCCAGGACCCGGGCCTGACCCTGCCGGAGCACGCTTTGCTGGCAGCCCAGGTACAGCAGATGTTCGACAAAGCCGGGGCCATGAACTGAGGCCCCAGACCAAAAGAAAAAGCTCCGCCTTGCCTTGGCGGAGCCCTGCAGGGGAGCAGCCGCTCCCCTGTTTTGTTTTATTGATACTGGGTGATGGTAACGCTGTTGATGGTAATATCCTCCGTAGGCTTCTGGTTTTCATCCACCCCGGTCTGGCCCATGGCGTCCACCACCTCCATGCCCTCATACACCTGGCCCAGCACCGTGTCGGTGTAGTCCAGATAGGGGGCTCCCCCGGCGGTCTGGTAGGCTGCCACCACCTCCGGCCGATACCCGGCACTGTTCATCTGGTCCACCAGTTCCTGGGTCACCGATTGGTCCCCCGGCAGGGTCTGCATCACATAAAAGACGCTGGCGCACTCCCCGGAGGCATCGGTGCCCATGCACAACGCCCCGGAATAGTGGTGCAGCTGGTCGGTGGCCTCCACCGGGTAGCGGCTGCCGTTCCAGATGGTGGTGCCCTGGCCGTCTGCCCCTTGGCCAGCCTCTACCACAAAGCCGCTTTCCACCCGGGACACCGTCAGGCCATTGTAGTAGCCTGCCTGGACCAGCCCCACAAAGTTATCGTAGGCCTGGGGTGCCTGGGCCGGGAACAGCACCGCCTTAAAGGTGCCTGCAGAGGTGTCGAACACCGCCACCGTGTCCCCTGCTGCCGGGTGGGTGAACTGCAGCTCCTGGGATTCCACCGCCGGGCGGCTGATGCTCTGCACCCCAGTGCCGTCCCCTTTGCCGGAAATGCCGCAGCCCCCCAGAGCCAAGGCCAGGCTCAAGGCCAAAATGAGGATCTGTTTTTTATGCATAGTTTCCGCCCCCGTTCCATAGGATAGAACAAACACGCCCCAGGGCGTGGCAAGATTCCAGAGTTATAGTATATCATATTCCCTGCCCCAGTGGGAGGGGGTGACCGGTGAAAATTTGTGAAGCAATTTCTGTGCGAAAAAGCATCTTGACGAGCAGGCAAAAAAACGCTACACTATATGCAGACCGGACGGGCCCACAGCTACAGGCCCGTTCTATGACAGGATACAGGAGACACGATTTATGTCTGACGAGATCAAGAACCCCAATACAGAAGAAGAATATCAGCCCGACCTGCTGACCCTGGAGGACGAGGACGGCAACGAGGTCACCTTTGAGGTGATCGACGCACTGGACCACAAGGGTGTGCATTATCTGGCCGTGGTGGAATACACTGAGGACGAGGACGACGCCGAGGATGCCCAGCTGGTGATCCTGAGCGTTGGCGAGGACGACGAGGGCGAGTACCTGGACGTGGTAGAGGACGACGAAACTCTGCTGGAGGTCAGCAAGCTCTTTGAGAAGCGTCTGAGCGAGGAGTACGAGATCGACTGATCCCGGCCTTCCTTGTGCCATGACCTAGCAAAACTTCCTGCCCGACTCGATTTGTTGCGGTTTGTATGATCCTACTAATCATTCAACGGGAGCCCGGAGTTCTCCGGCGGATTGCAGACCTCCCCGCCATGGGTTGACCATGGAGGTTCGATGAGGGAGCGTGATTCCGGCGACAGGGCACCCACCTGTCCGTAAGGGTAGGTTTGATTGACCGCAGACGACCGGGCGGGATCTTTATAGCACTTCATCCACCGCTGGCCTCTGTGCAGAGGCAGCGTGTGGATTTTTTTATTTTTCCACAGTCCAGGAAAGGATGTGCAATGCAGCATGAGCTCTGAGCACCTGGTGGGGACCTCCATTCCCCGGTTCACCTACGATACCCCTACACGACCCGGCAACGATTTTTATCAGCTGTGCGAGGGGCAGCAGCCTTTGGTCATGGTCTTTCTGCCCTCCTTTGACCACCCGGTGACCCAGGCCTACCTGGCCCGGTACCTGAGGACCGAGGACCGTCTGCAGGGAGTGCGGCTGGCCTGTGTGGTGCGCTCCTCCGCCAAAATGGTGGCCCAGGCCACCCACGGGGCCCAGTTCCCCTTCCCCATCATCTGCGACGCCCCGGGGGTGCTGTACAGCTACCTGGGGGTGGAGCAGGCCCGGGGCCTGCGGAGCTGGAGCTTTGCAGCCCAGCGCATCTACAAAAATGCAAAAGAGCAGGGCTATCGCTACGACAGCTCCGCTCCTCAGCTTTTGCCCCTGACCCTGGTGGTGGGGCACCTGGGCAAGGTGTTGTTCACCCACTCGGGCCGCAGCCAGACCGACCTGCCGGAGGACTGCACCGCCATCCGGGAGATCGCCCGGGAGGTCACTTCCACCCTGTCCGCCGGTCCGGAGGGCCCCCGGACCCGCTGCTCTGACGAGACCCTTACCCTGCCAGACCTGGTGGGGTGGGATGTGTCCTCTGGGGAGTAACGCCCCTTGCTATGCCTGCTGCCTCCCCTTTGAGGGAGGCTTTTTTATTCCTGGTCCTTCTCTTCCTCCGGGAACAGCCCCGGGATGCCGCACAACGCCGCCAGCCCCACCAGGGTGAACACGCCCCGGGACCAGATGGTCGCACTGCCGCCCAGCAGCCACCCTACAAAATCGAACTGGAACAGCCCCACCAGGCCCCAGTTGATGCCGCCGATGATCAGCAGGATGGAACACGCTTTATAAAAGGTCTGCACAAAAAAGACCTCCTTCCTTGGGAGCCAGTGTGCCCCGTGGGAAGGAGGTTTATGCGTTTTTCAGATCACCCGGGCACCGCCCCGGTCCGGCTGGGCCAGGTACACCTGCTTCCAGCGAGACTTTGCTGCATCTGCGGCAGCCTGGGCCGATGCCTGGTCCCGGAACACCCCGAACACCGCCGACCCACTGCCGGTCATCAGAGCCGTTACAGCGCCCTTTTCACGCAGCAGAGCCTTGATAGCTCCGGTATCCTTGGCACCGCTGCATTCTTCCAGGGCGTTGCCGGCAGCGGCGCAGACCGCCTCCAGGTCCCCGGCCCGGATGGCGTCCTCCTGGGCCTGACAGTCCGGGTGGACGCTGCTGCCCACCTGGTCGTAGGCTGCAAAGGCCTCCGGGGTGGACACGCCGTAGTCCGGCATCACCACCGTGAACCAGCAATCCGGCACCGGAGGCAGGGCCTTGATCAGGTCCCCTACCCCCTGCACCCGGCAGGTGCCTCCCACCAGGGCAAAGGGCACGTCAGCCCCAATGGTGGCTCCCAGGGCGCACAGCTCACTAAGGGACAGCTTGGCCCCGTACAGCTCATTGAGGCCCACCAGCACAGCAGCGGCGTCTGCACTGCCCCCAGCCATCCCGGCACGCACCGGGGTGCTCTTGTACACCGTAATGTCCACCCCAGCCAGCAGGCCGGTGTAGTGGAAAAAGGCCAGTGCCGCCTTGATGGCGGTATTTTTGTTGTTGGGTGCCACCAGACTGCCCGGCAGCTTCAGGGTCAGGTAGGGGCTGCGGCGCAGCACCACCCGCTCCTGGAGGGTGATGGCCTGCATGGTCATGTCCAGGGCATGGTACCCGTTGGGCAGCAGCCCCACCACGTCCAGGGCCAGGTTCAGCTTGGCAGGGGCCAATACCGTTACGCTGTTCCGCTTTGCCATGTTCCGTTCTCCTTACTGGTCTTTGTTACTGGTTTTCGCCTATGAGGTGGTTTTCTTCCAAAAATGCCCGGATGCGCTTCATGGCCTCGGTGAGGTGCTCCACGCTGTAGGCATAGGACACCCGGCAGTAGCCCTCGCCGGAGGCACCAAAGGCGTCACCGGGGATGATGGCCACGTGCTTTTCTTCCAGCAGCCGGGTGCAGAACTCCTGACTGGTAAGGCCGGTGCTCTTGATGCAGGGGAAGGCGTAAAAGGCTCCCCGGGGCTCAAAGCAGGTCAGGCCCATATCGTTGAAGCCACGTACCACCAGGCGGCGGCGCATATTGTACTCGTCACGCATCCGGTCGATCTCGCCGTCGCAGTCCTTCAGGGCCGTAATGGCGGCGTACTGGCTGGTGGTGGGGGCACTCATAATGGCACTCTGGTGGATCTTGGTCATGATCTTGATGATGGGCTCCGGGCCGCAGGCATAGCCCAGCCGCCAGCCGGTCATGGCGTAGCTCTTGGAGAAGCCGTTGACCACGATGGTGCGCTCTGCCATGCCCGGCAGGGAGGCAATGGACACATGGGGCCGCAGGCCGTAGTTCAGCTCGGCGTAGATCTCGTCCGACAGCACCATGATATCGGTGCCCTGCAGCACCTGGGCCACAGCTTCCAGGTCCTCCCGTTCCATCACCGCACCGGTGGGGTTGTTGGGGAAGGGCATGATCACCAGCTTGGTCCGGGGGGTGATGGCAGCCTTCAGGGCGCCGGCACGCAGCCGGAACTCATCCTCCTGGCGGCAGGCCACGTGGACCGGAACGCCGCCGGACAGGGTGGTGATGGGCTCGTAGCACACAAAGCAGGGCTCCGGGATGATCACCTCATCCCCGGGCTGGATCAGGGTGCGGATGCACATATCAATGGCTTCGCTGCCGCCCACCGTCACCAGGATCTGCCGCATGGGGTCGTACCGCAGGCCCATGCGCCGCTCCAGATAGCGGCTGATTTCGGCCCGCAGCTCCTTTAAGCCAGCGTTGGAGGTGTACCGGGTACGGCCGTGCTCCAGGCTCTCGATGCCTGCTTCCCGCACGGCCCAGGGGGTCTTGAAGTCCGGTTCGCCTACCCCCAGGCTGATGCACTCCGGCATCTCGGCGGCCAGATCAAAAAATTTGCGGATGCCGGAGGGGCGCATGGCCTTGGCGGCAGGCGCGATCAATTTATCGTAATCCATCACAGCACCGTGCACTCTCTTTCATCAATTTCGTCATCCTGGTACAGGCGGCCCTCCTTTTTGTAGGTCCGCAGCACAAAGTGGGTGGCGGTGGACAGCACGTCGTCCAGGGGCGACAGCCGCTTTGCCACGAACAGGGCGATCTCCTGGAAGGTCTGGCCCTTGATCACCAGCTGCAGGTCGTAGCCGCCGCTCATCAGCAGCACGCTCTCCACCTCGTCAAAGGCGGCGATGGTGGCTGCGATCTCGTCAAAGCCCCGGCTCTTTTTGGGGCTGACGTTCAGCTCGATGACGGCCTCCACCCGGTTGATCCCGGCCTTTTCCCAGTCCACCAGGGTCTTGTATCCCTTGATGATACCCTGGGCACGGGCCAGGTCCAGCATAGCCGCTACCTCGGCAGGGGATTTGTTCAGCATGGTGGCAATGTCCTCAACGGGCAGCCGGGCGTTGTCTTCCAAAATCTTCAAAAGCTGTTCCATTGTTGTTTACTCCTTCTTGTCCCTCTACACGGAATCCCACAGAAAAGCCCTTTTTGCAGGCTCCTACGGGAAATTAAATATAAGTATAGCACAAGCCCTGCCGGAATGCACACCATTTTTTGCATAGAATGTCTTTTACCCCTGTATTCTGCTCTTTTTTACAAAAAGTGTGTTCAAATTTTGCTAAATCTGCTATACTGAAAGAGTAACCGTGTGCTGGCTCTTATTGCGGCACGATCCAATCACAAGAAAACGAGGGTGGAAACGATGAAAGCATTTATTACTGTCATGGGACACGACACTGTGGGCGTGGTGGCTAAGGTCTCCGGCCTGTGCAGCGAGCTGAACATCAACATTGAGGACGTGACCCAGAGCATCCTGCAGGGGATGTTTGCCATGATCATGCTGGTGGACCTGACCCATTGCAACGTAGACCACGAGGAGCTGCACCGCCGCACCGATGCCCTGGCTGCTGAGATGAAGATGCAGATCAACGTGACTCGGCAGGAAGTTTTTGACGCCATGCACACCATCTGACCGAGCAAAGGAGTACAACACTGCTATGAGTATGTTTAACACCGGTGACATTCTTGAGACCATCGAGATGTTCACCCAGGACAACCTGGATGTCCGCACGGTGACCATGGGCATCAGCCTGCTGGACTGCATCGACCCGGACCCCAAAAAGGCCTGCGAGAACATCTACAACAAGATCACCACCAAGGCCGCCGATCTGGTATCCACTGTGGAGCACATCAGTGCCGAGTACGGCATTCCCATTATCAACAAGCGCATCAGCGTTACCCCCATTGCCATGCTGCTGGGTGCCTGCCCGGAGGCAGACCCGGTGGATTTTGCCAAGACTCTGGACGCTGCCGGCAAAAAGGTGGGCGTGAACTTTGTGGGCGGCTACAGTGCTCTGGTGCACAAGGGCTTTTCTGCCGGTGACCGTCGGCTCATTGAGTCCATTCCCCGTGCCCTGGCTGAGACTGACATCGTGTGCAGCTCTGTGAACATTGGTGCCACCAAGGCCGGCCTGAACATGGACGCCATCAAGCTCATGGGCGAGGCTGTCAAAAAGGCCAGTGAGCTGACTGCCGACCGTCAGTGCATCGGTGCCGCCAAGTTGGTAGTGTTCTGCAATGCTCCGGAGGACAACCCCTTCATGGCCGGTGCCTTCCACGGCCCCGGTGAGCCGGATTGCGAGATCCACGTAGGCGTTTCCGGCCCCGGTGCTGTCCGTGCCGCCCTGGCCCGGCTGCCCAAGGACGCCCCCATCGACGAGGTGGCAGAGCTGGTCAAGCGCACTGCCTTCAAGATCACCCGTGTGGGCCAGCTGGTGGCAAACCTGGCCTCCAAGGCCCTGGGTGTGCCTGCCGGCATCATCGACCTTTCTCTGGCTCCCACCCCGGCCATTGGCGACAGCGTGGCCAACATCCTGGAGGAGATGGGCCTGGAGACCTGCGGCTGCTGCGGCACCACCGCCTGCCTGGCCCTGCTGAACGACGCCGTGAAAAAGGGCGGCGTCATGGCCTCCAACCATGTGGGCGGCCTGTCCGGTGCCTTTATCCCGGTCAGCGAGGACGCCGGCATGATCCATGCCGCCGAGATCGGCTGCCTGACCATTGAAAAACTGGAAGCCATGACCGCCGTTTGCTCTGTGGGCATCGACATGGTCATCATCCCCGGCGACACCACCCCGGCCGTCATCAGTGCCCTCATCGCTGACGAGGCCGCCATTGGCATGGTGAACAGCAAGACCACCGCCGTCCGTGTGATCCCTGCCATTGGCCGCAAGGCCGGTGAGGTACTGGACTTTGGCGGTCTGCTGGGCTACGGCCCCATCATGCCGGTAAACAGCCACGACCCCTCGGTGTTCATCAACCGCGGCGGCCGCCTGCCTGCCCCCATGCAGTCCCTGAAGAACTAAGGGAACCCTCTCAGTCATCTCGCATACGCTCGATGCCAGCTCCCCCGAAAGGGGGAGCTTTTTCTCAAACCGAAAGCGAGTGCCTCTTATGAAAGCCAACATCGTCCCCAAAAACGGCGAGATGCTGCCCCGTGCACGGGAGCTGCGCCGTGAAATGACTCCGCAGGAGAACAAGCTGTGGTATCAATTTCTGCGCCATTACCCCATAAAGATCTACAAACAACGGATCATTGAATCCTTTATTGCAGATTTCTACTGTTCCCGTGCACAGCTGGTCATCGAATTGGATGGAGCACAACATACCACAGAACAAGGAATACAGTACGATCTTGAGCGCAGCAGCATTCTTTCCCAATACGGATTGCTGGTCCTTCGTTTTTCTAACCATGAAGTGGATCTTCAGTTTGAAGCAGTCTGTGAAAAGATCCATGAGACGATCCAGGCTCGCCTTTGAAGTCAAACTTTCCCCTTCGATGCGTAAAAGCTCCCCCCTCGGGGGAGCTGGCATTGCGTAGCAATGACTGAGAGGGTTTTCTCCGTATAAAACAGCTCCAACAGGCCCATCCTCTGGTTATCATTTCCAGGAGAGGGGCCTGTTTTTTATGGTCAAAAAGCATCTTTCTCTGCAGCAGACCAGGCTGCTGTGCTGCACCCTGGCCCTGGGGCTGCTGGTCTGCAGCCTGTGGCAGGCCGCCAGCTGGGCCGGGGCTCAGCTGCACACGGGCCAGCAGCTGTGTGCCGACACCCTGCGGCTCCACATCCGGGCTGCCAGCGATTCCGTGGACCAGCAAAGCGTCAAGCTCCGGGTCCGGGATGCGGTTCTGGCCCGGGTGGATGCCGCCTGCCCGGCCCACAGCCAGGCCGATGCCCGGGCCTGGGCTGCCCGGAACCTGCTGACGCTGCAGCTGGCCGCCCGGCACGCCCTGGCCCCCTGGGAGGCAAAGCTCCCCGTACAGGTGCGGCTGGCCAACCTGTATTTTCCGGCCCGGCAGTACCCCTGGGGCCGGCTGCCTGCCGGGCGGTACGATGCGGTGCAGATGGACCTGGGCACCGGAGGGGGACAAAACTGGTGGTGCGTGCTGTACCCGGGGCTGTGCCGCTCTGCCTGCGGCGGCTACGCCCTGCCGGAAGAAAATGACCTGGTCTGCGGCCAGTATATCCTGCGGTTCCGGCTGGTGGACTGGTGGAACCGCCGCACCGCCTGCCGGACGCCCCGGGTGCTGGCCGGGTAACGCCGCTCTGCCCCGGCGCATAGCATGGAGGGAAAGGAGCGTGTGATCATTATGGCGATCCCTGCTTATTATTCCCTGCTCCAGCGGGGCTCCTCCGGCCCGGATGTGGCCCTGGTGCAGACCTGGCTCAACGGTGTCCGTGATGCCTGCACCTGGCATGAACCCCTGAAAGCGGACGGAAAGTTCGGCCTTTCCACCGAGAACGCCGTAAAGGAGTTCCAGCTGAAAAACAAGATGAACGTGGACGGCAAGGTGGGGGCCAACACCTGGAACGTGCTGTACACCCGGTACACCGCCAAGCATGGCCTCCATGTGCCCTACCCCGGTATCCCCCTCCACAGTGGAGCCGCCGGGGGCACCGTGCGGCTGGTGCAGCAAAAGCTCAACTCCCTGGGCGAGCGGCTGACCGCCGATGGCAGATACGGTGCCGCCACTGCCGCCGCAGTGCAGCGGTACCAGCGGCGCAGCGGCCTGACGGCAGACGGCAGCGTGGGCCAAGCCACCTGGGAAAAGATGTTCTGACCTGCCCCCTTCAGTCGCCTGCGGCGAAAGCCTCCCCCTTGGGGGAGGTGGCTTGACGCACAGCGGCAAGACGGAAGGGGTGCACACACCCCTGCACCTGCATTGTTTCCAGACATTGCAGGTGCTTTTTTTCTGTTCTCCTCGGTTGCACCCACAACGCCTGCTGCGCTATAATAGGAGAAAGATCCAAAAAAGGCGGTGTTTTTCTTGCGTTTTGCCCATCTCTCCGACCTGCACCTGGGCAAGCGGGTGTGCGAATTTTCCATGCTGGAGGACCAGCGGTACATTCTGGAACAGGTCCTGGCCCTGCTGGATGAGACCCCGGTGGACGGCGTGCTGCTGGCCGGGGACCTTTACGATAAACCGGTGCCCCCGGCCGAGGCCGTGCGGCTGCTGGACTGGTTCCTTACCCAGCTGGCAGCCCGGCAGCTGCCGGTGTTCGCCATCAGCGGCAACCACGATTCCCCGGACCGGGTGGCCTTTGGCTCTGCCCTGCTGGAGACAAGCCATGTCTATGTGAGCCCGGTGTTTGCCGGGGCCCCGGAGCCCATCCGGCTCCAGGACGCCTACGGCCCCCTGGATGTGTATCTGCTGCCCTTTTTAAAGCCTGCCGCCGTGCGCCATGTGTGGCCGGAGGAGCCCATGGAGAGCTACAACGACGCCCTGGCCTGTGTGCTGCGGCACTGCGCCCCGGACCCCGGCCACCGCAGCCTGCTGGTGGCCCACCAGTTCGTGGCCGGGGCCGCCGCCTGCGACAGCGAGGAGCCCTCAGTAGGCGGCGTGGACAGTGTGGACGTGAGCCTTTTTGATGCCTTTGACTATGTGGCCCTGGGGCACCTCCACAGCCCCCAGAAGGTGGGGCGTGACACCGTGCGCTACTGCGGCACCCCCCTGAAATACTCCTTTTCTGAGGCCGCCCAGCACAAGAGCCTTACCTTTGTGGAGCTGAGGGAAAAGGGCCAGGTGGAGATCACCACCGCTGCCCTGACCCCTCTCCACGACCTGCGGGAGCTGCGGGGCAGCTATTTGGAGCTGACGGACCGCCGGAACTACCAGGGCACTGCCACCGACGACTACCTGCACCTTACCCTTACCGACGAGCAGGATGTGCCGGAGGCTCTGGCCCGGCTGCGTGTGGTCTACCCCAACCTGATGCGGCTGGATTACGACAACCACCGCACCCGGCAGGACCAGCAGGTCACCGCCCCGGAACGGGTGGAAGCCCTGACCCCTTTGCAGCATTTTGCCGCATTCTATGAGCTGCAGAACAACCAGCCTATGACCCAGCAGCAGGCGGACTTCTGCCAGCAGCTGGTGGAGGAGATCTGGAAGGAGGAGGACGCCCTATGAGACCCCTTCGACTGACCCTTTCGGCCTTTGGGCCCTATGCAGCCCAGACCACCCTGGAGCTGGAAAAGCTGGGCCGAGGGGGCCTGTACCTGGTCACCGGCGACACCGGAGCCGGCAAGACCACCCTCTTTGACGCTATCACCTACGCCTTATACGACCATTCCAGCGGCGGCGTCCGGGAGGGTGCCATGCTCCGCAGCCAGTACGCCGACCCCAAGACCCCCACCTTTGTGGAGCTGGAATTTGAGGTTCACGGAGCCCGGTACACCGTGCACCGCAACCCGGAATATCCCCGGCCCAAGGCCCGGGGAGAAGGCTTTACCACTGCCAAAGCCAACGCCACCCTGACCTACCATGACGGCCGCCCCCCGGTGACCAAGGCCAAAGAGGTGAACGCCGCCATTCTGGACATCCTGGGGCTGGATTACAACCAGTTCTGTCAGATCGCCATGATCGCCCAGGGCCAGTTCACCCGGCTGCTGAACGCCTCCACCGAGGAGCGCAGCCGCATCTTCCGCAAGCTGTTCCGCACCCAGCCCTACGCCCGGCTGCAAGATCGGCTCCAGGAGGAGGCCTCCCGGCTGAACCAGCAGCGTCTGGCCCAGAACACCCAGCTGGACAGCCTGCTGGCCGGGCTGCAATTTACCCCGGAGGACCCGGAGGCTCCGGCCCTGGAAGCCCTGGGGGCCCACACGGAGCCAGCCACCGCCCTGGCTCTGCTGGAAGGGCTGCTGCACCGCCAGCAGCAGGCTCAACAGACTGCTGCCGCTGCCCTGCAAGACACCGAAAGCCAGCTGCAAAAGGTACAGCAGCAGCTGGGTGCCGCCCAGCAGGCCCGGCAGCTGGCCCAGCAGCTGGCCGCCCGACAGGCTGAGCTGGCGGCTGCGGCCCCGGCACTGGAAGCCGCCCAGGCCCAGCAGGCCCTCCATGCCCAGGACGCCGCTGCCCTGGAGGAGCTTACGGGGCAGGTGAGCCGGGCCCAGGCGGCCTTGGCAGACTATCAGGAGCTGGACCGGCTGTGCCGGGCCCGGGCCCAGGCCCGGGATGCCGCCCAACTGGCCAGTGCCCAGGCTGCCCGACGCCGGGCCCAGCTAACTGAGCTGGATGCCGGGCTGGCCCAGGCAGAAAAAGAGCTGGCAGCCCTGGAGGAGGCTCCCATCCGGCAGCTGGCCCTCCAGACCACCGCCCGGCAGCTGGCAGACCGGGCCCAGGCCCTGGATACCCTGGACCAGCGGCTGAAAAGCTGCCAGAAGCAGGCCCACACCGCCCGGCAGGCCCAGGAGGCCTACCGCTCCGCTGCTGCCCGGCAGGACCAGGCTCGCAGCCACCGGGACGCCCTGGACCGGGCCTTTCTGGATGCTCAGGCCGGGCTGCTGGCCCAGAGCCTGGCAGAGGGCAGCCCCTGCCCGGTGTGCGGCAGCACCCATCACCCGGCCCGGGCGGTCCTGCCCCACACAGCCCCCACTCAGGCCCAGGTAGACGCCGCCAAGCAGGCAGCCGACACCGCCGACCAGGCAGCCCGAGCTGCCAGTGCCGCCGCCCAGGCTGCTCTGGCAGCTGCGGAGGAGGCCCGGCGCAGCCTGCGCCAGGATGCCGAGGCCCTGCTGCCGGAGCGGTTTGCCGCCCCGGAGGGCCAGGAGCCGGTACAGCTGACCTTTGCCCTTTTGGGCACCGTGCTGGCCCAGGAGCGCACCGCCCTGGAGGCCGCCCGGCAGAGCTGCACCGCCCAGCTGCAGCAGGCCGATGCCGATTGCCGACGCCGGGCCCAGCTGGAGCAGCAGCGGCAGAGCAAGCGCAGCCAGCGCCCAGCCCTGGAGCAGCAGGCCTCCGACGCCGACCGCACCGCTGCCGCCCAGGCCGCCAGTGCCCAGGCCCTGGAACAGCAGATCCTTGCCCAAAAAGCAGCCCTGCCCTACCCGGAGCAAAGCCAGGCCCAGGCCGCTCTGGACCAGCTGGAAGCCCGGCGCACCACCCTGCGGCAGGCCATGGACCAGGCCCAGACCGCCCTGCAAAAGGCCCGGCAGCGTTACGCCGCCGCCCAGGCCGCCGTAGAGGCCCTGGAGCAGCAGACTGCTGCCGCCCAGGGCAGCATCCCCACCCAGACCCCGGAGGCCCTGCAGGAGGCCCTGGCCCGGCTCACCGCCCATCGGGAGACCCTGCGAGGCCAGGAAAAGCAGCTGGCCGCCTGCCTGCTGCCCAACCGCCGCATCGCCCAGCAATACCAGGCTGCCGCCCACCAGCGAGAGGCCCTGGAGCAGCGGAGCCAGTGGGTCAACGCCCTGTCGGCCACCGCCGGGGGCACCCTGACCAGCAAACAGAAGGTACGGCTGGAGGCCTACATCCAGATGGATTATCTGGACCGCATCCTCCGCCACGCCAACACCCGGCTGATGCAGATGACTGCCGGGCAGTACGAGCTGGAGCGCATCGGGGCCGAGAACCAGCGCAGCCAGTCCGGCCTGGACCTGGGAGTCATCGACCATTACAACGGCACACGCCGCAGCGTCAAGACCCTTTCCGGCGGCGAGAGCTTCAAGGCCTCTCTGGCCCTGGCCCTGGGCCTTTCTGATGAGGTGCAAAGTGCCAGCGGCGGCATCCGGCTGGACACCCTGTTCTTGGATGAGGGCTTCGGCTCCCTGGACGAGGAGTCCCTGGAGCAGGCCATCCGGGTGCTGGCAGGCCTTACCCAGGGGGACCGCCTGGTGGGCATCATCTCCCACGTGGGGGCCCTGAAGGACCGCATCGACCGGCAGGTGGTGGTCCGCAAACAGCGTTCCGGAGGCTCTACGGTGGAGCTGGTGGTGTAAAAGCCCCGGTGCCGGGGCATCCTAGGGGCGGAGGTGATCTTTGGATGAATGCATCCCTGACCCCGTTCCTGCGCCACCAGCTGGAGCACCGGCCCGGCCCCTCCGGCCCACCGGAGGCTGCCGGCAGCCGCTGCAGCCCACCCCTGGGCAAAGAGCCTTCTCTGCCCCCAGGGGACCCTACAGGCCCCGGCACCCAGCTGCCCCCACCGGAGCTGCCGGGCGCAACGCCTCACCCGGGCCCCGGCAGCAGCCCCCAGGCCAAGGTGCCTGTTACCGACGGCACCCCGGCGGCCTGCCGCCAGAAGAACGCCCGGGCCTTTTTGAACGGCGAGGTGCAGACCAGCGTTATGGCCCACTACGCCCCGGGGCTGTTCAGCACCCAGCAGCACACCTACAGTGCCCATCCGGCCCCGGAGGAGGACCTGGAAGCGGTAGAGCAGCTGGTAGAATGGCGTGAAAACGCCCCCTACGGCTGAGACTGCCAGGCTCCGGGCAAAAATTTTTCTGCAAATTTTGCTTTACCTGTTGAAATCTTGTTCCACTTCCCTTATTATGGAGACAAACAAAGATAAAGGCAGGTTTTGCATTATGGCAGAGATCAAATACGAAGTCGTCGAGCGCATTGCAGTGCTTTCCCAGCGTCCCCGTGGCTGGGAGCGTCAGCTGAACCTCATCAGCTGGAACGACGGCGAACCCAAGTACGACATCCGGGATTGGTCCCCCGACGGCACCCGTATGGGCAAGGGCATCTCCCTGAGCCATGACGAGCTTGCCATCCTCAAGGGCATCCTGGAAGATCTGGAGCTGTGAGCATGAGCCAGCAGGAAGAATTTTTGCAGATCTTCCGGCAGCACGTCACCCGTCCCGGCAGCGAGAAATTGCTGGACTGGCTGGAGCACAAAACCGATTTCTTTTCGGCTCCGGCCTCCACCCGGTTCCACGGTGCCTGCCAGGGGGGGCTGTGCCTCCACAGCCTCAACGTGTACCACGCCCTCCACGACAGCTTTTTTACGGAAGGGGAGAGCGAGGAGAGCTATGCCATCTGTGCACTGCTCCACGACCTGTGCAAGGCCAACTACTACAAGTCCGGCACCCGCAACGTGAAAAACGAGGCCACCGGCCAATGGGAAAAGGTCCCCAGCTACAGCGTGGAGGACCTGTTCCCCTATGGGCATGGGGAAAAAAGCGTTTTTCTCATTGAACGGTTCATGAAGCTGAAGGTGGAGGAAGCCGTTGCCATCCGCTGGCACATGGGCGGCTTTGACGATGCTGCCCGGGGCGGCTGCTATGCCATCTCCGAAGCCTATGATAAGTACCCTCTGGCCGTCAAGCTCCATGTGGCAGACCTGGAGGCCACCTACCTCATGGAACACCGCACCAGTGCCGTGCGCTGACCCATCTATAAACAACAACGACCCGGAACCGGGGCAGGCCTCTTTGCTGAGTGCCGCCCCTTCCGGGTCGTTTTTTGCTGTATCTAAAAATCACCGCAGAAAAAAGCCGCCCCGGGGTCTCAGGACCACCGGGGCAGCGTTCGATTCATTCTTTTAGCAGTGCATCAAATTGGTTCAGCAGCTCCACCGACAGCTTTTCCAGCGGAGTAGTGGGGGTCCATTCCGGCTCCTCCGGTTTTTCTGGCACTTCCGGCTCCGGCTGGGCACAGCAAGCCACAGCCTGCTCCTGCGATGCCGCCTTGGGCATTGCAGCCCCACGGGCCTTTTTGGCGTGGGCGGCAGCCAGCTGCGCTTCTTCCCGGGCCTGCTCGCAGGCAGCCTCCAGCTCCGCATTTTCTCGCCGGAGAGCCAGCATCTGACGCTCGCAGGCAAAAAGCCGGGTCTGGTAGCGGCGGATCTCCGCATGAGCCGCCGCTAACTTCCGGGTCAGCTGTTCCAGCTTTGCCAGGGTCTCTTTGTCCTGGGGGTGTGCCAGTGCTGCAGCCTGGGCCGCAGCCTGTTGGGCCAAACGCTGCCGCAGTGCATAGTTTTCCTGCCTGATCTGGGCCATGGTATCCTCCGTTCCCTGCTGCGCCTGCAGGGCAAGGCGGAGTTCTGCCGCACAAACCGCACGGATATGTTCAATACAATTTTCCACATCCAGTTTCCGATAGCCGAACCAACCGGTCCGCAGCGGAACGTCCTGTTTCAGCATTGCATTGCCTCCCTCCGCTTGCGCGCAAGAGACCCGCCCTCCTTACGGGCGCTGTACCAAGATCGATGCTCTGTGTTCGGTTTTTACTTCCGCTTGTTCAGGATGGCCAACAGCTCATCGTAGTAGCGGTTGTCGCTGCTCTCCTCCTCCACGGCTTTTGCAGCCGGGGCAGCCTTAGCTGCAGGAGCAGCCTGAGCAGCCTGGGCCTGGACAGAGGCGGTGTCACTGCTGAACACTGCCGAGGGCACAGACTGTGCGCCGCCCATGGCACTGTTGATGCTGTTCCGCAGCTCGCTGGGGGTCTTGTTGTCAAAGCCCGTAGCCACCACGGTAACACGCATCTCATCAGACAGGTTCTCATCAAAGGCAGTACCCCAGATGATGTTGGCATCGGGATGTGCGCTCTGGGTAATGAGACCTGCTGCGGTCTCCACGTCCTCCAGGCCGATGTCCGGGCTGGAAGTGATGTTGATGATCACGCCATGAGCTCCGGCGATGCTGGTCTCCAGCAGGGGGGAGGAAATGGCGGCCTTGGCGGCGTTCTCGGCCTTGCCGGCACCCTTGGCACTGCCCACGCCCATGTGAGCATAACCGGCGTCCTTCATGATGGAGCGCACGTCGGCAAAGTCCAGGTTGATGAAGGCCGGCACGTTGATCAGGGCAGAGATGGACTCCACGCCCTGGCGCAGCACGTTGTCGGCAGCCTGGAAGGCGTTCATTAGGGTGATCTTTTCCTGGCTGATCATCTTCAGGCGCTCGTTGGGGATCACGATGAGGCTGTCCACGTGCATCAGCAGGTTGGCAATGCCCTGCTCGGCCAGACCCATCTTCCGCTTGCCCTCAAAGGAGAAGGGCTTGGTGACGATGCCAACGGTGAGGATGCCCAGGTCGTGGGCCACCTCTGCCACCACGGGAGCTGCACCGGTGCCGGTGCCGCCGCCCATACCGGCAGTGATAAAGACCATCTGGGAGCCCTTGAGGGCATTGGCGATCTCGTCCTTGCTTTCTTCAGCGGCACGCTGGCCGATCTCCGGGTCTGCACCGGCACCACGGCCCTTGGTGAGCTTGGAACCCAGCTGCACCTTGACAGCAGCGTGGTTCTTGGCCAGAGCCTGCTGGTCGGTATTCATGGCAATGAACTCCACGCCCTGCAGGCCATCGCTGACCATGCGGTTGACTGCGTTGCCGCCGCCGCCGCCAACACCGATCACCTTGATCGTCGTAACGTTTTCGTCCATTTCTTCATCGAGCATCAGAGCCATAACTTTGTCCTCCATCGGGTTTTATCATAGAATGCGCCAAGAGCGCAGAAAGTATCTCGCTATACTTATATACTGTATCGTATCATCTTTTTACTGTGAATGCAAGTCAAATTTACGTTTTTGAAGTTCTTTTTTTCGTGCCATCCCCGGCGCACAAGGTTTCCCTGGCAATTTGCCCACCCAGAGCGGACAATTTCTGTGCAAAATCTGCATAACCCCGGTCGATGAAGTGGGTGTCCGTCACCCGGCTGGTGCCCTGGGCTGCCAGGGCTGCGATCACCAGTGCCGCTCCGCCCCGCAGGTCCGGGGCTGCCACTGCCGTCCCACGCAGCGCTCCGCCCGGCTCCACCCACAGGGTCCGGCCTTTCACCTGCACCCGGCCTCCCAGGGCCAAAAACCCTGCTGCACAGCCAAACCGGTGCTCAAATACCACGTCCTGGATGCTGCCAGGGCCCTGGGCGCACAGCATCGCCGCCCCCAGCAAAGGGGCTGCATCCGTGGCCAGAGCCGGGTACACCCCGGTAAACAGCCGCCCCGGGCCGTACAGCCGCCCAAACCGGGTAATGACCGCAGCATCGGGCCGCCGCTCCACCCCACAGCCCATTTGTTCCAGGGTTTCCAGCACCGGGGCATACAGGCCGGGGGCGCAGCCTGTCAGCTCCACCCGGCCCCCGGCGGCAGCACAGGCACAGGCAAAGGTGGCCGCCGCCACCCGATCCGGCAAGGGGGTAAAGCGGCAGCCTGTCAGCCGCCGGACCCCTTGGATCCGCAGGGTGCTGCTGCCGGCCCCTTGGACCTGGCCGCCGCAGCGGTTCAAAAAATCTGCCAGGTCCCGGATCTCCGGCTCCCGGGCCGCCCCACGCAGCACCGTCTCTCCCCGGGCCAGCACCGCCGCCAGCAGCAGGGTCTCGGTGGCCCCCACACTGGGGAAGGCCAGGGTGATCTGGGCACCCCGGAGGCCGGAGGGGGCGGTAAGGGTCAGCTGCTGCCCCTCCTGCTCCACCTGAGCCCCCATCCGGGCAAGGCCCTCCAGATGCAGGTCCACCGGACGGGCCCCAATGGGGCAGCCCCCTGGCAGCACCGTCCGGGCCTGGCCCAGCCGGGCCAGCAGGGGAGCGCAAAAAAGGATGGAAGCCCGCATCCGGGCTGCCGGGCCCTCCGGCAAACTGCCCCACCGGGGCACTCCTTCCACCTGCAGCTCTGTTCCCTGCCAGCAGGTCTTGCAGCCCACCCCCTGCAGCAGGGCCAGGCACTGCTCCACATCTGCCAGCCGGGGCACCGGCCCCAGCTGCACCGGCCCGGAACACAACAATGACGCCGCCAGCAGCGGCAGCACACTGTTTTTGGCTGCCGGGATCTTTACGGTCCCCTTCAGCGGACGGCCCCCTGTGATGATATAATCCCCTGCCATGCAAAAACCCCCGTTCTGCCAAAGATACCCCATGGTATGCAGAACGAGGGCCAAAGGTCCCTTTTTTGCGGTGGGACCAGCCGCTTTATTTGTCCGGGCATTTGTCCTTATTCAACCTGATCTTTCCCTGCCAAAACCGCAAGATAGGAGCGGAAACTCCAGGTTTTACCGTTCCCCTCGGGATACCGACAGCACAATGCCCATTTCGCCCAGCAGCATCATAAGGCTGGTGCCCCCGGAGGAGAAAAAGGGCAGACTGATGCCGGTGTTGGGGATGGTATTGGTGACCACTGCCATGTTCAGCACCGCCTGCAGTGCCACCTGCACCACGAACCCCACCACCAACAAGGCCCCGAACCGGTCCGGGGCCCGGGCTGCCAGCACTGTGCCCCTCCACAGCAGCAGCACGAACAGCAGGATCACCGTGCAGGCCCCCACAAAGCCCAGCTCCTCGCAGAGGATGGAAAAGATAAAGTCGTTCTGGGGCTCCGGCACGAACAAATGCTTTTGGCGGCTGTTGCCCAACCCCAGGCCCACCGCTCCCCCGGAGCCGATGGCGTAAAGGCTCTGGATGGTCTGGTGGCCGTCCCCCAGGGGGTCTGCAAAGGGGTCCAGCCAGGAGCTGAGGCGGCTGGCTGCATAGGGCACCAGGTCCGGCATCAGCACCACGGCAGCCCCCACGGCCCCGGCGCCGCCGGCCCCTGCCAGCAGGAACCACCGGAGCCCGGTGCCCCCCACAAACATCAGCACTGCCCCAATGCCCAGGATCAGCACCGTGCCGGACAGGTGGGGCTCCAGCAGCATCAGCACCGACACTGCCCCCAGCACCAGGGCAAAGGGCAGCACCCCCACGGCAAAGCTCTCCATCCGGCTGTGGTTCAGAGAGATGATGTGAGAAAATACCAGTACCACCGCAAATTTTGCGATCTCGCTGGGCTGCAAGGTCCCCAGCCCCGGCAGCACCAGCCACCGCTTGCAGCCGTTGTATTCCGGCATAAACAGCACCGCCGTCAGCAGCACCAGCGACAAGGCCAGCAAGGGCCAGGCCAGCTTGTGGTAGAGGTGGTAATCCACCCGGCTGGCCACCCACAGAGCCCCAAGGCCCAGGGCTGCATACAGCAGCTGGGGCCGCAGGTAGGCGTAGGCATCCCCTCGCCGATACAGGGCCACGGCACTGCTGGCACTGCCCAGCATCACCAGCCCAAAGGCCACCAGGGCCAGCACCAGCACCAAAAAGGGCAGGTCCATGGCTGGCAGTTGCCGCCGGGCAGCCAGGGCAGTTTTGTGCATCTTGAAATCACCTCCGGTCTTTCCAACAGTATACGCAGCCCGGCGGTGCGGCAGTCATACCCACAGGCCGCCGCCGCATAGGATAAGCCGGAAAAGGAGGTGCCGCCATGTCTGCACCGGAGCCCCTGCACACCCTGCCGGAAAAGTCCCTCCGCAGCCGGGCCAGGCTGGTGGCTTTGTTTTTGTGCCTGGTCTGCTTTGCCGGGCTGGTGGCCCGGCTGTTTTACCTGCAGCTGCTGGTCGGGGACTGGTACACCCAGCGTGCCCAAAACCAGCAGCTGCGGCACACTGTAGTGCCAGCCCCCCGGGGCCGCATCTACAGTGCCGACGGCCTGCTGCTGGCCGCCAACAGCAGCTGTTGGACCCTCCGGGCCAGCCCCCGGGAAATGCCGGAGGACAAACTGGAGCTGGCAGCCCAGGGCCTGGCCCAGCTGCTGGACCTGGACCAGGCCGCTTTGCTGGAAAAGTTCCGGCAGCGGCGTTCCAACGACTGCCTGCTGCGGTACCGGGTAGACCAGGACACCGCCCAGGCCGTGGGGGAGTTCTGCCGCCGGGAGGGCATCACCGGCATCCGCATCAACCAGGACAGCAAACGCTGGTACCCCCAGGGGGAGTTCCTGGCCTCAGTACTGGGGTTCACCAATGTGGACAATGTGGGGGTCTGCGGCTTGGAGCTGCAATATGACCACACCCTGGCCGGGCAGAACGGGGTGGTGCTTACTGCCGTCAATGCCTGGGGCTACCCCCTGGACCAGAGCTACGAGACCCAGCTGGCCCCGGTGGAAGGCTGCGGCCTGCAGCTGACCATCGACGCCAGTATTCAACATTTTCTTGAAAATGCGTTGAATTATGCCGTGCAGGAGCATCATGTGGCCGCCCGGGCCGTGGGCATCGTTATGGAGGTGAACACCGGGGCGGTGCTGGCCATGTCCACCACCCCGGCCTACGACCCCAACCAGCCCCGGGTGATCTACGACAAGGCCGCCCGGCAGGCAGTGGAGGCCCTGTCCGGCTCCCAGCGAGCTGCCGCCCTGCAGCTGGCCCAGCAGACCCAGTGGCGCAACAAGGCCGTCAGCGACCTGTACGAGCCCGGCAGCGTGTTCAAGCTCATTACCTGTGCGGCAGCACTGGACGCCGGAGCTGTGACCCGGCAGTCCACCTTTTTCTGCGGAGAGTCTCTGTCGGTGGCAGGCACCCGGTTCCACTGCGCCAACCACAAACGCCACGGCAGCCAGACCGTGACCCAGGCCCTGGAAAACTCCTGCAACCAGAGCTTTATCCAGATCGGGGCCCGGCTGGGCAAGGAGGCTTTCTGCGCCTATTTTCAGGCCTTTGGCCTCCGGGACCCCACTGGCATCGACCTGCCGGCAGAGCCGAAAAAAAGCCTGTACTACACCGCCGACCGCATGGGCCCGGTGGAGCTGGCCTCCTGCGCCTTTGGCCAGAGCAGCAAGATCTCCTACCTGGAAATGGCTGCCGCCGTCTGCGCTGTGGTCAACGGAGGGCGGCTGATGCAGCCCTACCTGGTCTCAGACATCCTGGCACCGGACCGCACGGTGCTGGAGCACCGGGAGCCTGTGTGCAAGAGACAGGTGATCCGGCCTGAGACCTCTGCCCAGATGCGGGAGATGATGGAGGCGGTGGTGCTGTACGGCGGCGGCCGCAACGCTCAGATCCCCGGCTACCGGGTGGGCGGCAAAAGCGGCACCAGCCAGAAGCTGGACAGCGCCGACGACAAGGCCCGTATTGCCAGCTTTGTGGCAGTGGCCCCCATAGAGGACCCTCAGTTTTTGTGTCTGGTGTGTCTGGATGAGCCCCACAGCTGGACCACCGCCGGCGGCAGCCTTTCGGCCCCGGTGTGCGCCCAGGTGCTGGAGCAGACCCTGGTGTACAAGGGGGTGCCCCGGGCACCGGAGACCGAAACAAAAAAATAACGGAACGTCCGCAGACATTCCGTTACGCTGAAATTATGATCTTTAGTTCTGGTGGGGCTGGGGGCGGAAGGTGATCTCGCCGGTGGTGCTGTCCATGGCGTCCACAATGGCCAGGCTCTCCAGCTGGATGCCCTTGCTGCGGATCAGCTCGCCGCCCTGCTGGAAGCCCTTTTCCACTGCGATGCCGATACCCTCCACGGTGGCACCGGCCTCCCGGGCCAGCTCCAGCAGACCCATGAGGGCGCAGCCGTTGGCCAAAAAGTCGTCGATGATCAGCACGTGATCCTCCGGGGTCAAAAACTTTTTGGAAACGATGACGTTGTAGATCTTTTTGTGGGTGAAGGACTGGATCTTGGTCTCGTAGTTGTTGTAGTCCAGGTTGATGCTCATGGACTTTTTGGCAAAGACCACCGGAACATTAAACTCGCTGGCCACCACCGCTGCAATGCCGATGCCGCTGGCCTCGATGGTCAGCACCTTGTTGATGGGCTTGCCGTCAAACAGGCGTTTCCACTCCCGGGCCATCTCCCGGAACAGGGGGATATCCATCTGGTGGTTGATAAAGCTGTCCACCTTGAGCACGTTGCCCTCACGGACAATGCCGTCTTTGCGGATACGATCTTCCAGCATCTTCATAATCTGTCTAGTCCTCCAGCCATTTTTCCATTCCGGGCCGCAGCCCTGCGGCCCCGGGTGTTGTCACAAACGGTCCAAAGCGCACCCACCGGAACGGGCCGCTCTGCGCTGTATTTTTTTGCCGGCACCGCCCAGGCTGCCCCGGGGTGAACCGCTATATTTTACCTAGTATACCGAAACAGGCCTGCTTTGGCAAGGGGATTTTCCACCGAAAACCCGTAAAAAATGTTCTTGATTTTTCATCTGTGATTTTAAAAGTCGCACTCTATCAAAAATTACCGAAACTCCGTTCAGTTACGGAAGAATTTTTGGCTTACGCCCCCTTGTGCTTTGCAAAATTTTGAGTATACTGTAACTACTGAGATGGATATTCCGGCACCTGTACGCCGGAACTTGGGAAAGAGGAGACCTTTATGAAAACGGGACTTGTGATGGAAGGCGGCGCAATGCGAGGGATGTTTACCGCCGGTGTTCTGGATGTGCTGATGGAGCATGGCATCACCCTGGACGGTGCCATTGGCGTGTCGGCTGGGGCTGTGTTTGGCTGCAATTACAAATCCCACCAGATCGGCCGGGCCATCCGCTACAATACAGAGTATTGCAACGATAAACGCTATGTCAGCTTTGGCAACCTGCTGCGGACCGGCAACCTGTACAGCCAGGAGTTCTGCTACCACACGGTGCCCCAGAGCCTGGACCCCTTTGACGCCCAGACCTTCCAGGAGGACCCCATGGACTTTTTTGTGGTGTGCACCGACCTGCGTACCGGGGACCCCATCTACCACAAGTGCCGCACTGGCGATGAGGAGGACATCCAGTGGATGCAGGCCTCTGCCTCCATGCCCCTGGCCGCCCGTCCGGTAAAGATCGGCCACTATCAGCTACTGGACGGCGGCATTGCGGATTCTATCCCTGTGCGCTTTTTTGAGTCCATTGGCTACAAGCGCAACCTGATCATCCTTACCCAGCCCAAGGGCTTTGTGAAAAAGCAGAGCCGGATGCTGCCCATGATTCGGGCACGGTACCTGAGCCACCCGGCCTTTGTGGAGGCCGTGGCTGATCGGCCCCAGCGTTACAACGAGACCCTGGCCCATGTGGCCATGCTGGAGCAGGCAGGCAAGGCCTTTGTGATCCGGCCCCCTATCCCCCTGGAGGTCGGCCCTGTGGAGCGAGACCCGGCCCAGCTGCGCCGGGTGTACGAGACCGGACGGGCAGTGGCAGAGGTGCAAATCGACAAGATCGCCGCTTTTGTGGCCCAGTCCAAGGCGGAAGCCTGACCCAAAACCTGATATGCAACAAGGCCGCTGCCCTAGGGCAGCGGCCTTGTTTGTCAGAGCAGCCAAAGGGCCCCCACCTGCCGGATGGCAAGTGGGGGCCCTGCCCTGCGGGGGACTGCAGGGCACAAAGGATTATGGCTTACAGCTGGCTCTTGTACAGCTCCACGATCTCCTCCACGCTGGTGTCACGGGGGTTGCCGGGGCGGCAGGCGTCTGCAAAGGCACTCTCTGCCAGGAACTGCACGTCTTCCTCCTTCAGGATGCCATGGAGGTTTGTAGGGATGCCCACGTCAGCAGACAGCTGCTTGACGGCGGCGATGGTAGCATCGGCAGCTTCCACATCGTTCATCTCGTCGATGCCCACAACGCCCATGGCCTTGCCCACAGCACGGTAACGCTCCCCGGCTACGGTCTTGTTGTACTCCAGGCCCACCGGCAGCAGGATGGCGCAGGCCACGCCGTGGGGGGTGTCATACAGGGCAGACAGGCCGTGTGCCATGGAGTGGACGATGCCCAGGCCCACGTTGGAGAAGCCCATGCCGGCAATGTACTGGCCCAGAGCCATGCCCTCACGGCCTTCCGGGGTGTTCTGGACGGCACCACGGAGGTTCTGGCTGATGAGCTTGATGGCCTCCAGGTGGAACATATCAGAGATGACGCAGTGGCCCTTGGTGATGTAGCCCTCAATGGCGTGGGTCAGGGCGTCCATACCGGTGGCAGCCGTCAGGCCCTTGGGCATGGAGGCCATCATATCCGGGTCCACCACAGCGATCTCGGGGATATCGTTGGTGTCCACGCAGACGAACTTGCGCTTCTTTTCCACGTCGGTGATAACGTAGTTGATGGTGACCTCAGCAGCGGTGCCGGCGGTGGTGGGCACTGCAATGGTGAACACAGCGTGGTTCTTGGTGGGGGCAACGCCCTCCAGAGAACGGACGTCGGCAAACTCCGGGTTCTTGATGATGATGCCGATGGCCTTGGCAGTATCCATGGAGGAGCCGCCGCCAATGGTGACGATGCAGTCTGCCTCAGCAGCCTTAAAGGCAGCTACGCCGTCCTGCACGTTGGCAATGGTGGGGTTGGGCTTGATGTCGCTGTACACAGCGTAGGCAAAGTTTGCAGCATCCAGCAGGTCGGTGACCTTTTTGGTGACGCCGAACTTGATCAGGTCGGGGTCAGAGCAGACGAAAGCCTTGTGGTAGCCACGGGCGGTGAGCTCGGGGACGATGTTTTCAATGGCACCGTGGCCATGGTAGGAAATGGTATTCAGAACGATACGATCAGCCATAATTTTTCCTCCAGTGTTCACTTGCAGCCGCTTTTCTGCGGCCCTCTCTACCTTTCAGCATAGCACATCGTCAAAAACTTTGCAATGTCGGATGCCATCATTTTTTATGAATTTTTCATGAACGGTCAGGTTTTTCTTAGCAATTTGACGGCAGCAGTCCTCTTTTTTGTCCATAGAGCGTAAAAAAGCCCCTGCGGACTCTTCCGCAAGGGCTTTGAACATTTTTTGTTCAGCAGGCGTCATACTGCTTTTGCAGAAACTCCCGGCACTGGACTGCATTTTCCGGGGTGGTGTTTTCCAGGGTGGCAAACACATAGGGTTTTTGCTCCTTGGCAAACCGCAGGATGGTGCGGTAATCCCCCATGCCCCCCTGCCCGGCACCGGTGGCAGCCAGCTGGCCCCCGGCGTCCTGGCGGAGAAAATCCTTGAAGTGGATCATGGCCACGTCCTTGCCCAGCAGCTCAATGGCCTGGGCAAACACTTCTTCCCGGGCGTCCACATTTTCCATGTTCAGCAGGTTCACCGGGTCCAGCAGGATCTGCAGGTTGGGGCTGCCAATTTCATCCAGCACCGTGCGGGCACGCTGGGCGTCATAGACGATGTGCTTTACCACCGGCTCAATAGCAATGGTCACGCCGTACTGCTCGGCACAGCGCACCACCGGCTTGAAGTTCTTGATAAAGGTGGCCAGGGCTGCATCGCTGCGGCACTCCGGGCAGAACTTATACTCGGCGTTGGGGGCACCGGTCTCGGTGCCTACCATGCCGCAGCCCAGCAGACTGGCAAACCGGATGTGGGCATAGTATTTTTCCTGGATGGCACGGAGGGCTGCCTCATCGGGGTGGGCCAGGTTCAGGTAGTTGCCCAGCACGGCAATGTCCAGCTGGTTCTGGGCAAACAGCCGCCGCAGATAGGCTGCATAGCCCGGGGTCAGGGCACTGGGGGTGTTGGGCACCTCCTTCAGGGATTTGCTCAGGGCCAGGTGCACGCAGGAAAAGCCCTTTTGCCGCACCAGCGGCAGCACCTGTTCCACCGGCAGTTTTTCAGCGTCATGGAGACGCAGGCCAAATTGGATCATAACAGTTCCTCCTTTTTTGTTCCACAGTCAGGCAGGGCTCAGCGGCCACGGCCACCGCCGCCGCCATGGAAGCTGCCGCCGCCCATGCCCCCGAAGGAGCCGCCGCCGCCAAAACTGCCGCCGCCAAAACTGCCACGGCCACCGCCGCCCCCGAAGGAGCCGCCGCCCATGCCGCCAAAACCGCCGCCCCAGGGTCCGCCGGGAGGGGGTGGATTCCGGGGGCCTCTGGGGGGACGAGGCCCTCTGGGCGGCCGGGGGCCACGATGCCGGGGGCCCCCAAAGCACCAGAACAAGGGCCACAAGGGGCCAGCGAAGGTGTACACCATCACCGACAGGATGACCCCCAGCAGGATCAGGGTGAACAGCACCGTCAGCAGGCTTACAAAGACGCTGCCTGCGCCGCTGCTGCCGTGAGAAGGCTCCCGGTCCGAAGGGGCCACGGTGGAGGCTGCACCGGAATTGCCGGAAAGGCTGACGCCGTAGATATCTGCAATGGTCTGGGCCACATTTTGGGCACAGGTAGTCACAGCACCGTCAAAATCCCGGGCCACAAAGTCATCCTCCATGGTCTGGGCAATGATGCTGGCCTGCTTTTCCAGAGTAGTGTTGCGGAAGCCGTCACCTGTGGCAATATAGTAATCACCATCGGCGTACTGCTGGGTCTCCATTACCAACAGGATCAGCACACCATTATTGCCGGTAGAAGATCCAATGCCCCAGGCATTGGCCGCCTGCAAGGCATACTCCTCTGTGGTGCAGCTGCCTGTGTAATCCACCGTCAGCACGCCGATCTGTGCGCCGTTGCAGCTGGATTCCAGCTGTGCGTTCAGCTGGATGATGGTCTGCTCCGTGCTGCTGCTGAGGACGTCGGCCTCATCCACCACACACTGGTCTTTGGGCAGCTCCGGCAGGTCGGCTTTCGCTGCATAGGCCGGGCTGAGGGCAGACAGACACACCACCCACACCAGCACCAGAGCACTGATCTTTTTTACAAAGTTTTTCATGCGAAGGGTTCAACCTCCTTCACGCCAGAAAGGCCGGACAGCACCTTGGCCGGGAGGCCGCCCACCTCTTTTTGATAGTCGTAGACTGCCTCATTGTAGGTCAGGGTGCTCAGGATGGTCCCGGCACTGTTGAACTGGCCGTACTGGCCCTGCACCGCCCCCATCTTCATGGGGTCGGCGGCCTGCTCCTGTAGCTTTGCGTAAAGCTGGTCGATGGCGGCCCCCAGGGCCTTGTCGGCCTCGTACATCTCATGCATCCGGGTCTTACCGGACACCACCCCCTCCAGGTCTGCCTGGAAGGTGGTCAGGGCCGCCTGGGCTGCCTGCACCTGGGCGTTGTCGGCTCCCAGGGTGTTGGAGCCTGTGGTAAGGATATTGGCTGCGGTGTTGGCCCGGGTGTTCAGCTCCTCGTTGAGGTTGTAGCCGTTATCCGCTGCCACTCCCTGGGTGAACCACTGCCGGGCCTGGTGGTACTTGGCCCGGAGCTTGGCACCGCCAAAGCCGAAAAAGGCCGCCAGCATCACCACCAGGCTCAGGGCCAGGGCGGCTGCCCGGGTGGAAAGGGCTTTGGGCAGCCTTGCCTCCAGCCCTGCCAGTTTTTTTTGCAGCGGGGTCAACCGCACCGCCTGCTGAGGCTCAGAAGGGGCCCGGTAGCTGTGGGCGTCAAAGCCAACCGGTTCCGATGCATTCTTTTTTGGGGAAAAATCTTCGTTTGCCATTTCAGCTCCGGATCTCCATCATTTTCTGTTTCAGTTCGTCCTCGATACGGGTCAGCTCCTGCTCGGCGGCAGCCCGCTTTGCACGGCCCTCGCTCTGGATCTTGTTCAGCTCGTCCAGGGTCTCGATGAGGCTCTTGTTGGTCTGCTGCAGGGTCTCGATATCCACCACGCCGCGCTGGGCCTCCTTGGCGGTCTCGATGGTGCCCATCTTCAGGGCCTCGGCGTTCTTCTTCAGCAGGTCGTTGGTCATATCGGTAACAGCACGCTGGGCCTCCATGGCCTGCTGGCTGTGGGCCAGGCCCAGGGCCAGCACCATCTGGTTCTTCCACAGAGGGATGGTGTTGACGATGGTGGACTGGATCTTTTCTGCCATCATGGTGTTGTTGTTTTGCAACAGACGGATCTGGGGGCCCATCTGCAGGCTGATGTTCCGGGTGAGCTCCAGGTCATAGAGCTTTTTTTCAAACCGCTCGCACTGGTCTGCCAGATCCCGGGCCGCCTGGGCATCCTCCGGCAGTCCGGAGGCCTTGGCCTTATCCATGGCCTGCTGCAACTCGCCAGCCCGGACCTGCTCCAACTTCTTTTTGCCGGCCAGGATGTACATGCTCAGCTCCTTGAAGTAGGCCATGTTCAGATCGTACATCTTATCCAGCATGGCGATGTCCTTCAGCAGCTGCACCTGGTGGTTTTCCAGCATGCCCTGGATGTTTTCCACATTGGTCTCCGCCTTGGTGTACTTGCTCTTGAGGGCATCCAGCTGGTTGGACTTCTTTTTAAAGAAGCCCATGGTGCCCTTTTGCTGCTCCTCGTTGGCGTCAAAGTTCTTCAGCTCTCCAATGAGGCTGGTGATCATGTCCCCCACCTCGCCCAGGTCCTTGGTGGACACCTTGGACAGAGCAGCCTCGGAGAAATCACCGATCTTTTTCTGGCAGGCGGCACCATACTGCAGCACCTGCTGGCTGTTGGTGATGTCGATCTTCTGGGCAAACTGGTCCACCATGGCCTGCTCCTCGGGGCTCAGGTTCACAGGGGCCTCCGGGGCCCGGGCAGGCTCCGGCTTTTTCTCCTGGGGAGCCTCTGCCGGGGTGGGGTCCAGCGTCAGGGTGGGAACAACGGGGGCATCCAGATCAAAGTTCAAGGTATTGTCTGCCATAAGAGAGTCCTTCCTTTCCAAATCCAATGATGTTTTTATTTGCTCAGTCCCTGGCCCTTGAGCATGGATTGCAGCACCGTCAGGTCTGCAGACAGGTCCATGCTCTCGGCGGCGTACAGTGCATCCAGCTGGTTTTCAAAGGCCGTGGCAATGGAGGCAGCGTTGTGCTCCACCTGGGCCCGGATGGAGGCGGCGTTTTCGCCCTTTACCCCCTGCCGGGCCAGTTTGGCATACTGCTGCAGCACGTTCACCGCATCCGGCAGGTAGTAGTTGGCAAAGCGGCGCACCTGCTTGGACTTGGAGGGGTTGGCCTCCACCGCCTCCAGAATGGAGCGTCCGGCCTTTTCCATCCGGGTCATGGCTGCCGACAGCTCCGGCTCCGGCAGTGCTTCGTTGAGGGCGTGGAGGGTATCCAGCTTTTGCTGGATGTCTGCCAGCATCTGGTCCACATCCTCCACACCGGTGTGGAAGGGCACCAGGTGCTCCTCTACCCGGGGCGGACAGGTCTTTTTGGCGGCAGCAAAGGCCCCGGCGGCCCCGGCCAGTGCCGCCAGCAGTGCCCACAGCCGATATACCGGCAGCACGGCACACAGCACCACAAACACCAGGGCCCCGGCGTAATAGGGCAGCACACTGGGTTTTTGGGTGCGGATGATCTTGCTCATGGTCCTTCTCCTTCTCCGGGGCAGGGGCCCCGGTCATATCCATCATACTGCCCTTTGCCAAAAAGGCAAGGGGTTCATGAAGATTTTACACCTTCGCCATCTTTTATACAGAGGCAGAGCCTTCCTGTCCCCCGGCCTTTTCCAGGGCGGTCCAGGCCGAGCCCAGCTCCCGGCCCGAGGGCACTGCCCGGGGGCCTTGGAACCACAGTTCCTGGATCAAAGCCGCCAGGCCGTCCTCCCGGACATCCGGGATCTCCCGGTCTGCGGCAGCCTTGGCCTCCGGGGTGCCGTTGGCCATGCAGACCCCCAGGCCTGCTGCCTTCAGCATTCCCAGATCGTTGGCAGAATCTCCGGCAGCCACCGCCTCTGCCAGGGTCAGGCCCTGCCGGGCGCACAGGTCCGCCAGGCCCACCCCCTTGTCGATGCCCCCACGCACGATATCGTAAAAGCAATAACCGTCGGCGTTTTTGGCCCCCACCTGCATCCAGTGCAGGCCCAGGTAGCCGTACTTTGCCTCAAAATCTGCCACACGCTCCGGGGGCACCGCTGCAAAGGCGGCGTGGGGCATATCAATGAGATGCCGGTCCTGGTCCTCGCCGTCCACGCAGGTCAGGCCGGTGCCAGCCATCTGGGCGTAGTTGTTCCGCAGCATCTCATACTCGCAATAAACATAGCAGGCGTCCCGGTAGTTGAACTGCAAGGGGTAGTTGTAATCCTCACAAAAATCCACCAGAGCGTACATTTCCTCGTTGGTCAGGGGGTGCTCTGCCACGATGGTCCCTGCCTTATCCATCACGCAGGCCCCGTTGCAGGTAATGATGTAATCGGGCCGGATGCCCCCCAGTTGTGCCTTGTGGACGCAGGGGTAAGCCCGGCCGGTGCTGAGCACAAAAAGCCCTCCTGCGGCCTGGAGCTTTTTCACCGCCTGCACCACCGCAGGACGGGGGCGCCCCTCCCCGAAGGGCACCAGAGTATTGTCGAAATCACTTGCCAGAATCTTGTATTGCATGGTCCTCTCCCTTTTGGAAACTGGTTTTCCTCCAGTATACCACACTTCAAAGGCCGGTGGGAAGATTTTGCAAAAGAAAACCCCACCGGGGCCCGGACGCAAAAAAGCTCCCCCATACCGGGGGAGCTTTGGTCACGGGATGCAAAGATCAAGGCTTTACAGGAACACTGCCACCACTACCTGCATAGCCACTCCTACAAAGGCACCGGAGGCCCAGGTCAGGCCGGTGATGAACAGGTTCTGCTTCCAGGAAGGGTTGGTGCGCCACAGCACAGCCAGGCCCACACCGGCACCGGTGCACAGGCCTGCCACCAGGCTGGAGAACCGCAATGCTCCTTCCACATAGAGCTGGGTCAGCAGCACGCTGGCGGCACAGTTGGGGATGAGCCCCACCAGTGCTGCCACCACCGGCTGGAAAAAGCCCATGCGGCCCAGCAGCTGGGCAAACACGTCCTGGCCGATGCTTTCCACCACCAGGCCAAACACCAGGCTGAAGGCAAAGATAAACACAAAGATCTCCAGGGTGTGGCGCAGGGCCGCCTTCCAGATGGGGGCCGGCTGGCCTGCCGCATCGCTGTGCTCCTCGTGGCAGTCCACCTCGTCGGCCCGGCCGGTGTAACCGCCCCGGAGGCTTTTGGGCAGCAGGCCCCGGAGGGCAAAGTCCAGCACAAAGCCCACGGCAATGGCATACAGCACCTTGATGACCAGCAGCACCGCCAGCTTATCCCAATAAGACGGCAGGGACACCAGCAGAGGGATGGCCTCGTCGCTGGTAGCCAGCAGCACCGCCATCAGGGTGCCTAGGGTAATGACCCGGGAGGAATAAAAGTTGGCGGCAATGGCCGAAAAGCCGCACTGGGGCACACAGCCCAGCAGGGCCCCAGGCACAGCACCCCAGCGGCCGCCCCCTGCCAGCAGCCGTTCAATCCGGTCCCCGTGACGGGTCTCGATATACTCGATGAGCAGGTAGGCCAGAAACAAAAAGGGCAGCATCTTGGCGGAATCCACCACACTCTCCCCTAAAACATCCAAAAACAGCTCCATAGAACACTCCAAAAACTACTGTGAATTGCTTTCTTTTTACAAATTGCAAGTTGATTGCATTTTCGTGCAGGGATGATTATACCTGTTTTTCCACGAGAATGCAAGACCAAAATGCAAAAAGATTGCAAATTCCAAAAAAGTGTTCCGGTGCTGCCCCGGGCCGGGGGTCAGCCCATGGCCTGCTGCCGTGCAAAATACACGGTGTTTACCAGGCTCAGGTAGCTCATGTCCCCTTCCAGATAGATCTTTAAGGCCACGGTATCCGGATCTTCCAGGGTCAAGGCGTACCGGGAGCCGTCAGGGGCGGTAAACACGGCATACCAGTCCTGGTTGGACCGGAAGGCCACCTCCGGGGTGCCCTGGTTATAGAACAGCTCTGCGTCCACCACGTTCAGCTGGGGGAAGGGGGTCAGCATGGTAACGGTAAGGGGGATCTGGCTGCCCTCGGTGCCCCCCTCCATGGGCATAAAGCAAAGGGTATCGGCGTCCTCCGGGTCGGTGTCATAGACCCCCTCGTCGGTATCCCGGTAGATCTCCAGCCAGTTGCCCTCCAGGTCCAGGGGCTCCAGGAGGCCATCGTCCGGGGTCTCGGGGTAGATGGAGTAGTCCCCTACTCCTTCCACCTGCACCAGCTGTTCCGGCTCCTCTGCTGTGGGGGCCTGAGAGGCGGTGCTGCTGCCCTCCTGGGGCTTGCTGGACGGGTTGTTCCCCTCCACCGGGCCGCAGCCTGCCAGGCCCACAGCCAGGGCCAGCAGAGCCGCCGCCCATTTGGTCTTATCAAAAAGTTTCATCTGGATGCTCCTTTCTTTCTCAGAATGAGCCGCCTCCGCCGCCGTGGGTGGTGCCGCTGGAGGAGACATGGGTGGAACTGCCGCCGGAGCTGCCGGAATCGTTGCTCTGGGGCCGCTGGGTGCGGTGGACTTCCCGGTACAAGAACAGCTCCCGGCGGTCGGTCACCCGGAGGCTGCCCTGCCGCACATAGTTGGCGGCGTCACGCTGAAAACCCACGGTCCGCAGCCGGGACTTCATGACCCCCACCACGATAAGGGCCGCCACAAAGCCGATGGCCAGGGCCACCAGCAGAAACACCGGGGAAAAGGGCTCCCGGGGCAGAGTGTCCACATCATAGGGGTGCCCCTGCCGGGCGGCGGTCACATAGGTGTCGGCCCATTGGGCAAAGACCTGGAAGGCGGCGTTGTAGTCTCCCTCTGCCAGGGCCGGGGTCAGCTGCTGGCCCAGGTACTGGATACCAGCATCCGTAAAGGCGGTGATGCCGTAGCCGCAGGTGGAGATCTGCCACTGGCGGTCCCCTACACTTACCAGCAGCAGCACACCGTCCCGGTTTGGGCCATAGCCATACTGGCAGACGTCGTAGAGGTCATCCGCATAGGCCTCCATGCTGGTGTAGTTTTCGCTTTCCAGTGACTGGATGGCGGCAACGGTCACGTCAAAGCTCTGGCGGACGCTTACCTCCTCCAGGGTCTGTTCCAGGGCCTCAGCC
The DNA here is from genome assembly GCA_934518555.1 of uncultured Faecalibacterium sp. Lineage (GTDB taxonomy): Bacteria > Bacillota > Clostridia > Oscillospirales > Ruminococcaceae > Faecalibacterium. Next base: position 32,039 of record CAKSXW010000002.1, on the reverse strand, counting down.
TGGGCCTGGGTCAGCACCCCGGCCCCATCCTGCACCCGGCTGTAGAGGCCAACAAAATCTCCCTCTGCCGCAAAGGCCGGAACCGCCAGCACCGTCAGCAAAAACAGCGCTGCCAGGGCGGCACAGAAGGAGCGCAGGCGAATTGCAGTTTTTTTCATCTCTCGTTCCTCCTTTTACAGCACCCGGCCCAGCCACAGCAGCCACAGGATGCCGTAGGTGGCAGCACCGATGGCGGCAGTAAGGCCCAAGGTCCATTTTCTGGCGGCAGCTTTGTCCACCGGCAGGTTGCCCACAAACTTGCCCGTCTGGCCGTTCATAGCAAAGAGGTAGTTTTTGCCATGCCAGCTGGTGCTCAGCAGCCACACCGGCAGCAGTGCATAACGGGCCTTGGCCCCCTGGAGCTGGATGCTGCTGTGCTCCACCCTTACGGTGTCGTAGCCCACGACGGTCTGCCGGAAGGTGTCCTCGGTGGAGCGGCGGATGCGGTCGTTGGCACGCTGAATGCTCTGCTGGGCGTCCACATCGTACTTGTCTGCCAGGTAGCCTGCCAGGTAGGCGGTTTTAAAGGGCACAGCCTCCCTCATATCAAAGGGCTCGATGGATTCCATCAGGTCGTTCTGGATCTTGGTCGAGCCGTCCACCGGCACTGCCGCAAAGCCCAGGGTGCCCCCTCGCAGCACGGCGTAGTGGCTGGTCTCGGTGTAATCGTACTGGCTGTCGGACCAGCAGCGGCTCCGGGTGGCGGCATACCGCAGCTGGGCGTCAGCGTCACTGTCAAAAAGCCAGAAGGGCACATACACTCCCTTCACCTCGTCGATGTGGTTCTGGCTGCGGAACACTTGGGGCAGCAGGGTCTTGCCCTTCAGGTGCTCCTGGAGCTTTGCCTTGGCCTGCTTTTTGTCCAGCTTGAAAGGGATAATCAGGTCCGGCCGCAGAGCCCCGGCAAACTGCCCGGTCAGGACGATGGGGCTGCCGCAAAAAGGGCAGGCCGAGGCGGCCATGGTGTCGTCCCCTACGATCTCGCCGCCGCAGCTGCGGCAGGCGTAGGTGTGGAGCCCGGCGGTCTCCCCCTGGGCCCAGCCTCCCTCCGGGGCTGCCCAATCCATCTGGCTGGGCTTTTCTTCCTTCAGTTCCTGGTCATAGCCCTTCAGGGCGTCCACCTCAAACTCGGTGTCGCAGTAGGGGCACTTCAACTTCTGGGTGGCGCTGTCGAACCGGATGGCACCATCGCAGCAGGGGCACTTGTATTCCAGCATTCCTGCCATAGAGTCTCCTCCTATAGTAAAAGGGGGCCCGGCGGTTTTCCGAGCCCCGGCGTTATGTTCTGCTGTTTGCAGCGGACCGTCGGCAAGGTCACTGTCCGTTAAAGGGGGTACCGCACTCGGGGCAGAACTTGGGCGGATGTGCCGGGTCCTCCGGCTCCCAGCCGCACTTGCTGCACCGGGGCTTGGGGGCGGCAGGCCGGGGCTGGCCGCACTCCGAGCAGAACTTGCCCTTGTTCACAGCACCGCAGCGGCAGGTCCAGCTGTCTGCCGGGCGAGGGGAACCGCACTCCGGGCAGAACTTGCCCGTGGCGGTGGCACCGCAGCTGCACTGCCAGCTGTTGGCCGCAGGGGTCTGCTGGGGGGCGGCAGGCTGCTGGCCCATGGCGTAAAGGTTCTGGGCGTTCATGACACCCATGCCCCCGGCAGCCATGCCCATGCCCATAAAACCGGACATAGCCCCGGCGGTGTTGCCGGCAGCGGCCTTCATGGCATCGATCTGGCCCCCCACCAGGCGAGCTGCTGCGGTGGTGGGGTCAGTGGTCATGGCGTTTTCTTCCCACTCGGTGATCTTTTTCTGCTGCTCCTCCGGGATGGACAGGGAGTTGATGTTGAAGGAGAACACCTCGATGCCCCGTTTTTTGCGCCAGATGCCGGAAAGCTGCTGATTGAGGGCCTCCGAGAGCTCCAGGGTGTGGGCAGGGATCTGGTAATACTGCACCCCGTTGGCAGACAGGGTGGCCAGAGCCGGCTGCAAGGCGTTCATCAGCTCACTTTTCAGCCGGGGTGCCAGCTCCGAGGCATCGTACTGGTTGGAAACGTTGCTGCACACGTTGGTGTAGAACAGCAGGGGGTCACAGATGCGGTAGGTAAAGCTGCCATTGCACCGCAGGTTCACCGACAGGGCATAGCCCCGTTCCTGGCTGACCACCACCCGGAAAGGGATGGGGGTGGCGGTGCCGTACAGGATCTGCCCCAGCTCCTTGGTGTTGATGTAGTACACCCGCTGGTCCTTGCCGGTGTCGCCGCCGTAAGTAAACCGCTTGGCCACAGTCTGGAAGGTCTCGGCCAGGCTGTCGCCAAAATTGCCGGTAAACACGCTGGGCTCGATGGACGCGTCATAGGTGAACTGGCCGGGCTCGGCGCATACCTCCACCACCTTGCCCTGCTCCACGATGAGCATACACTGACCGTCGGCCACAGCAATGCCGCTGCCGTTGGAGATGATATTATCCTGGCCGTGGTTGGCACTGCGGCGAGAGGTGCGCTTTTGGCCCTTGACCATCAGCACATCCTGGTCCAGGGCATCACAGTAGAAAAACTCCTTCCACTGGTCTGCCAGGGTGCTGCCCAGTGCGTTCACTCCTGCTTTGATCAAACCCATAGTAATATTCTCCTTCGTTTTATCTCAATGTAATTGATTTTCGGGTCAGATTTGCCAACAGCCCCCGGGGGGCGGATGTGTCCATGGGGAGCTACCGGGTTTCAGCCCCAGCTGCAGGGCTGCTCCAATTGTACTGTATCATATTTCCGGGAAAATTACCTCCCCCAAAGTGGCTTTTAACAGAAAATTCCTAAATTATTGAGGGAGAGGCCTCTTTCTTACGCAAAAAACCGAGGGCCAGGCCCAGGGCCCGACACTCGGTTTTACTGTTTGTTATAGCTGCAATTATTTTTACATGGAGATCCAGCCCAGGGCGTTGGCCACAGAGCTGACCAGGATGATGGCCGCAAACACAGGGCAGATCCAGCGGATCATAAAGTTGAAGATCTTCTGGCGGCGGAAGGGCTTGCCCTCCAGGGTGACCTCCTCTGCGATCTTTTCCACGCCCACCACACGGGACACCAGCAGGCAGGTGGCAATGGCAGCCACAGGCATCATGACAGAGTTGGTGAGGAAGTCGAAGAAGTCCAAAAACTGCATCCCGAACACCGTCACCCCTGCCAGGGGGCCATAGCCCAGGGCGGAAAGGCTGCCCAGGGCCAGCATGATAAAGCCAATGAGCACCGTGGACTTTTTGCGGTCCCAGCCCAACTCGTCCTCAAAGGTGGAAACGGCACTTTCCGTCAGGGCGATGGAGCTGGTAACGGCGGCAAACAGCACCAGGGTGAAGAACAGGATGCCCACCACGGTGCCCAGGCCCATGCTCTCAAAGACCTTGGGGATGGTAATGAACATCAGGGCCGGGCCGGCCTGAAGGGTGTCGGGGTCTCCGCCGGAGAAGGCGAACACCGAGGGGATGATCATGAGGCCTGCCATAATGGCAATGGCAGTGTCGAAGATCTCCACGTTCTGGGTGGACTCCTCAATGGACACATCCTTTTTCATGTAGGAGCCAAAGGTCACCAGAATGCCCATGGCAATGGACAGAGAGTAGAACATCTGGCCCATGGCGGTGACCACGGTCATCCAGGAGAAATTGGCCACGTTGGGCACCAGGAAGTACTTGACGCCTGCCAGTGCGCCGGGACGGGTAACAGAGTACCCGGCGATCAGCACCGACAGCACCACCAGAATGGGCATCATCACCTTAGACACCCGTTCCACGCCGTTCCGCACACCGGCAAACACGATGGACAGGGTGAACACCGTAAAGATGATAAAGCAGATCTCGGCAGAGGCACCGCTGGAGATAAAGGCCGAGAAGTAGCCGTCCTGGGCCAGCTCCATCCCGTGGCCGGAAATGTAGTCCGCCAGGTAGCGGATGACCCAGCCGCCGATCACCGAGTAATAGGGCACGATGAGGATGGGGATGATGGCGTTGATCCAGCCGCCAATGGCCCGGCCCTTGCCCTTGCCAAAGGCTGCATAGGCACCCACCGGGCTCTTTTTGGTCATGCGGCCCAGAGCTGTCTCTGCCACGATCATGGTATAGCCAAAGGTAACGGCCAGCAAGATGTAGACCAGCAGAAAGATGCCGCCGCCGTACTTTGCCGCCAGGTACGGGAAGCGCCAGATATTGCCCAGACCCACCGAGGCACCTGCTGCGCTGAGCACGAATCCGATCTTGCCGGAAAACGCACTGCGCTTGGAATGTTGAGTTTCCATAATAACGATTCTCCTATCCTTTTACTCAATACAGAAAGCCTTTTCAGTGTAGCACAATCCCGGACCGAACTCAATCGTTTTGCCTATTTTCCCTTGGGAAGATGGCAGCACAGAGAAAGGGCCTCCCCCGGCTTGCGCCGAAGGAGGCCCTTTCTCCCTTGGTTAACGATGCATCTATGGAAGAAGGAGGATCACATGACCAGATAGCCGCCATCCACAGGGATGATGGCACCGCCCAGATAGTCGCTGGCGTGAGAGGCCAGGAAGATGCAGCAGCCCTTCATGTCATCAGGGGTGCCCCAGCGGTGGGCAGGAATGCGCTGGGTCAGCTCGTTGTAACGCTGCTGGGTGAACTTAGGGTTGGTGGGGTCCGTCAGGGCCACGTTCATCTCGGTGTCCATGTAGCCCGGAGCAATGGCGTTGACGTTGATGCCGTACTGCAGCAGGTCGTTGCTGAAGGCCTTGCACAGCTGCATCACGCCGCCCTTGGAGGCAGCGTATGCCGGCACGGTCTTGCCGCCGAACCAGGAGCACATGGAGGCGATCATGATGATCTTGCCATAGCCCTTGGCCTTGAAGATGTTGGCAGCTGCACGGGACAGCCAGAACACGGAGTTCAGGTTGGTGTTGATCACATCATCCCAATCCTGGTCTGGGAACTCGTTGGAGGGGTGACGGCGCTGGATGCCGTGGGCAGGCACCAGGATATCCAGATCCCCCAGCAGCTCCACGCACTTGTTAAAGGCCTCGTTGCACTGGTCCCGGTCCGACAGGTCCGCCTTGACACCGTAGCACACATAGCCCTTGGCCTTAAACTCCTCAGCCACCTGATACACCTTGTCAGAGGTGCCGATGATGGCTACTTCTGCACCGGACTCCATGAGGCCCTCAGCCATGCCCTTGCCCAGGCCCCGGGTGCCGCCGGTAACGATTGCTTTTTTGCCAGTGATATCAAACAGAGTATTAACCATTTTTATGCCTCCCAGCAATTATTGATCTCTTACGGGGTCTGCAGCGCACCGTCCATGCGGCGGGTCTGCGTCCAGGTGGTAACGGTATTTTCACAGGGGTACTTTTCGGCTTCTTTTTCGATCAGGTCCACGCCCAGGCCCGGCTTGTCGTTGGCGTAAACGTAGCCGTCCCGGTACTCCGGCAGCCCAGGGAAAACCTCCAGCAGAGCGCCGTGGGGGCCCTTCAGCTTCTGGATGACAAAGTTGGGGGGCTCGATGCCGGACCACTCCTGCACCCCAAAGTTGGGGGCCGCCAGGTCGATGTGCACATTGGCTGCATGGGCCAGGGGGGACATATCCCCGGGGCCGTGCCAGGCAGTCCGCACGCCGAACTGCTCCGCAAAGATCTGCAGCTTCCGGGCAGGGGTGATGCCGCCCACCTGGGTGATGTGCACCCGGATGTAGTCGATGAGCCGCTCGGTGATGAGGGTACGCCACTCGTAGGGGTTATTGAACAGCTCGCCCTCTGCAATGGGGATGGAAGAAGCGTTTTTGATCTGGCGGATGTACTCCACCTGCTCCAGGGATACGGGATCCTCCAGGAAGGTCAGGTGGTAGGGCTCCAGCTCCTTGGCCAGCCGCACGGCGTCTGCCGGCGCAATGCGCTCGTGGACGTCGTGGACCAGGCCCAGCTCCTCCCCCATCCGGCTGCGGATGCCGTCAAACAGCTTTACCGTCTCCCGGATGTAGGCGTTGCCGTCCAGGTATACCCCGGGCTTTGCCCCGGTAGGAGCCCCTGCCGGAATGGTGCCGTAGTCGCCGCCGCCGTAGCCGCCGCACTGGCAGCGGATGGTCTTGACGCCGATCTCACGGTATTTTTCGATGTTCTCACAGATCTCAGAGAGATCCCGGCCATCCACATGGCGGTACACCGGCACACCCTCCCGGCACTTGCCGCCCAGCAGCTGGTACAGGGGCATATTGGCCATTTTGCCCTTGATATCCCACAGAGCCATGTCCACGCCGGAGATGGCATTGTTTTCAATGGGGCCGTTGCGCCAGTATCCGTTCTGGTGCATCAGCTGCCAGATGTCGTTGATGTCTGAAACATCCCGGCCAATGAGCAGGGGCCGCAGATATTCTTCCACCACCAGCTTTACGGCCAGATGCCGGTAGGCAAAGGTGCCGCAGCCCAGGCCGTAAAAGCCCGGCTCGCTGGTCTCGATCTTCACCACCAGAAGGTTGATGCCTTCCGGGGCGGTGCAGATGGTCTTGATGTCTCTGATGGTTACCATGAGTTAACTCCTTATCGGATCAGGAAGGTGCAGAAGGTCTCGGAGAACACGCACAGGAAGAACACGGCCACATAGCCGATGAAGAAGGGGATGTCAACGGTGTGGGGGCTTATTCTCTATATCTTACAAACGATTCGTCCATTCTTTGTTCATATTTACAAAGACTCTGCCTGGTGCTCCGCCTCACTCATGCGCCGGACGATTTCGATGCTCTCCCGGTTCTCGGCCACGTGCTCATACATACTGTCGTAGGCCTTCTGGGGGTCGTTGGCGCAGATGCCCTCGGTGACGAGGTTATGGGTGCGGATGGTGTCCTCCAGCAGCTTGGGGGCCTTGAACTTGGTGAACATATCAATACTATAGGTCATCACCGGCATGATCTCGGTGATGACGCTGTTGTGGGTGCACCGGGCAATGTAGGCATGGAACTCCTTGTCGGCCGGGCCGTGGTCCTCCCCGGTGCGGATCTTGTGCTCCACCTGCTGGCACAGCTGGCGCAGGGTTTCCTTCTCGCTCTCCTCAATGCGCTGGGCTGCCAGCTGAGCCACCCAGGGCTCCAGCCGCAGCCGCAGCTCCATCAGGTCCATGGCCAGGGTGATCTTATCCTTTACATAGGCAAAGCCCAGAGGGTCCTCGATCTGGCCCGGCTTTTCCACCACATAGGTACCCTTGCCCCGGCGGATCTCCAGGCAGTTGCGGGCTATCAGCAGCTTTACTGCCTCCCGGATGGTGCCCCGGCCCACATTCAGCATGGCCGCCAGCTCAAACTCGTTGGGCAGCTTTTCTCCGGTGTTGATGTTCTGGTCTATGATGACCTGGTTGATCTGGTCTGCCACCTGCTCTACCAGAGAGCCGGTGCGGTTATCCTGAATGTTGCTGAATACGTTCTGTTCTTGTTTCATGGTTCTGGTTCTCCATTCTGTGCCGCTCCCCGTTGTACGGAACATTCCCCGCAAGAAACGTCATGACGTCGGACGTCGGTTATTACACTTCTATTATAGGGGGTTGTATCCAAAAAACAAGCGGTATTTTGCGTTTTGTTCTGATATGTTTTTCACATGATCCGTTTCTGCCGCAGTATGCACAACTCAGCACCGTTGTTTTTGGGTAATCTGTATATCTCTAGGATTTTTGTAGGTTGAAGCAGACTGTTTTGTTCGGCATTTGGGATGAAAAACCGGCGTCGTCAGCCCCCTTGACGCTGGCAGTGCAAAGGGGTATACTTCGGGTCAGTGAAATATTCGGCTATGACGAGAACAAGTACCCGGGGTGCAACACTCCAGAGAGCTGTCGGTAGGTGCAAGACAGCGTGGAGCCCTGTGGGAAGATCCTCTCCGAGCTTTCGGGCTGAAACGGCGGCTGCCGTGGGTAAGCCCGGACGGCAGGCTTCCGTTATCAGGAGCCGCACGTTGTTGGACGTGCATTGAGGGGCCGGCCACCGGGAAACCGGGCCGGCAAGTAAGAGTGGTACCGCAGAGGATGTTGACGCCTTTGTCTCTTATGCAGGGACAAAGGCGTTTTTTGTTTGCGGCACCGGGCCATTCCGGATGTTTCATGCACAAGACCCTAGGCACAAAAAGAAAGGATGGATCCTCATGAAAACTCTGGAAAAAGTAAGCGATTTTGTCGGCAAGTACATGGCCGCCATCGTCATTGTGGTGGCTGCCGGTGCTCTGTTCTTCCCTGGCCCCTTCAGCGTGGTCAAGACCTCCTGGGTCAACACCCTGCTGGGGGTGGTGATGTTCGGCATGGGCCTGACCCTGAAGCCCAATGACTTCAAAGTGGTGTTCAGCCGCCCCAAGGACGTAGTGGTGGGCTGCGTGGCCCAGTTTACCCTGATGCCCTTTCTGGCCTGGGTGCTGACCTTGGTGTTCCACCTGCCGGTGGAGCTGGCCATCGGCGTCATCCTGGTGGGCACCTGCCCCGGCGGCACCTCCTCCAACGTGATGACCTACCTTTCTAAGGGCGACGTAGCCCTTTCTGTAGGCATGACCGCTGTTTCCACGGTGCTGGCTCCCATCCTCACCCCCCTGCTCACCCTGCTGTACGCCGGCCAGCGAGTGGACGTGAACCCGGTGAATATGTTCCTGTCCATCGTCAAGGTGGTGCTGGTGCCCATTGCCCTGGGCTTTGTGGTCAACCACTTCTTCCACGCCTTTACAGAAAATGCAGTCCGGGTGCTGCCCCTGGTGTCCACCACTGCCATCGTGCTGATCATCTGCGCCGTGGTGTCTGCCAACAGTGCTAAGATCATGACCAGCGGCCTGCTGATCCTGGTGGTGGTGGTGCTCCACAACCTGCTGGGCTACCTCACCGGCTTTGCCGTAGGCAAGGTCCTGAAGCTGGATTCCTCCAAGTGCCGGGCCATCTCCATCGAGGTAGGCATGCAGAACTCCGGCCTGGCCACCAGCCTGGCTGCCGCCCACTTTGCCCAGTACCCCCTGGCCACCATCCCGGGTGCTGTATTCTCGGTGTGGCACAACATCTCCGGTGCCGTGCTGGCCAACTTCTTTGCCCGTACCGCTGATAAGCAGTAAGCCAAAAACGGTTTTACCAAAAAACGGCAGGTGCTCAGCACCTGCCGTTTTTGTTTCCTGTCAATTACTGCTTGTGGTACTTGCGGTCCTCTTCCTCGTAGACGGGGTCGCAGGTCAGGTACATGCCCAGGCGGTTCAGGGTGCTGCTGTCCACGCTGGAAAGCAGCACGGTGGAGTGCACATCGCAGCCCTTCAGGTTGGGCAGCTGGTGCAGGGCCTTGGCGGCCAGCTCGTTGGAAGCAGCGGAGCTGGACAGGGCAATCAAAATCTCGTCGGTGTGCAGACGAGGGTTCTTGCCGCCCAGGTAGTTGGTCTTGAGGGTCTGGATGGGCTCGATGGCGGCGGCACTTACCAGGTCCGTCTCCTGGGGGATGCCAGCCAGGTGCTTCAGGGCATTGATGAGGGCCGAAGCAGTGGCACCCAGCAGGGGGCCGGTCTTGCCGCTGATGACGGTGCCGTCACTGAGCTCGATGGCTGCCGCTGGGGCACCGCCGGTGGCCTCGCTGCGGGCGTGGGCCTGCCGCTCCACCTCACGCTTGCCCAGGGCCATATCTGCCTGGTTCAGCAGCAGCTCCAGCTTGTAACGCTCGCTCTCCCGGGTGGTACCGGTGACCTTCTGCTCGCACAGGCACTTGAAGTACCGCCGCAGGATCTCCTTACGAGAGGCCTCCCGGCACACTTCGTCGTCCACGATGCAGTTGCCAGCCATATTCACACCCATATCCGTGGGGCTCTTGTAGGGGCTGGTGCCAGCAATGAGCTCAAACATGGCGTTGACCACCGGGAAGATCTCGATATCCCGGTTGTAGTTGACGGTGGTGACCCCGTAGGCTTCCAGATGGAAGGGGTCGATCATGTTCACATCGTTCAGGTCGGCGGTGGCAGCCTCGTAGGCCAGGTTCACCGGGTGCTTCAGGGGGATGTTCCAGATGGGGAAGGTCTCAAACTTGGCGTAGCCAGCCTTGACCCCACGCTTGTATTCATGGTACAGCTGGGACAGGCACACCGCCATCTTTCCGCTGCCGGGGCCGGGAGCCGTGATCACCACCAGGGGACGCTGGGTCTCAATGTACTCGTTGCGGCCGTAGCCCTCGTCGCTGACGATCCGGGCCACATCGTTGGGGTAGCCGGGGATCTTGTAGTGGCGGAAGGTGCGGATGCCCAGGTCGTTGAGCCGCTTTTCAAAGGCTTCCACCTCCGGGTCGGCGGTATACTTGGTAACGCAGACGCTGCCCACATACAGGCCCACGCCCTGGAATGCGTCGATGAGGCGCAGCACGTCCAGGTCGTAGGTGATGCCGTAATCCCCACGGATCTTGCTGCTGACGATGTCCTCGGCGCTGATGACGATGACCACCTCGGCCTGCTCCTTGAGCTGCAGCAGCATCTGCAGCTTGGAGTCCGGCTGGAAGCCGGGCAGCACCCGGGAGGCGTGGTAATCATCAAAGAGCTTGCCGCCGAACTCCAGGTAGAGCTTGTTGTCAAACTTTTTGATGCGCTCACGGATATGCTCGGACTGCATCGCAAGATATTTGTCGTTGTCAAATCCAATTTTCATCGTTCGTGTCCTTTTCCTCGTTGCTTTGGCCGGCACACCGCACCGGCACTTTTCCATAACAGGCATAGTATACCACACTCAAAAAGCCGACGCAATGCAAAAGGGGCCGGGAACCCCACTTTCCAGCAAATGCGGCGTTCTGCCCGATGTTCAGCGGCTTTTTTTGTGAAAATGGTCCTTTTCTCTCCAAACACAGACCGCCCCCGGGACATTCCCGAGGGCGGTCTGCATTAGAAGAAGAACTCTCGCATGGAGAAGAAGATGGCAAAGATCACTGGGCCTGGTAGGGCTTTTTCAGCAGGCTCAGCACCACAGCACCCACCACGCTGCCCAGGGCCAGGGCCACGCAGTACAGCAGCGCATGGTCCACCACCGGGAACACGAAGATGCCGCCGTGGGGGGCCCGGAGGCCGCAGCCAAAGACCATGGACAGGGAGCCGGCCAGGGCCGAGCCCAGGATGCAGCTGGGCAGCACCCGCAGGGGGTCGGCAGCTGCGTAGGGGATGGCACCCTCGGTGACGAAGCACAGGCCCATGACATAGTTCACGATGCCGTTGCGGCGCTCCTCCGGGGACCACTTTTTGGGGCAGACGGTGGTGGACAGGGCAATGGCGATGGGGGGCACCATGCCGCCCACCATGACGGCGGCCATGACCTCATAGTTGCCGGAGGCCAGGGCAGCGGTGCCAAAGACGTAGGCTGCCTTGTTGAAGGGGCCGCCCATGTCCACGCTCATCATGCCAGCCACGATGGCACCCAGCAGCACCTTGGAGGTGCCGCCCATGGCGTTGAGCCAGTCGGTCATGGCGGTGTTGATCAGGCCCATCACCGGGTTCACGGCGCACATCATGGCCCCCAGGATCAGCAGGCCCCCCAGGGGGTAGATGAGCATGGGCCGGATGCCGTTGAGGCTGGCCGGGAGCTTCTCGGTGATCTTTTTCAAAAACTCCACGATGTAGCCTGCTGCAAAACCAGCCAGCAGGGCGGCCAAAAAGCCGCCGGAGATGCCGGTGGTGCTGCCAGTGGCCAGGCCCGTAAAGTTGGTGCCGTTCATGGCCAGCACGCCGCCTGCAAAGCCCACTGCCAGGCCCGGACGGTCTGCAATGGACATAGCGATAAAGGCAGACAGGATGGGCAGCATATAGCCAAAGGCTGCGCTGCCTACGGTCTTGAAGAAGGCTGCCACCGGGGTGTTCATGCCAAAGTTGGAAGGATCAATGGTGTAGTCATCCAGCAAAAAGGCCAGAGCGATCATGATGCCGCCGCCCACCACAAAGGGCAGCATGTGGGAAACGCCGTTCATCAGGTTCTTGTACAGGCTGCGGCCAAAGCTGTCCTTGGTGGAGGCCTCCTCTGCCGGGGCACCGCCCTCGGCGTGGTACACCGGCACCTCGCCGTGGGCGATCTTTTTGATCAGCTCCTCCGGCTTGTGGATGCCGTCATCCACCCGGGTAAACAGCACCGGCTTGCCGTCGAACCGGGCGGTCTCTACCTTTTTCTCTGCTGCCACGATGATGCCGTCGCAGGCAGCGATCTCCTCCCGGGTCAGGATGTTTTTGGCCCCGTCGGAGCCGTTGGTCTCCACCTTGGTGGCCAGGCCCAGCTTGTCGCCAGCCTTGGTCAGGGCCTCGGCGGCCATGTAGGTGTGGGCGATGCCGTTGACGCAGGCGGTCACCGCCAGGATGCGGTAGCCCTGCTGGGGGATGGCCTGCTGGGTAAAGCTCTCGGTGCCAAACTGGGCCTCCTCCTGGGCGTCGATGCAGGCCAGGAACTCTGCCGGGGTGCTGGCAGCCTTCAGCTTTGCCACAAACTCCTCGTTCATCAGCATCTGCATCATCCGAGCCAGCATATCCACGTGGAGGCTGCCGTTTTCCGGGGCGGCAATGGCAAACAGCAGGTCTGTGGTGCCGTCGTCCTCCGGGTCGTACTGCACCGGCTGGGTCAGCCGCAGGGCTGCCAGGCTGGGCCGGGTGACCACGTCGGTCTTGGCGTGGGGCACCGTGATGCCGTTGTCCACATAGGTGGAGCCCTCTGCCTCCCGGGCGTACAGGGCCTTTAAGTAGGTCTCTTTGTCGGTGATGTTGCCGTGGGTGGCCTGCAGGTCCGCCAGGCGGCGCAGGATCTGGTCCCGGTTTTCCAGGGTCTCATCCAGGGCAATGGACTGTGCCGTAAACAGTTCCGTGATACGCATGATGGTTCTCCTTTTCCTTGCTCAAAGCTGCTCCAGCAGCTGGTAGATCTTTTCCTTGGTGGCCAGCCCCAGACTGAAGGCGGTGGCACTGCCGCAGGCGGTGCCCAGCCGCAGGGCCTGGGCGTAGCTGCCGGTCTGCTGCCAGCCAGCCACAAAGCCGGCCACCATGCTGTCCCCTGCTCCTACGCTGTTTACCACCTTGCCCTTGGGGCAGCCCATCCGGTGGACCTGGCCCTTTTCGTCCAGCAGCAGGGCACCGTCCCCGGCCATGCTCACCAGCACGTTCCGGGCACCCTTTTGCTGCAGGGTCCGGGCGGCGTCAGCGATCTCTGCATCGGTGCAAAGCTCCCGGCCCAGGATCTCCCCCAGCTCGTGGTTATTGGGCTTGATGAGGAAGGGGTGGTAGGGCAGCACGTTCACCAGCAGGTCCCGGGTGGCGTCCACCACTGCCTGGACCCCCTTGCCCTCCAGCCGGGCCAGCAGCCGCTGGTACACGTCCTGAGGCAGGCTCCGGGGGATGCTGCCTGCCAGCACCAGCACATCCCCGGCTGCCAGCCGGTCCAGCTGGGCTTCCAGCTGCTGCAGGGCCTGGTCCGGGATGTCCGGCCCGGCACCGTTCAGCTCTGTCTCCTGCCCGGCCTTGATCTTCACATTGATACGGGTCATGCCCTTGTCCAGGTGCACGAAATCCGTTTTCAGGCCCTGGGCTGCCAGGTCCCGTTCCAGCCAGGCCCCGGTCTCCCCGGCCACGAACCCCAGGGCTACGCTGGGGCACCCCAGCTGGGCCAGCACACCGGACACATTGATGCCCTTGCCTCCCAGCACGCAGTCCTCGCCGTCGGCCCGGTTCACCTGGCCCACTTCCAGAGACTGTTCCAGCCGCACCACATAGTCGATGGCCGGATTGAATGTTACGGTGTAGATCATACTTCCGTCTCCTTTACCAATGTAAACTGCTTATACTTGGGGTTGGGGCAGCGGTTGGTGAGGATGGCTCCGCTGTGGAGCTCTGCGATCACCGCCGGGCACACCTGGGCAAACTTGGTGTCGTCCACCAAAAACCAGCTTTCCCGGGCCCGGCGCACCACGGTGGCCTTGACGGCGGCCTCCTCCGGGTCCGGGGTGGTGAACCCGGCGTCCAGGGCCACGCCGTTGGCCCCCAGAAAGGCCTTGGTAAAATTATACTGCTGCAGGCTGCTTACCGCCGATGCTCCCACAATGGCCTCGGTCTGGGGCCGCAGCAGCCCCCCGGGCAGGAACACCCGGCAGCCCTTCTGGGCCAGGGTCCGGGCGTGGGCCACGCCGTTGGTCACATAGTTGGCCTGCAGGGCCGGGCCCTCCAGGGCCCGCACCAGCTCCAGGGTGGTGGACCCGGCGTCGAGGAACACAAAATCCTCCGGCTGGATCAACGCTGCCGCCGCCGCTGCAATGGCCTTTTTTTGGGGCACCGACTGGTTCTCCTTGGCCTGCATGGTAGGCTCCTCTGCCTGGAACCGATTGTCCGGCAGGGTGGCGCCCCCGTGGACCTTGTTCAGCTTGCCCAGTCGGTCCAGCTCTGTAAGGTCTCGCCGGATGGTGGATTCGCTGGTGCCCAGGGCCTCGCACAGCTCCTGCACCGTGGCGGTGCGCTGCCGCCCCAGCAGCTCCAGGATCATGCCGAACCGTTCTTCTGCCAGCATCTGATCACGCTCCTTTGCCTGTTGCTTGATTGGTTTTGATTTATTTTGAATGTTTCTGGTGGTTTGTGTCTTTATTATACCATAGCAGTCGTCAAAATCAATCATTTTCAGTCAGATTCGTGCACAAAAAATTTCTCTGATTTTTGTGCATCCGGTACACTTTCCTGCCTTAACACGCAAAAACCGCCCGGTGCAGCAGGGCACCGGGCGGTAAAGGTTAGGTTTTTTGATCGGTTTTGACTGGTTCTGACGGTTTATGCGTCAGAACGGGAGTAGGCGTTCTTCATCTGGTTGCTGAGCTCAAACAGCACCTTGTCCAGGGTGTCGGCGGCCTTTTCCTTGATCATGGCTGCCAAGACAATGTTGGCCTCCTCCCGGAGGGCGGCACGCTGGGCCGGGTCGGCTGCTGCCAGCTTGGCATCGTACTGGTTCACCAGAGCGTGGGCGGCACTGAGGACGCTTTCCTCATAGCGTTCAATGTGGAACAGCGACTTGCTGTAGGAGGCATCTGCCATGGCAGCGATCATGCGGCTGACCCAGTAGAAGTTGTCGGTGGACACCTCCTTGGTGGTGCCTGCCAAGTATGCCGGGGTGGTGTCCACGTTGGCGTAGAAGGGCACCATGGTGTTGAAGGCGTTGGAGGCGTAGGCGATCCACTCCAGGGCCCGGTGGTCCTCCTCCTGGTCCGGCCGCAGCTGGATCAGAGCCATAAAGTCGTTGCGATTGATGCCGATGGACCGATAAGCCCCCTTGCTGGCCTTATCACCGTAGCTGCGGTAGGGGTCGTAGGGGGTGCCCTGGTAGTGGCTGGACAGCACGTACTTTACGTCCTCCGGGGTCACCTTCCGCTCCGGCACCATGCACCAGGGCAGGTCATCGGACATGGGGGTGTAGTCGGCGTTGGGGCCGTCCCAGTCCCAGGTGTTGGGGTTCAGGGTCCGCAGCATATACCAGGCCCGGGGAGTGTTGTACACGTGGTCCGAGTCATCGTGGCTGCCAAAGGCATCCCGGGGGTTCAGGCTGCCGTCCTGGGACAGGTCCAGGTGGTTCTTGGCCAAAAACTCTGCCAGGTCGGCGGAGCACATATATTCCTTCTGGGGGCCCAGGGCATCGGCCAGGTCAAAGCTGTCCAGGCCCAGCTGGTTGGGCATCACCACATACACGTCGTCGGGCACCCGGCGAGCGATCCAGTGGTGGCCGCCTACGGTCTCCAGCCACCAGACCTCGTCCACGTCCGAGAAGGCAATGCCGTTCATCTCATAGGTACCATAGGTCTCCAGCAGATGACCCAGACGCTGCACGCCCTCCCGGGCCGACCGGATGTAGGGCAGGGTCAGGTAGACGATGTCCTCCTCACCGATGCCGCCGGGCACCTCCGGCTCCCCGTCCTTGGCCGGGCGGTACTCCACCAGGGGGTCAGCCCCCAGCACCCGGGGGTTGGAGGTAATGGTCTCGGTGGCGGTCATGCCCACGTTGGCGGCATTGACGCCGGAGGCCGCCCAGATGCCCTTGCCCTCCACGGCGTTGGGCATGGCGGTAAACCGCAGGGCCCCCGTCTCCGGCAGAGGGATCTCCACATGGGAGAGGACGCTGCGGTAGACCTGGGGCAGCTGCTCCGGGTGGACCACGGTAAACTTTTTAGCAGTGAAATGGCCGGAGCCGGAATCGTCGTTCCGGGCGATCATGGTGGAGCCGTCATAGGACGCCTTTTTGCCGACCAGGATGGTAGTACAAGCCATAAGCTGTTCCTCCGTATCATTTGAAAGGTGGGTGTTTTACCAGCCCATTGTAGAACTTTTTGGGGAGAAATGCAACCGCCCATGCAAAAGCCGCCCTGCCTGTTGCGGCAGAGCGGCCTGAAGGAGCGCAAAGAGGTTACGGGGCAGTCCAGTAAAAATCGTCGCCGGGCAAAGCACCGCCTACTGCCGCCGGGTCGGCGTCAAACAGCACCTGCAGGTAGGCCGAAGCATCTTCCTTCAGCTCCTGCCCGGTGCGGCAAACGATATTGCAGGCAGGCAGAGCCTTTTGGGCAATGGCGGCCTTGGCCACCACCCCCTGCTGCTCGCACAGGGCAGCGGTGCCCTCCAGGTCGGTGTTGGCAGCCTCTACGCTCTGGGCGTAGTCTGCCAAAAAGGCCTCCACCACATCCGGGTGGGCCTGGGCGTATTCCTTCCGCACCACGGTGACACCGGTAATGAGCTGGGTGCCTGCCACCTGGCTCCACTCTTGGGTCAGGTCCAGGGCCACACGCAGGGTGTCATCCTTCAGGCTGGCGGCGGTCACATAGGGCTGGGGCAGCACCGCAATGGCATCCTGGCGGTTGGCCATCTGGGCAGTGACCTCCGTGGCCTCGCTGCAGTATTCCAGGGTCACGTCCTTGTCCGGGTCCAGACCGTTGGCGGTAAGCAGGTAGCGCATCACATACTCCGGGGTGGTCCCCTTGCCGGTCATCAAGATGGTGCGGCCTGCCAGGTCTGCCATGGAGTGGATGGTGTCCCCTTGCTCCACCAGGTACAGCACTCCCAGGGTGTTCACCGCCACGGCCTGGAGGCCGCCGTTGGTCTTTTGGTACAGGGTAGCCGCCAGGTTGGCCGGGATGGCCGCCAGGTCCAGCTCCCCTTTTATCAGCAGGGGCACGATCTCGTCAGCGGTGCCGTAGAGCTGCAGGTCGTAATCCAGGGCAGCGGTGCCCTCCTGCTCCATGGCCAGCAGATTTACCAGGCCCATGGTGGTGGGGCCCTTTAACCCGGCGATCCGCACCGGCTGGGTAGTAGACAGCTGTTCAGCCTCCTGCTGGGAGGCAGATGCCGGAACAGCCGCCTCCGAAGAAGCAGAGCTTGCACTGCCGCAGGCTGCCAGGCACAGCCCCAGGCTCAGGGCCAGCAGCAGCGAAATCAATTTTTTCATAAAGTCCTCTTTCTTTCCGGGCAGCAGCGCCGCCCGGCTCACAAAATTTTACAAGGCAAATTTGCAAAAACATTTGCTTTGCAGGTCCTAGTCTACTATAATAAGGGTAAAAATACCGTTGCATAGGCAACGGAATTGCAGGAGGACTGTGGGTGCCCTACCCCCACCCACGGATGTGCGATGAAAATGGATCTGCCGCTGTTACAAACCACCTCGTTGTTTGCCGGGCTTTCGGCTCCGGAACTGCAGGCACTGCTGACCCGGCTGGGGGCAGTGCCCCGCAGCTTTGGCCGGGGAGAGGTGCTGGTGGTGGCTGGGGAGCCCAGCCGCCGGGTCGGCGTGGTGCTGCAGGGAGAGCTGGAGGCCTGGCGCCCGGCCCCAGGTGGAGCCCGTGTGCCCATGGCCCGGGTGGAGCCCGGGGGCGTGTTTGGGGACGTGCTGGGTGGGTCCAGCCTGGCCAGCCCTGTTACAGTGCTGGCAGCCAGCCCCTGTGAGGTGCTGCTGATCCCCTACGAAAAGCTGCTGCAGTCCGACGGCAGCCCGGCCCACCAGCAGGTGCTGCAAAACCTGGTGCGGACCATCAGCGACAAATACTTTCTGCTTTCTCGCCGGGTGGACCTGCTGGTGATGAAAAGCCTGCGTGCCAAGGTCTGCGCCTACCTGCTCAGTGAAAGCGAACGGGCCGGCAGCCTGACCTTCAGCATCCCCTTTTCTCGCATCCAGCTGGCAGACTACCTGAACTGCGACCGCAGTGCCCTTTCCCGGGAGCTGAGCTGTATGCAGAGGGACGGCCTGCTGGATACCTTTAAAAGCAGCTTTAAGCTGCTGGACCCGGACGCTTTGCGGCAGATGGTGCAGTAACGCCGGTCCTGCCGCTTTTACAAGGATAAAAGGAGCAACTATACTATGTCCAAACCGATTCTGTGGATCGTGATCCCCTGTTACAACGAGGAGGCTGTGCTGCCCATTACGGCACCGCTGTTTTTGCAAAAGATCAACCAGCTGGCCAGCCAGGGCTTGGTCAGCGATAAAAGCCGGGTGCTTTTTGTCAACGATGGCTCCAAGGACAAGACCTGGGAGCTGATCCAGGGCTTTGCCGCTCAGGATGAGCATTTCATCGGCATTGCCCAGAGCCGCAACCGGGGCCACCAGAACGCTGTACTGGCAGGCCTGATGGAGGCCCTCCACAGCGGCAGCTGCGACGTGACCATCTCCATCGACTGCGACGGCCAGGACGACATCAATGCCATGGACGAGATGGTCCGCAAGTACCTGGAGGGAGCCGAGGTGGTGTACGGCGTCCGGAGCCGCCGGGACACCGACACCTTCTTTAAGCGGTTCACCGCCGAGGGCTTCTACCACCTGATGAACGCCCTGGGGGCCGACATCGTGTTCAACCACGCCGACTACCGCCTTATCAGCACCCGGGTGCTGGAGAGCTTTGCAGATTACCACGAGGTGAACATCTTTTTGCGTGGCATGGTGCCCCTGGTGGGCTTCCCCCACGAGGTGGTCACCTACGAGCGGCATGAGCGGCTGGCCGGAGAGAGCCACTACCCCCTCAGCAAAATGCTGGCCCTGGCCTTTGACGGCATTACCAGCCTGTCCAACAAGCCCATCCGCATCATTACCGGGGCTGGCATCTTGGTAAGCCTTATCGGCTTTATCGGGGTCATCTGGGCCATCGTCTGCGCCGCCCTGGGCAGCAGCGTGGCTGGCTGGGCCTCCATCGTGTGCATCGTCTGCTTTATGGGCGGCGTGCAGCTGGTGTGCCTGGGCGTTATTGGCGAATACATCGGCAAGATCTATATGGAGACCAAGGCCCGGCCCCGGTACATCATCTCGGAGCGCACCTGGGCCCCTTATGAAAGGAAGTATCACGGATGAGCAAACAGAGCTGGCGTGGCAGCACCCTGCTGAACCCGGAACCCCCGGTGCTGGTGTCCTGCGGCCCCTTGGATCAGCCCAACCTTATCACCATCGGCTGGACCGGCACCATCTGCACCCAGCCCAGCATGGTGAGCATCAGCGTGCGGCCGGAGCGGTACAGCCACCACCTGATCCTGGAAAGCGGACAGTTTGCCATCAACCTGCCCACCGAGGCCCTGGTGCGGTCGGTGGACTGGTGCGGCGTAAAAAGCGGCCGGGATGTGGATAAGTTTGCCGCCTGCGGCCTCCATGCCGAGGCTGGCAGTGTGCTGACGGATTGCCCGGTGCTGGCAGAGAGCCCGGTGAACCTGGAGTGCCGGGTGACCCAGCGGATCCCCTTGGGCAGCCACGATCTGTTTTTGGCAGAGGTGGTGGCCTGCGACGTGGACGAGAGCCTGCTGGACGACACCGGCAAGCTGTGCCTGGACAAGGCCAAGCTCATCGTCTACAGCCACGGCGAGTACCTGTCCCTGGGCAAAAAGCTGGGGACCTTTGGCTATACCGTGCGGAAAAAGAAGCCCACAAAACGCAAAAAGTAATAAAAAAGGCGATGCCCGTGGGCATCGCCTTTTTGCTGCTTATTTTTCGTGCTTTACACGCTGGATGTCCCCCAGGTCGTAGGGGGTGTTCTGGTAGACATAATAGTTCAGCCAGTTCTCATACAGCAGGTGGGCATGGGCACGCCAGCGGAACAGCGGCGGCTGCTCCGGGTCGTTGCCGGGGTAATAGTTGGCCGGAACCCGGATGGGCAGGCCCTTGGCCACGTCCCGTTTGTACTCGGCATCCAGAGTGTATTTATCGTACTCCGGGTGTCCAGTCACAAAGATCTGGCGGCCGTTCTCGGTGCTCATGAGGAAAGGCCCGGCCACATCGCTTTCTGCCAGGATCCGAAGGGCACTGCAATTGTCCACATCTGCCCGGGAAATGCCGGTGTGGCGGCTGTGGGGGGCGTAGAACACCTCGTCAAAGCCTCGCACCAGGGGGTTGGAGGGCCGGGTGACCCGGTGCTCAAAGACCCCGAACATCTTTTGGGGCAGCAGCTCCTTGCGGACCCCATAGTGGTAGTACAGCCCGGCCTGGGCACCCCAGCACACATGGAGGGTGGAGTAGACGTTGGACTCGCTGAAGTCCATGATCTCGCACAGCTCATCCCAGTAATCCACCTGCTCAAAGTCCATGGTCTCCACCGGGGCTCCGGTGATGATCATGCCGTCGTAGCGGCGGTTTTTCACCTCGTCAAAGGTCTGGTAAAAGGCCTCCAGGTGGGCGGCGGACACATGGGTGGCGGCGTGGCTGGCAGTCTGCAGCAGGGTCATGTGCACCTGCAGGGGGGTGTTGGCCAGCAGCCGGGCGATCTGGGTCTCGGTGGCGATCTTGGTGGGCATCAGGTTCAGGATCAGGATCTCCAGGGGCCGGATATGCTGGGCCAGGGCACGCTCCCGGTGCATGACAAAAACGTTTTCCTCATAAAGGGCGTCAAAGGCCGGGAGAGTCTTGGGAATGATCAGCGGCATAGTGGTACTCCTAACGCTCTATTATACCTGTTCCAGTGCCTGTGCGATGTCTGCGATCAGGTCCTCACTGGACTCCAGGCCGCAGCTCATCCGCACCAGCTCTGCCGGTACACCGGCAGCGGCCAGCTGCTCGTCGGTCATCTGCCGATGGGTGCTGGAGGCAGGGTTCAGGCAGCAGGTACGGGCATCGGCCACATGGGTCTCGATGGCAGCCAGCTTCAGGTTCTTCATAAAGATCCCGGCTGCCTGCCGCCCACCGGCCAGGCCAAAGCTCACCACGCCGCAGCTGCCCTTGGGCAGGTACTTCTGGGCCAGGGCGTGATAGGGGCTGCTTTCCAGGCCGCAGTAGTTCACATAGGCCACCTTGGGGTGGCTCTCCAGGAACTTTGCCACTGCCATGCCGTTGTCGCAGTGACGCTGCATCCGGACATGGAGGCTCTCCAGGCCCAGGTTCAGCATATAGGCGTTTACCGGGGTCTGCATGGAGCCAAAGTCCCGCATGAGCTGGGCCGTGGCCTTGGTGATAAAGGCCCCTTCCTTGCCAAAACGCTCGGCGTAGGTAATGCCGTGGTAGCTGTCGTCCGGGGTGCACAGGCCCGGGAACTTTTCCGCATGGGCCATCCAGTCGAAGTTGCCGCTGTCCACAATGGCACCCCCCAGCACGGCCCCGTGGCCGTCCATGTACTTGGTGGTGGAGTGGGTGACGATGTCGGCCCCCCACTGGAAGGGGCGGCAGTTTACCGGGGTGGGGAAGGTGTTGTCCACCACCAGGGGCACCCCATGGGCGTGGGCAGCCTGGGCGAACTTTTCAATGTCCAGCACCGTCAGGGCAGGGTTGGCGATGGTCTCGCCGAACACCACCTTGGTGTTGGGCTGGAAGGCAGCGTTCAGCTCCTCCTCGGTGCACAGGGGGTCCACAAAGGTGGCGGTGATGCCCATCTTTTTCATGGTGACGGCAATGAGGTTGAAGGTGCCGCCGTAGATGGTGCTGGAGGCCACGATGTGGTCCCCGGCCTCACAGAGGTTGAACAGGGCAAAAAAGTTGGCAGCCTGGCCGCTGGAAGTAAGCATGGCAGCGGTGCCACCCTCCAGCTCGCAGATCTTTTTGGCCACCAGGTCACAGGTGGGGTTCTGCAAACGGGAGTAGAAGTAGCCGTCGGCCTCCAGGTCAAAGAGCTTGCCCATATCCTCGCTGGTGGCGTACTTGAAGGTGGTAGACTGGATGATGGGGATCTGGCGAGGCTCGCCGTTGCCGGGGGTGTAGCCACCCTGCACACAGATGGTATCAAGATTCATGGGATGTCCTCCTTTGAGATCATGGTCTTGAGGGAACGATTCCCCACAAGAGGCAGGGCCTCCGGTGGGGAATCGTGTGGTCAAAAGTTTTGTTTTTTACTTCCGCAGACGCTTATCGCTCTTGTTGGCCCACCAGGTACCCAGGCTCTGGAAAGCCTGGACCATCAGCACCAGCAGCACCACGCAGACCACCATGATGCTGGTCTGGTAGCGGTAGTAGCCGTAGGACAAGGCGATCTTGCCCAGGCCGCCGCCGCCAATGACGCCGGACATGGCAGAGTAGCCCAGAATGGTGGTCAGGGCGGTGGTCATGCTGGAGATCAGGCCGGGCAGGCACTCCGGGATCATCACCTTGGTAATGATCTGGAAGGGGGTGGCACCCATGCTCTGGGCTGCCTCCACCACGCCGTCGTCCAGCTCCCGCAGGCTGGTCTCCACCAGCCGGGCCACAAAGGGGAAGGCCGCCACCACCAGAGGCACGATGGTCGCCTTGGTGCCCACGGTGGTGCCCACCAGCAGCCGGGTCAGGGGGAAAACGCAGATCATCAGGATCAAAAAGGGCACACTGCGTAAGATATTGATGACGATGTTGATCAGGTGCATCAGCCAGCCGGGCAGGGGCAGAATGCCGTCCTTATCACCGGCCACCAGCAGCACCCCCAGAGGCAGGCCCAGCACCAGCGCAAAAGCGGTGGAAAGCACCGTCACATAAAAAGTTTCCCAAATGGCAAAACCGTATGCTGCAACGCTCATTCGCCGGTCACCTCCTCTACCGTAATACCAGGCTGGCTGCGGATGTAGGCCACGGCCTGCTGGGCCTGTTCCAGCTCTGCAGGCAGCTTCAGCAGCATGGAGCCGTAGCACTGGCCGCTGAGGTCACGGGTATCGGCGCTGAGCACCGACACCAGCAGGCCCTTATCGGCGGCAAGGCTGGCCACCAGGGGCTTTGCAGTGGAGGAACCGTTAAAGGTAACACGGACCACATGATCATCCGGCGCAAAGCTGGACAGGTCCCGGGCGGCACTGCCGCCGTTGGGGGCCACCAGACGCTTGGCTGCCGCCGTTTTGGGGTTTGCGAAGATCTCTTGTACCGTTCCATCTTCCACCACCATGCCGCCGTCCAGAATGGCCACATGGTCGCAGATCTCCTCCACCACGCTCATCTGGTGGGTGATGACCACCACGGTGATGCCCAGCTTCCGGTTGATGTCCTTGATCAGGGTCAGGATGGAGTGGGTGGTGTTGGGGTCCAGGGCACTGGTGGCCTCGTCGCACAGCAGCACCTTGGGGTTGGTGGCCAGGGCACGGGCAATGGCAATGCGCTGCTTCTGGCCGCCGGACAGCTGGGCCGGGTAGGCGTTGGCCTTATCCGGCAGGCCCACCATCTCCAGCAGCTCCAGGGCACGCTTTTCTGCCTCCTGCTTTTTGACCCCTGCCAGCTCCATGGGGAAGCAGATGTTCTTCAGGCAGGTGCGCTGCATCAGCAGGTTGAACTGCTGGAAGATCATGGTGATCTCCCGGCGGCGCTGCCGCAGAGAGGCCGGAGACAAGGTCTCCATGGCCACACCGTCAATGACCACGCTGCCGCCGGTGGGGCGTTCCAGCAGGTTGATGCACCGCACCAGGGTGGATTTTCCTGCACCGGACATACCGATGATGCCGTAGATGGAGCCATCGGGGATGGTCAGGTTGATGTTCTGCAGTGCTTTTACGGGGCCGTCCTTCATCTGGAAGGTCTTGGATAGGTACTTGAGTTCGATCACAAAAATGCTCCTTTTAGCTTATCCCTGAATCGGGGCCAGGCTGTCCTGCTTGCCGCCGTAGATGCCCATGGGCTCCACGTGGATGCCGGCAACCGTTACCAGATGGGTCCCCTTTTCCTTGTTGAAGTCGTCCAGGTACGGCTGATGCTGGAAGTAGTTGGTGTCGCACTGGCCATCCTCCACGATGGTGTTGGGGATCACATAATCGTCATACTCCTGGATATCCAGGGTGATGCCTTTGGCAGCCAGGATGTCCTTGCAGATCTCCAGCACCTCGCAGTGGGGGGCCGGGGTAGCTGCACAGCTCACGGTCTGGCCGTTGAGAGCATCGTAATCCAGGCTGGCGTCGTAGCCGTCGGTGGGGTTTTCCACCACAGACACCACAGCGCCCTTGTAGTTCTCATCCATAAAGTCCTTGACCTTCTGGCTCTGCAGAGCAGCGGCCAGGGCCTTGATCTTAGGCTCGTTCTCATTGCCCTCCTTGCACACCAGGATATTCACATAGGCAGAGGTGCCGTCCTCCATAGCCAGGGCGTCGGTCATGGGGTCCAGACCGGCAGAGATGGCGTAGTTGGAGTTGATCACGGCGTAGTCCTCATCCTGCAGGACGTTGGGCACCTGAGCGGCCTCCACCTCGTCCACGTTCACATTCAGGGGGTTCTCCTCAATGTCGTTCTTGGTGGCGGTAAGGCCGGCATCTGCCTTCAGCTTGAAGAAGCCGTTCTTCTCCAGCAGGGTCAGGGCACGGGCCTCGTTGGTGGTGTCGTTGGGCACAGCCACCTTGATCTTGTCCAGCTTGGCTGCGGCAGAGCTGGCGGTGGAGCCGGCAGCAGAGCTGGCAGTGGAGCTGGCGGAACCGCCGCAGGCGGTCAGGGCTGCAGCGGTGGCTGCAATGCCGGAAACTTTCAGAAAATCACGACGAGTCATCATAGTAGTTATCCCTCTCTATTATATAACAACTGTGTAGCCCCTGCGGCATAATTTCCGCAGGCGGCCTTGGCCGGAGACATGAAAAAAGCCCCCGTCCCTGCTTTGGGCCTGACGCCCGGCAAGGACGGGAGCATAAATTCATACTTCCGTGGTACCACCTTGGTTCACTGCACCCTTGCGGATACAGCCTCGAAGCTGCGGCAGCCACTGCTGCTTACAGCCGGACGCTGTAACGGGCGCATCCCGTTGCGGCCTTAGCACTCCTGCGCCTCGCCCACACGGCTCCGAGACCATTTTCAGCTTCCTGTTTCCTGCCCTTTTCCACCGACCGGGCTCTCTGGTAAGGATCAATGCGAAGGCCTACTCTTCTCTTCACAGCCATTTTTGTGATATTGGTTTTATTGTAATCCCCCGGGGCCCATTTGTCAACAGGGCAAATAAAGTTTTTTAGCCCCCGGGGCCCCAAGTTTTTCCGGCAGGCCGGGGCAAAACCGCCTTGCCTCTTGCTCCCCTGCTTTGCCCATGATACAATGAGGTGACATTATTTTTGCAAGGAGGACGTGCAATGAGTGGCAGAGACGCCTTTCCCGATGAGGAGCTGCGCCGACGCATCATGGACTTCATCATGGCCGCAGGCCAGACCCTGTTGGAAAACGGAGCGGAGGTGTTCCGGGTAGAGCAGACCATGGAGATCATGGCCCAGAGCTTCCACCTGCGGGAATTTCACGTTTATGTGCTGACCAACGGCATTTTTGCCAGTGCCGGCACCGCCGAGATCGGCGAGGTCCGCAACGTTCCGGTACGGACCACCCACCTAGGCCGGGTGGCGGCGGTAAATGCCCTTTCCCGGGAGATCGCCGCCGGGGGGGTGACCCTGGATGAGGCCGAGTGCCGGTTGGTGCAGGCCCAGCGGATCCCCTTCCCCGACAGCAAGGTCCAGCTGGTCAGCGGCATGGCAGGAGCCTTCTGCTTTGCCATGATCTTTGGAGGGGACCTGCGGTCTGCCCTGGCAGCGGCAGCCGCAGGCCTGGCTGCCAGCGGCTACCTGCTGCTGTGCGGCCGTCACGCCCTGCCCGGAGGCTTTCAAAAGATCACCTCCGCCTCCCTCATCACCCTGGTCAGCATCCTGGTGTGTGGGCTGCTGCACACCTCTACCAGCCACGCCATCATCGGAGCCCTGATGATCCTGACCCCCGGTATCGCCTTTACCATGGGCATCCGGGACTTTGTCCACAGCGATTACCTGTCCGGCACCATCCGCATGATCGACGCCTTGCTCATTGCCGTCAGCATCGCCATTGGCACCGGTCTGGTGCTGAGCCTTTACACGCTGTTTACGGGGGTGGTAGTGGTATGATGGACCTGACGAGCCTCCAGATGGGGGAGCTTCTGGGGGAGCTTCTGGGGCAGTTTTTGCTGTCCGGGGTGGGCACTTTGAGCTTTGCCATCCTTTTTGGCTGCCCCCCAAAAAGCCTGCCCTGCTGTGCTGTTACCGGTGCGGTGGGCTGGCTGGTGTATGAGTTCTGCATCATGCAGCAGCTGAGCCCTGCCGTTGCTGCCCTGCTGGCGGTGATGCCCCTTACCGCCCTTACCCGGCTGTTTGCCATCCGGGAAAAGACCCCGGCCACGGTATTTTTGCTCACCGGCATCTTTCCCCTGGTGCCGGGTGCCGGCATCTACTACACCGCCTATTATTTCATCCAGGGCAACAACGCCCTGGCCCTGGCCAACGGCATCAGCACCCTTAAAACAGCCGTGGCCCTGGCAGTGGGCATCTCGCTGGTGCTGAGCATCCCCCTGCCCCCCTCCCACCGCCGCTAAGGCCGCCCCAAACCGGGCATCGGCACCGGATGCCCCTGACCCATAGGAGATGAACTTATGACGGAAACGAACCCCATCCTCCAGAGCCTGTTTGACCGCAAATCTGTCCGGGTGTTTGAAGAAAAGGACATCCCGGCCTCCTGCAAGCAGGCCATTTTAGAAGCAGCAGCCCAGGCCCCCACTGCCGGCTGCCAGCAGCTGTACACCATTCTGGATATCACCGACCAGGCCCTGAAAAACGCCCTGGCCGACAGCTGCGACCACCAACCCTTTATTGCCAAGGCTCCCCTGGTGCTGGTGTTCTGTGCCGACTGCAAAAAGTGGTACGACGCCTACCGGGAGGCCGGCTGCACCCCTCGCAAGCCCGGGGTGGGAGACCTGATGCTGGCAGTGACCGACACCGCCATTGCCGCCCAGAACGCCGTGGTGGCTGCCGAGAGCTTTGGCATCGGCTCCTGCTACATCGGGGACATCCTGGAAAACTGCCACACTGTGCGGCAGCTGCTGCATCTGCCGGACTATGTGTTCCCGGCAGCCATGCTGGTAATGGGCTGGCCCACCCAGCAGCAAAAGGACCGCCCCAAGCCCCAGCGCTGTGGCATGGAGCACATCGTCCACGAAAACGGCTACCGCTCCATGGAGGGGCCTGAGCTCCGGGACACCTTTGGCTACAAGGCCGGGGCCGCCGGCTTTGACCAGTGGTGCGCCGCCTTCCACCACCGCAAATACGACTCTGATTTTTCCCGAGAGATGAGCCGCTCGGTGGAAGAATACCTGGAACAGTACCGCTGACCCTTAAAAGCAAGAAAGCCCCTGCCTGTCGGAAACATTCCGACAGGCAGGGGCTTTTTATGCATCAGGCAAAGTATTCCTGGGCACGGCGAGCTGCATGGTTGATGCAGTCCCGCAGCTGGTCCAGATTATCAAACTTTTTACTGGGGCTCAGGTAGGCATGGAACTCCACCACCGGGTCGGTGCCGTAGAGGTCCCCGGAAAAACCGGGGATAAAGGTCTCACAGGTCACCTTGGTGGCGTCGTCGTTGACGGTGGGGCGGCTGCCCAGCCCGGTAGCCGAGGGGTACCACACCCCGTTGATGCAGGTCCGGGTGATATAAATGCCGCTGCGCGGCATCTGGAACCCCTGGGGATACAGCTGGTTGATGGTGGGCACCCCCAAGGTGTGGCCCAGCCCGGCCCCATGCTGTACCGCAAAGCGGATGGCGTAGGGCATGCCCAGCATGGCATTGGCTGCCGGGATATCGCCCCCCTCCAGGGCGGTGCGGATACGGGTGGAGGACACAGGCTTTTCCTCAAACTGGGCCATAGGCACCACCACTACCTCTACCCCCAAGGGAGCGCACAGCTTTTGGAGCAGCTCCGGGGTGCCGGCGGCCTTGGCTCCAAAGGTGAAGTTCTCGCCGCAGAACAAAGCCCGGGCGTGGCAGTTTTCCACGATGCCCTGCACGAACTGTTCCGGGCTCAGGTCCCGGATCTCCTCAAAGTCCGGGGTGAGGTAATACTCCACCCCCAGGCTCTCGATGAGGGCGTGCTTGTCGGCAGTGGAAAGCAGCCGCTTGCCCTTCATTTTATTTTCCATGGGCAGCCGGAAGGTGAACACCGCCGGGGCGGCACCATGGGCCTTGGCCCACTGCACTGCCCCGTCGATGACCGCCCGGTGGCCGATGTGGATCCCGTCAAAGTACCCCATGGCCACGGCAGTGCCCTGGGCAGGGTCTGCCAGGGGCAGGGGGACGAACTGTGAAATGATCTGCATGGGTGTTGTTTCCTTTATTGCTCAATTTCGTTCCACGAACAGCTTTTCCACCCGGAGCACCCCGTCGGTGACCTTTGCCAGCCCCAGGAACTGCCCTGCGGCGCTGCGGACCCGGTAACGGCCCTCTGCCGCCGGGTAGCGGCTGGTGGGGCAGCCGTTGTACAGGTGCTGCTCCACCCAGGGCTCCACCACCAGCAGAGGCAGAGGCTCAAACACCGTCTCCACCGGCAGCATCAGGGCCTCCAGGGCCTGGGGGCCCTGCTCCTTGGCTGCCAGGATCTGCTCCATGGTATGGGCCTGGGCCTCGGTGTACAGCCCGGCACTGGTGCGGCGCAGGGCACTCATGGTGCCCTTTTGGCCCAGAGCCTGGGCAATGTCCTCCAGCAGAGTGCGGATGTAGGTGCCCTTGGAGCAGCTTACCTCCAGCACGAACTCGTTGGGGGCAGGACTGCCGCCGTAGGTGATGCTGTGGATCGTAATGGGTCGGGCCTTCCGCTCCACGGTGACCCCTTCCCGGGCCAGCTTGTACAGAGGCTGACCGTTGATCTTGATGGCCGAGTACATGGGCGGCACCTGCATCTGGGGCCCCAGGAACTGGGGCAGCACCGCCAGCAGCTCCTGCTCCCCGGCGGTCACTGGGGCGGTTTCCAGCACCGTGCCGGTAATATCTCCGGTATCGGTACGGGCCCCCAGCCGCAGCACGGCTCGGTAGCTCTTATCGTGGTTCAGCTGCAGGTCCACAGCCTTGCTGGCTCCGCCGCAGAACACCGGCAGCACGCCGGTGGCCATGGGGTCCAGGGTGCCGCTGTGGCCCAGCTTCCGGGTGCCCAGCACCCCTCGGAGCTTGGCCACCACGTCAAAGCTGGTCCAATCCATGGGCTTGTCTACGATGAGGATGCCCTGCATCACGATTCCTCCTGCGGTGCGTCCAGCTCGGCTTCCACCTCTGCCAGGATCGCATTTTTGGCGTTTTCCAGGTTGCCCAGCAGCTCGCAGCCGGCAGCCCGGCTGTGGCCGCCGCCGCCCAGGCGGCGGGCAATGGCACAGGCGTCCACGCCCTTGACGGTCCGCACACTGATGCGGTAGCTGCCGCCGGGCTGCTGCCGCAAAGTCAGGCCCACCTTGACGCCTTCGATGCTCACCGGCAGGCTGGTCAATTCCTCCAAGTCTGCCGGGTCCACCTGGCTCTGCTCGATCTCGTCCCGGGTCAGGTAGATCAGGGCGCAGCGGCCATCCAGATAATACTCCAGATGGTTCCGGGCAATGCGCTCGGCCTCCATCCGGGCCCGGGGCTTGGTGTCGAACAACAGGGTGTTCAGCTCCTCCACATGGCAGCCGGCCTCAATGAGCTCGGCTGCCACCCGGTGGGTGTTGGCGGTGGTGGAGGAGAACCGGAAGCACCCGGTGTCGGTGGAAAGGCCGGTGTACAGGCAATCGGCAATGTGGGGGGTCACAGCCACCCCCATGGCCAGGATCACCTGGTACAGCAGCTCTGCCGCAGCAGCTGCCGTGCTGTCCACCAGGGTAAAGTCCGCATAGCCGCTGTTGCCGGCGTGGTGGTCGATGCACAGGTCCACATGGCGGCTGTACTGGGGCACACCGTTGTTCTCGCCAAACAGCTGCAGGCTGGCCACATCCACTGCCACCACCACCCGGGGCTCATACTCCCCCTTGAACATATGGGCGTTGGTAAAGGCATAGCGGCCGGGCACCGGGTCGGAGCACAGCACCGACACGTTTTTATCCAGCTCCTTCAGGGCATAGTACAGGGCACTGCCGCAGCCGATGGTGTCCCCATCCGGGTTTTTGTGGCACAGGATCAAAATATCATCGGCAGCCATCAGGCGCTGGGCCATCTGCTGTACGTTCAATTGTTCTGTCATCCCATGTTCCATCCTTTCTGCAAGGCTTTGCGAACATTACTCCTCTGTTTCGGGAGCTTCGGGCTGGGCAGCCTCGTCGCTGTTCACATTCAGGGTACGGAGCAGCTCGTTGATGTGGGCCGCATAGGCTGCACCGTCATCCTCCACAAAGATGAAACGGGGTGCCTTGCGGATGTGCATCTTTTTGCTCACTTCGGTACGCACATGGCCGGATGCCCGGTTCAGTGCCTCGATGGCAGGCTTGGCACCGTCCTCACGGCCCATGACGCTGACGTAGACCTTGGCCACGTCCAGGTCCGGGGTCACGTCCAGCCGGGTAACAGTCAGCAGACCGCCCTCCAGCCGGGGGTCCTTCAGCCGGCCAATGATGGCAATGATCTCACGCTTCATGTCCTGTGCCAGACGGCCCATATTTTTCTGAGACATTTGGTTCTCCTTTAAAATAAAAACCCTCTCAGCCTCGCTTCGCTGGGCAGTTCCCCCGAAAGGGGGGAGGTGGCATTGCGTCAGCAATGACGGAGAGGGTTCTCTCAAAAACTCTTAGTCGCGGTATTCTTCCATCTTGAAGGCCTCGTACACGTCGCCTTCCTTGACGTCCGCAAACTTCTCCAGGGTCACGCCGCACTCGTAGCCCTCGGCCACTTCCTTGGCGTCATCCTTGAAACGCTTTAGGGATGCGATCTCGTCCTCGGCAATGACGATGCCGTCACGGACCACACGGACCTGGCTGTCACGGGTGATCTTGCCGCTGGTAACACGGCAGCCTGCAACGGTGCCCACGTTGGAGATCTTGTACACCTGACGGACCTGCAGCTCGCCCAGAGACACCTCACGGAACTTGGGTGCCAGCATACCCTTCATAGCGTCGGTAACATCGTTGATGGCGTCGTAGATAACACGGTACATCCGCATTTCCACCTTGGTGGCAGCGGCTTCTTCCTTGGCCACATTGTCCGGGCGCACGTTGAAGCCGATGATGATGGCGTTGGAAGCATCGGCCAGGTCCACGTCGGACTTGCTGATGGCACCTACGCCAGCGTGGATGACCCGGACACGGACCTCGTCGTTGGAGATCTTTTCCAGGCTCTGCTTCACAGCCTCGGCGGAACCCTGCACGTCGGCCTTGACCACGATGGCCAGTTCCTTCATGTCGTTCTGAGCCATCTGGCTGAACAGGTTATCCAGGGTCACCTTCTGGAAGGAGGAGAACTGCTTCTCCTTGGCAGCGGCGATGCGCTGCTCTGCCAGCTCACGGGCCAGGCGCTCGTCCTCAACAGCCTCGAACAGGTCGCCGGCCTCCGGCACAGCGGTCAGGCCGGTGATCTCCACAGGGGTGGAGGGGCCTGCATCGGTAAGCAGCTGGCCCTTGTCGCTCCGCATGGTACGCACACGGCCCACGGCGGTACCGGCAATGATCACATCGCCAGCGTGGAGGGTGCCGTTCTGCACCAGGATAGTGGCAATGGGGCCCTGGCCCTTGTCCAGACGGGCCTCCACCACAGCGCCCTTGGCACGGCGGTTGGGGTTGGCCTTCAGCTCCATGACCTCAGCCTCCAGAGCCACACGCTCCAGCAGGTCGTTGATGCCCATGCCGGTGAGGGCAGACACGGGGATGCAGGCCACGTCGCCGCCCCAGTCCTCGGTGATGATGCCGTACTTGGTCAGGCCTTCCATCACGCGCTCGGGGTTTGCGGTGGGCTT
>CAKSXW010000001.1 GCA_934518555.1 uncultured Faecalibacterium sp. | reverse complement strand
AGTGAATTATAAACCAGAACAACAGATGCCCACCAGCTTATGGCGAAAACCATAGGTCGGTGGGCATCGTGTTCTTTGTAGGGGCTTAATCTTCCAGCCTGCCGTGATCACAGCCCAGTGACAGGTAATGCTCGATTTCTCCGCCCAGCACAAGCTGAGCGTACTCCAAGGGCCTGTTGTAGAGCAGCCAGTCCAGTTCTGCCCGCTGTGCCGGGGTGTTGCCGTATTCGTCCTCTACAGCGGCGCAGTCGATGGCAAGAGTGGTGCCATCTTCAAACCGGGCTTCCACCCGGTTGGTGTCCATATTGAAGCGGCAGGAAAGCAGTTTGTTCATGGTGAACCTCATTTCTATATCAATTGGTGTCTGTTCGGATGTCCTAAACCCTGCCATAAAACCGGTGGTTGATTTGTCCATTGGGCTTTGTTTTGCCCGTCTGCACATTTTTGCACACTTTTTGCACACCTGAATAGCTGGATAACGGTTGCAAAGCGTTACACTGTATGCAAATAATGCGGTGTGTGCAAATATTAATTTTGCGATGACACGATAAAACTGGCGTTTCTTCGCACTTTTGAAATTTGACGAATGATGCGCCTTGGATTCTTTTAATCAGAGGGCCAGGGATTCGAGTTCCCTCGAGCGCACCAAAATCCCACGAAGAATCGCAAGATTCCTCGTGGGATTTTCCGTTTTCTGGGGCCCTGCACACTTTTTGCACACCGGCGGGAAAGCCGTGTTTTTCCTTGCACACATTGAATGTTGAAAATTCGATGATTCGTCCTATTGACGGTCTTGCGCCGAACTGCTATAATATAATTGAAATTATCATAATTCAAATTATATTAAGCGAGAGGTGAATGACATGGACTTCATCGGCAGAACATCCGAACTGGCAACGCTGAATGCGGAACTAGAATGCGGCAGCGGCTTTGTGGTGATTTACGGCAGGCGGCGCGTTGGAAAAACGACGCTGATCAAAGAGTTTATCAAAGATAAACGTGCGTTCTACTTTCTGGCTACCACAGAAAGTGAAGCTCAGAGCATGAAGCGGTTTGCCGGAGTGCTTTCCCGTACCACGAAGAACCCCATGCTCGGCAAGGTCACA
The DNA here is from genome assembly GCA_934518555.1 of uncultured Faecalibacterium sp. GTDB lineage: Bacteria > Bacillota > Clostridia > Oscillospirales > Ruminococcaceae > Faecalibacterium. The sequence goes on along the minus strand of CAKSXW010000001.1, from coordinate 83,421 downwards.
TTCACCGACTGGCTTGATCTGTTTCAAATAGTAGCCGATGACCACCCGGACGAGAAAAAGGTGCTTGTCATTGATGAATTTCCGTATCTGGTCAAGACGAACCCGGATTTCCCGTCCATTCTGCAAAACGCATGGGATGAAGTGCTGAAAGATCATAATGTGATGCTGATTCTCTGCGGTTCCCTCATCAGCATGATGAAAAAGCACGCTCTGGCATACGACAGCCCTCTCTATGGCCGCAGAACGGCGCAGATCCGGCTGATGCCGCTGCAATTCACGGATGTATATGAAGCGCAGAACCTGTCGTTTGAGCAGGCTGTAGAGCAGTATGCCATCACGGGCGGCGTACCGAAATATATGGAGTTTTTCCAGACGGACGAGCCGCTGGTGGAGCAGATTCGGCGTGTGGTGCTGTCGAAAAATGGCTTTTTGTATGAAGAACCGGATTTCCTGCTCAACGAGGAAGTGCAGACACCCATCAATTATTTCTCTGTGCTGAAAGCGATTTCGGACGGCAACCATAAGCTGAGCAAAATCGGCATGACGATGGGGCAGGACACGTCAGCTATTACGCCGTACCTGAAAACACTGATCGACCTTGGCTTTGTCACCAAAAATGTCCCCATCACAGAAAAGAATCCAGAGCGTTCCCGGAAGAGCCTGTATGATGTTTCGGACAACTTCATCCGCTTCTGGTTCCGCTATGTGTACCCGTTCAAGGGGGAGTTGGAACTGGACAATCAGCAGATCGTACTGGATGAGATGAGCAAAGACTTCAAGCAAAAATTTGTGGCTTTCGCTTATGAGAGCATCTGCCGGAACATCTTTGCGGAGCTGTGCCGAAAGGGGCAGATCGACTTTGCACCCTCACGCATTGGCTCTTACTGGCGCAACGACAACGAGGGAGACACGGAGATCGACGTTGCTGCGGTGGACAATCAGCATAAGCGGCTGTTCCTTGGTGAGTGTAAGTACCATACAAAACCTGTGGATGTGGCGGTCTATTCCGCTTTGCAGGAAAAAGGGCAGTCCAAAGAACTTACAGCGGCCTTTAAGGGCTACGAAATTGTGTACGGGCTGTTCTCCAAGAGCAGCTTTACCGATCGACTGTTGGAAATGGCTGCGGAGAACCCGAACTTGATTTTGATTCAGGGAGATGCAGTTTATAAAAATAATATAATCTGAACTATCATAATCAAAATTATATTAACCGCTTGTACAGCAACGCCCCCACAGGCTAAAAGCCTATGGGGGCGTTGCTCATTTGCACGATGGGCTACTCAGCGGTGCTGCTCCCACAGCCGCTGGATCATCTCCCGGAGGCCGGCCCGGACGTTGTCCGGGGCCAGCACCTCCACCTTGCCGCCGAAGCCGCAGACCCAGCCGTAGAACTGCTCACTGACGCAGACAGGCACATCGAAGTGGAAGTGGCCGTCCTCCTCCGGCAAAAACATCAGGTCCTTGCCAAAGCGGTCCCGCATGGGGGCCTCCAGGTCGCTGGTGCACCGCAGGGTCACCCGGTACTCCGTGCCGCTAAACATATTAAAGTGCTTTCGCAGGTAGCTGGGCAGGTCAAAGTGGGCAAAGGCCTCCTTGCCCCGGCGGGGGCGGTCCAGCACCTTTACATAGGTCATGCGGTCCACCCGGTAGTTGCGGATGTCGGGGGGCAGCTTTTCGTCCTGGTAGGCGATGAGGTAATAGCAGCCGCCCTCCCAGGCCAGCTGCCAGGGGCTGACGATGCGGCTGCTGCCCTTGTAGTGGAACTGCACCAGGTGGCCCTGGCTGATGGCGGTGTGCAGGGCGTCGATGCTGTACAGCAGGGTGGGGTTGTCGCTTTTGGGGCGGCCGTCCACATACACCTGACGCTGGAGCTGGGTGCCCTCGTATTCCGAGCACAGGCCCTCCAGCTTGCGGATGAGCTTTTTGCTGGTACGGGCAGAGATCACCTTGCTGGACTGCACGGCGTCCACCAGCAGCTTCAGCTCCGACAGCTCAAAGGCCCGGCTGGCCAGCCAGTAGCCGCCGCCCCGGCCCCGTCGCAGCTGGATGTCGTAGCCCAGGGCGCACAGGGTCTCGATATCGCTGTAGATGCTTTTGCGCTCTGCCAGGATGCCCTGCTGTTCCAGCAGGTCCACCAGCTGGGGTACGTTCAGCAGATGGGTCTCGTCGGTCTTTTGCTCCAGGATCCGCAGCAGCGCCAGGAGCTTGGTTTTTTGTCCTTCCTGCTTGGGCATGGGGAACACCTCCGTGGATGATTTATTCCGGCAGTTTTTTGTCAAAGGCGGCACGCCGCTGGGTGGAAAGGCGGAACATCTGCTCCAGCTTTTCCCGGTCCTGGGCCACCAGGGCGTTGCGGATCTGCTGCAACGCCTGGTCGAACTGGTCGATCTCGCTGATCAGGTTCTCCTTGTTCCAGAGGAACAGCTCCGCCCACATCTTATCGTTGATCCGGGCGATCCGGGTCAGGTCCCGGAAGGAGTCGCCGGTGTACTCGCACAGCGAGGTATTGTCGTTGGCGCACATGAGGCTTACGGCAATGGCGTGGCACAGCTGGCTCACATAGCCGATCATCCGGTCGTGCTCCTGCACCGTCAGGGTGCAGATGTGGCAAAAACCCAGCACCTGGGCCAGGTCCTTGGCCCACTGGATGCCCTCCGGGGTGTTGTGGGCAGTGGGGGTGATGATGAAGTTGGCCGGGGCAAAATTCACCTCGGCAGCGTGCTCCACGCTGGAGGTCTCCCGGCCGGCCATGGGGTGGCTGGCAATAAACTCCACCCCTGCCGGGCACTTGGCCTGGATGGGTTCCACCAGCCCGGTCTTGACGCCGGACACATCCGTAAAGATGCAGCCGGGCTTCAGCAGGGAGCCGTAGGTGTCGAACCACTCCAGCAGGGCCGTGGGGTACAGGCCAAAGATGATATGGTCCGCCTGCGCCACCAGGTCCTCAAAATCCTGGGTCTTGCCGCTCTGGATGTAGCCATGGTCCAGGGCATACTGCAAATGGCCCTGGCTGCGGTTGATGCCGTCTACGTGGAACCCGGCCTGGGTCAGCTCCAGGGCGTATTTGCCGCCCAGCAGGCCCAGGCCCACCACCAGATAACGTTTGCTTTTATCCAACATCCTCGTTTACCTCCACACCCAAGGGCTTTATGGCTGTAAAGAACCCGGGCCAGCTCTTTTCCACGGCCTGGGCGTCCTCCACCGTCAGGGGCAGCCCTGCGGCAGCAGCCAGCACGGCCAGGCTCATGACCACCCGGTGGTCGTTGTGGCCCTGCAAGGGGGCCCCAGGGGCCCGGAGCTGCTGGGCGCAGCCCTGGATGGTAATGGTGCCTCCCTGGCTTTCCACTACGCCACCGCAGGCCCGCAGCTCCGCCTCCATGGCGGCGATGCGGTCACTTTCCTTCAGCCGCAGCCGCTGGGCGTTGCGGATGACGGTGGTGCCCTGGCACAGCAGCCCCAGCACCATCAGCACCGGGCCCAGGTCCGGGCAGTCGGCCAGGTCGATGTCCACCCCATGGAGGGGGGCTTTTTCAAAGGTGACGCTGCTGCCCTGGCGTGTGAACACCGCACCGCAGCGGCCCAGGATGTCCAGGATGGCGGCATCCCCCTGGAGGGTGTCCGGGGCCAGGCCTGTAATGGTGACGCCGCCGCAGACGGCCCCCAGCACCGCCGGGAAGGCGGCCTGGCTGTAATCTCCCTCCACGGCGTAGTCCCGGGGGCGGTAGCTCTGGCCGCCGGGGATCACCAGGGTGGTGGGGCCCTGCCAGAAGCTCTCCACCCCAAAGGCGGCCTGGACGGACCGGGTCATGTCGATGTAGCTGCGGCTCTCCACCGGAGGCAGCAGCTGCAGGGTGCTGTCCCCTGCCAGCAAAGGCAGAGCCAGCAGCAGGCCGCTGATGAACTGGCTGGACACATTGCCTGCCAACTGGTATTCCCCGGGAGCCAGGGCCCCCTCCACCGTCAGCCCGGCAGGGGTCTGGTCGAACCGCAGCTTCTGCTGCTGGTACAGGGTCTGGTATACAGACTGGGGCCGCTCCATGAGCCTGCCCCGGCCCACAAAGGTCACAGCCTGGCCTGTAAGGCTGGCCAGGGGGATCAAAAACCGCAGGGTGCTGCCGCTTTCACAGCAGTCCACCGGGGCGGTCAGGGGCAGAAAATGCCCCAGGCCCTCCACCACAGCGTCGGCAGGGCCGGTGTGCACCTGGGCGCACAGCTGCCCTGCGGCGGCCAGGGTGGCGGAGATGTCCTTACTGAATTCCAGATTGGTGATATGGGAGCGTCCCGGGGCCAGGGCGGCGCAGAGCACGCTCCGGTGGGCCATGCTCTTGCTGGGGGGTGCGGTGATCACGCCCCCGATGCCGCCGGGGACAGGTCTGATGGTTACTAGCATAGTGGTGTTATCCTTTTGCAGATTTCCCCCCGGGCAGCGCTTCAGGCGCCCCCTTGGGGGAGCTGGCGCGCCAGCGCCTGAGGGGGTAAACGGTTTACATCTCCCGGCCAATGGCCCAGGCTACCTGACGGCACTTGGCCATGGCCTGGGCAAAGGCGTCGGGGGTCAGGCACTGGGCACCGTCGCTCCAGGCGTGCTGGGGGTCATAGTGGACCTCCACCTCCAGGCCGTCGGCACCGGCAGCCACAGCGGCGATCATCATAGGCTCCACCAGGTTGGCCTTGCCGGTGGCGTGGCTGGGGTCCACCACCACAGGCAGATGGGTCTTTTCGTGGAGGATGGGCACGGCGGAAAGGTCCAGGGTGTTCCGGGTGTACTTCTCAAAGGTGCGGATGCCGCGCTCGCAGAAGATCACCTGCTCGTTGCCCCCGGCCATGATGTACTCGGCACTCATGATCCACTCCTCGATGGTGTTGCACAGGCCCCGCTTCAGCAGCACCGGCTTGTGCATCTTGCCCACGGCCTTCAGCAGCTGGAAGTTCTGCATATTCCGGGCACCGATCTGCACCACGTCCACATACTCCTCAAACTCCGGGATCCGGTCCTCGCTCATGAGCTCCGAGACGATGGGCAGGCCCGTGGCCTCCCGGGCCTTTACCATGTCCAGGATGCCCTCGGTCTCCAGGCCCTGGAAGGCGTAGGGGGAGGTACGGGGCTTGTAGGCACCGCCCCGGAACAGGGCAGCCCCACCGGCCTTGACCCCCTGGGCGATGCGAAGGGCCTGTTCGGCACTTTCCACGCTGCAGGGGCCTGCCATAACGGCGACCTTCTGCTGGCCGCCGATCTTGACGCCGCCGCAGTCGATGACAGAATCAGCCGGGTGGAACAGGCGGTTGGCACGCTTATAGGGGGCAGACACCCGGGTCACATTGTCGATCCAGGGGTTGGCCAGAACATCCCGTTCGTCGATCTTGGTGGTGTCGCCCACCAGGCCGAACACGTTGTAGTCCTTGCCGGTGATCAGGGTCACGTCCAGGCCCTGCTTCTCGAATTTGTCAACGATCTTTTCCAGCTCCTCTTTGGGAGTGCCTTTTTTGGTGGAGATGATCATGGGAGTGTGTTCCTTTCTGTTGCTCTATTACATCACGAGATGGGCTTTGGGGGTGCCGTCCAGCCGCAGCAGCTGGGCCAGGTAGGCGCAGGCGTGGAGGTAGCCCTGGGGCCCCTCGCCGATAAAATGGGCCTGGCAGCCAAAGGACACCACGTCGGTCTGCCGGAAGATCTCCCGGGGGTCCGGGTCCTCCAGCAGCACCTCTACGGTGGGCACGCCGCACAGCCGCACGGCGTCCAGCAGGGCCACGCTGGTGTGGGCGTAGCCGCCGGGGTTGAGCACGATGCCGTCCACCCGTCCGGCGGCGGCCTGGACCTCGTCGATCAGGTCCCCTTCGTGGTTGGTCTGGAAGCAGTCGGTCTCAATGCCCATCTGGCTGCATCCGGCCTGGACGAAATCCATCATGCCGTTGTAATCCAGCTCTCCGGGCATCCCCGGCTGGGTGTACCGCATCAGATTTACGTTGGGGCCGTTAAGTATCAAAAATTTCATCCAAAGCCTCCATGGCGGCCTCCAGGGCCTGGGCCAGTGTGCCGTTGTTGGGGACCACGGCATCCGCAGCCGCCAGGTACAGGGGGCGGCGCTGGGCCTCCATGGTCCGCAAAGCCTCCGGGCTGGAGGAAAGGGGTCTGCCGCCCCCCACCGTCAGTGCCTCCAGAGGGCGGTCCAAAAACAGCACCACACCGTTCTGCCGCAGGGCCCGCAGGTTGTTGGGGTCCTTTACGATGCCGCCGCCGCAGGACAGGACCTGTCGGTTCTCTTTGCCGAACTGGGCGGCCGCAGCAGCCTCCCGGGCCCGGAACCCGGCCTCTCCCTCCTGCTCAAAGAGCGCCGGGATGGTTTTCCCGGCGGCCTTTACGATCTCCTCGTCCAGGTCCACAAAGGGGCGGTCCAGGCTCTTGGCCAGCAGTCTGCCCAGGGTGGTCTTGCCGCAGGAGGGCATCCCCACCAGGGCGATGTTCAGGGTGTCCCGGCGCAAAGCAGCGGCGATGCGGCGGATCTCCCCGGGGGCGTCGTCAAAGGGACGGCCCAAAAAATACTCGGCGGCATACACCGCCTGGGCCACCAGCATCTCCAGGCCTCCCACCGCCACCGGGACCCCGGCTTCTTCCGCCCGGAGCACCAGCTCGGTCTTATCGGGGTTATACACCACGTCCAGCACGGCCTCCAGCCCCGGCATGGCGGCCACGTCCAGGTGGCAGACCCCCACGTTGGGGTACATCCCGGCAGGGGTGGTGTTGATCAGGATCTGGGCACCGCTGGTCAGGGCCTGGGCATAGCTCAGCTCCCCCTTGGCGGCGTCCGGGGTGCGGCTGACCGTCAGGACCCGGGCGGCTCCTTTGTCCAGGGCCACGGCCCGGGTGGTGTTGTGGGTGCCTCCGGTGCCTAAGATGAGCACCGTCTTGCCTGCAAAATCCACCCCGTGGGTGTCACATAGGTAGGCAAAGCCCGAGGCATCGGTGTTGTAGCCGTAAAGCAGGCCGTTTTTGTTCACCACCGTGTTCACGGCCCCAATGGCCTTGGCCCGGGGGTCCAGAAAACTGCAATATTCCATCACCAGCCGTTTGTAGGGCAGGGTGACGTTGATGGCCTTGAACTGCCGTTTTTGCAGAAAGGCCCGGGCCTCCTCCTCAGTGGGCAGGGGGCACAGGTCGTAGTGGTAGCCACAGAGCATCTCGTGGATGCGCTTGGAGTAGGAGTGGCCCAGGCGGCCGCCGATCAATCCGTATTCCATCTCAGAGCTCCTCCTTCCGGAAATTGGTGGGGCAGGTCATCCAGGTCTCGCCGTAGCGAGCGGTGAGCAGGTCACTGACCGCCAGGGCGGCGGCGCAGGTCTGCACGATGGCGGCCCGGGGCAGGATGCAGGGGTCGTGACGGCCCTGGATGGACAGCTGTGCGTCCTTTTTGGCCAGATAATCCACCGTATCCTGGGATTTATAGATGCTGGGGGTGGGCTTGACCACCGTGCGGAACACCACGGGCATCCCGTTGGCGATGCCGCCGTTGATGCCTGCATTGTGGTTGGTGGCGGTGACTACGGCCCCCTCCGCCGTCATGCGGAAGGCGTCGTTGGCCTCCGAGCCCCGGAGCCCGGCAAAGCCAAAGCCGGTGCCGAACTCGATGCCCTTCACCGCCGGGATGGAAAAGGCCAGGTGGGCCAGCTGGCTTTCTACGCTGTCAAAAAAAGGTTCTCCGGTGCCGGCAGGCAGGCCCAGGATGGCGGTCTCCAACAGGCCCCCTACGCTGTCTCCCTGGGCTCCGGCGGCCCGGATGGCGGCCTTCATGGGCTCCTCTACAGCGGCGTCCAGCACCGCAAAGCCCTCGGTTTTGCTGAAAAGGGCCTCCACCTGGGCCCCCAGGGCGGCGGTGTTATCCAGCGCAAAGGGGGTGTCGTGGATGCCGGCACACTGGGCCAGATGGGTGGAGATGCGGATGCCTGCCCGGTCCAGGGCCCCCAGCAGGATGGCCCCTCCAGCCACTAAGGCTGCAGTGACCCGGCCGGAAAAGTGGCCGCCGCCCCGGGCGTCCTGAAAGCCATGGTACTTGGCGTAGGCGGTAAAGTCTGCATGGCCGGGCCGCAGCAGGTCGGCGGTCTTGGCGTAATCGCCGCTGCGGGTGTTCTGGTTTTCGATCATCAGGGCAATGGCGGTGCCGGTGGTGTGGCCATTGACCACGCCGGACAAAAACGCCACGGCGTCAGATTCCACCCGGGGGGTGGAAAGGCCGTCGCCCCGGGCCCGGCGCAGGTCCATGCAGTGGTCTACAAAGGCCTGGTCCACCGGCACCCCGGCGGCCACGCCGTCCAGCACAGCCCCCACGGCCCGGCCGTGGCTCTCCCCAAAAATGGTCAGGGAAAGGCTGCTGCCAAAGGTGTTCTTCATGGGTCAGCCCTCCATGCCCAGCAGGGGCCGCAGGCCCTCCACCGGGATGGTCTCGGCACGCCAGCAGCCCAGCCCCGGCACCTTGATGACGGTGATCTGGCCCCCCTGGGCCTTTTTGTCGTGGAGCATCTCTGCCAGCACCTTTTCCCGGTCGTAGGTGGTGCGGATGGGCAGCCCCAGGCGGCGGTACACTGCCCGGACCCGCTTTTGCAGAGCCTTGGATTCGATCATGGGCAGCATGCCCAGGGCCACGCACTCCCCGTGGTACAGCCCGGTGGTGCGGCGGCCCTTGACTCCCTTTACGGCCTCGATGCCGTGGCCGATGGTGTGGCCAAAGTTCAGGGCCTTCCGCATCCCCTGCTCCGTTTCGTCCTGCTCCACGATGTTCTTTTTGAACCGGAGGCTGCGGCAGATGATCTCGCCGATCTGGGCGTCCACATCTCCCTTTTCAAAAATGGCAAACAGCTCCGGGTCTGCCAGCAGGCTAGCCTTGACGGCCTCTGCCAGGCCGTTGATAAAGTGACGCCGGGGCAGGGTGGCCAGGGTGTCCGGGTCCACGATGACCAGTTTGGGCTGCCAGAAGGCACCCACGATGTTCTTGGTGTCCCCCAGGTCCACAGCGGTCTTGCCGCCAATGGAGGAGTCGATCATGGAAAGGGTGGTGGTGGGGCAGTTGATAAAATCCACGCCACGCATATAGATGGCGGCAGCAAAGCCTGCCAGGTCCCCCACCACGCCGCCGCCTACGGCAACCACCAGGTCTCCCCGGCCCATGCCAAAGTCCAGCATCTGCCGCAGCACCGATTCCAGCACCTTAAAGCTCTTGCTGGCCTCGCCCTGGGGCACGGTGATGATCCGGGCGTCCTTGCACTGGTCTGCCACCATTTGGGCATACTGGGCAGGCACACCGCTGTCGGTGACCACAGCCACCCGGCGGTCCAGCCGGGCAAACTGGTACAGGTTTTCCAGGGAGCCGCTTTTTACGATGATGTCGTAGCTGCGCTCCCCCAGGTTCATGGTCAGCTTGGTTCCGATAAATTCACTCATTTCGTATACACTCCTAACAGGCGCACGGTGCGGCAGGTGCGGTCCAGCTGCTGCAGCAGGGCGGCGGTATCGTCGCCGGAGGGGTCTCCCACCAGTTCGACGTAAAAATAATATTCAAAGGGCACATGGGGCATGGGGCGGCTCTTGATGGATTCCATGTTGAAGCCGCTGGCACCAATGATCTGGATCACCTCCGCCAGTTTGCCGGGCTTGTTGTCCACAGTGAACAGCAGCGAGAACCGATTGCCCACCGTAGGCTTTTGCCGACTGATGACGATAAAGCGTGTGGTGTTGTCCCCGTCGGTGTTGATGTCCGGCACCAGCACCTCCAGCCCGTAAAGGGCGGCAGTCTCCCGGCTGGCAATGGCGGCCTTGGAGGCGTCGCCGCTGTCGGCCACGAACTTGGCGGCCATGGCGGTGTTGGCCATGGCAGTGGCAGGCAGGCGGAACTGCTTCAAAAAGGTCTCGCTCTGGGCAATGGCCTGCTGGTGGCTGTACACGGTGCGGATCTGGGAAAGCTGGGTGCCCGGCAGCACCAGCAGGTTCTGGGATACCGGCAGGTCATAGACCCCCACCACCCACAGCTCCGGGTGGTTGTAGCACAGGTCCAGCACGGCGGAAACATCCCCGGCGTGGCTGTTCTCAAAGGGCACCACCCCGTGGGCGGCATTGCCGCTGGCCACGGCCTGGAACACCTCGTCCCAGGTGGGGCAGCTCACCGCCTCGGCATGGGGGAACAAGGCCTTGAGGGCGATGTGGGCAAAGGCTCCTTCCACCCCCTGGTAGGCAGCCCGGTTCTGGCCCAGCACCTGGGCCTCGTACTGCTTGGCAATGTCCATCATGTGCTGCACCTGGTCCCGGTAATAGGGCCGCAGGGCCGGTTCCCGGATGCGGCTGGCGGCCTTTTCCAGCACCGCAGCCTCCCGGGCCGGGTCAAAGATGGGCAGGCCCTGGGCACGCTTATATTCTGCCACCTGCAGCACCGCAGCCATCCGCCGCTCAAACAGGGCCGCCAGCTGGGCGTCTACGGTGTCGATCTCGGCACGGGCTTGTTCCAGTGCATCCATGGGGGTCACATCCTTTTTGCTCAGATCATCCGGGCCCCGTCAAGGGCCGGGATACCCAGTAAGTATACCATAACTGGGACCGAGAAACAACAAACCGCCCTCCATTTGAGGGTGGAGAAATTTTCAGATATACCCTGGCAGAAACGACGAAAACTGAAAACAAAAATGGTCCGTCCCAATAAGAAAAGCTGCCGCACAATGCTGTGCGGCAGCTCTGGGTCAGAGGTCTGGTTTATTTTTCAAGAGGTCCTCCCGGCTGCGAGCCTTGCTGTAATAGCGGCCATAGGGGTTCTCCAGGGCGGCGGCAGTCGAGGGCAGCGGCGGCAGTGGGGGGCTGGGGCTGCGGTCAAAAACGAACCGCCGGGCCGAGCCCCCTTTTTTGATGCGGAACCGCATCTTAACCCTCCGCCTGGGCGGTGGAAAGGGCCCCGGCAGTCAGCTGATCCCACAGGCCCTGGCTGCTTTCCATCAGCTGGGCAGCATCCTTGGTCCAGGCCCCCCGGATGCCGATGTAGTAGTGGCTCAGCAGCTCCTGGCTGGAACCGTTGCTGCTCTGCACGGCGTCGGCGGTATAGTCTCCCAGGTCCAGGCTGGTCAGCACCGGGCAGTCGGTCCAGCGGTACACCATGTTCCACCAATCATTGTCGGCGTCGGACTGGGGCAGGCTGCCGTCCAGGTACCGCAGGGTGCCGGTGGTGTTCTGGAAGCCTGCCGGGTCGTAGAGGATAAAAATGGAGCTGAGGGCTCCCTGGATATCGGTGGACAGCTTGGTGGTTCCGGCCATGTCCAGGTAGGCGTCGGAGTCCTCGTTGTCAAAATCCAGAGGGTACACGTTGACCTTTACCACCACCTTGCCGTCGCCGTTCAGGTCCTGCCCATAGGCGGCCAGAGCCTGCTCCAGAGCGGTCTGGGTGGCCTCCGGCAGGTAGTGGGGGGCCACCAGGGCCACATTGTAGTCGGCATGGGTGGTAAAGAAATACTGGCCGATAAAGCAGTAGCCCACAAAGGCCGCTGCAATGCCAAAGATCAGCACCCACTTCAGGTTGTAATCCCACCAGTTGGCCCACCGCTCCCGGCGGCTGTACTGCCGCTGGCGGCGAGGGGCAATGTCTTTGGGGTCGATGTCACGCTCGTAACGGTAGCTTGCCATAAAGGTCCTCCCAACGCAGTTACAGCTGGGCCAGAATGGTCTGGCGCACGGCCTCCGGCAGCTGCTTCTGCTCTGCCTTGCTCATGCCGGCGGTCTGGATGGGGGGCAGCACCTGGATGCGGACACTGCCGGGGCGGCAGCGGTTGCCATTGGCCTCAAACAGGGCCCGGGCGCCGGAAATGGCCACCGGCACCACCGGGGCACCGGTCTTGATGGCAATGCGGAAGGCACCGTTCTTGAACTCCCCTGCGCCGCCCTCCTGGCCCTTGTACCGGGTGCCCTCGGGGAAGATCACAAAGCTCTTGCCCCCTTCCACGATGGCGGTGGCGTCGTTCAATGCCCGTACCGAGGCCCGGACGTCGTCACGCTGCACGAACACGCAGCCAAGCAGCTTCATCCAGCGGCTCAGCAGGGGGATCTTTGCCAGCTCCTCCTTGGCCAGGATGCCGTGGGGCTTGTCCAGCCCTGCCAGCAGCAGGGGGATGTCGTAGTAGCTGCGGTGGTTGCACACAAACACGCAGGGGCCGGACTGGGGGATGTTGCTCAGGCCCTCCACCGTCAGGGCTACGCCGCTGACCTTCAAAATGCCCCGGCTCCACCGGGGGATGTGGCGGTCCACCAGCTGCTGCACCGTGGCCAGGTCCCCGGCAGCCAGGGCCCGTTCGCCCCGGCGCAGGGTGGCGTAGTGCAGGATCATGTAGCCGAACAAATACAGAAACATCGCAATGGTGCGAAAAATACTCATAAAGTTTCCTCCTTATGGCATGGGGATGCCAGAGCCATTGTAACATACTTTTGCAGAAAAAGGGAGAAAAAACACTTTTTTTACAATTGGGTGGCCTGTACCCTTGCAAAATTGCCAAAATCCGGGTATATTTATAGATGTAAAGCCAGCACAATGGCACTTTCCGGCGGCAAAAACCGGAGACAGAAAGAACGAGGTAACCGAGAGAGATGGGATTGTTTCCTTCCGCAAATGATTTTAAGGCAGGCAAGGGCGTGGAAAAGGACGCCCCCCGTAAGACCGGCATCGGCCGCTTTTTTGAGCTGGTGGGCCGGGATATGAACAATATGTTCCTGGCAAACCTGCTGGCCTGCCTGGGCTTTTTGCCGGTGGTGTGCCTGGTGTACATCGGGTTTTTGATGAACAGCCTGCCGGTGATGCTGGGCAGTGCCGCTGTGGGCGGTGTGCTGGCAGGGCCGGCCCTGGCCGGGATGTACGACACGGTGCTGCGTGCCCTCCGTGACGAGGCCGGGTACTGGTGGGTGACCTACCGCCGGGCCTTCAAGCGCAACTTCAAGGCCAGCATCCTGCCGGGAATGCTGTACTGCGTGGCGGTGACCCTGCAGATCTTTTTGGCCTATTTCTGCTTTAATATGCTGTACCGGGGCACCAACGTGGGGGTACCCATGTGGGTGGCTACGGTGCTGAACCTGGTGCTGTTCCAGATGCTGTTTGCCTATATGTGGCCCCAGGTGGTGCTGCTGGACCAGCCTCTGCTCCAGACCCTGACCAACAGCGTCAACTGCATGATCGCCTTTTTGCCCCATGCCCTGGCAGCTGCCATTGTGCAGATCCTGTTCTGGGGCGTGGTGATCCTGTGTATGCCCCTGGGCCTGCTGCTGATCCTGGTGTTCGGCTTCTGGTTCGTCACCGAGGTGAGCTGCCAGATCGTGTACGGAGACCTGGACCGGGTGTTCCACATTGAGGAGAACATCCGCAAGCTGAAGGATGCCCAGCTGGACGCCGCCCTCCGGGAGGACTACGATCAGCCGGAGGACCCGGAGCAGTGAGCCCGGCACAGCCCATAGAACGGAAAGGAGGCAGGGCCCTATGATGGAACAGCGGAACAACCTGGTGCTGCAGGGCACCGAGACCTTCTCCCGGGGCCAGCTGGACAACCTGGCGCTGGAAAACGGGGCCCTGGTGCTGGACAGCGTGGCAGGCCGCAGCCTGCAGTACGGCAGCTATACTACCCCGGAATTTGCCATGCCGGCCTTTTGCAACCTCAGCGTCAGCTGGAACGCCAGTGCCCCCCGGAACACCCTGGTGGAGGTGCGGTGCCGGGTGTACGCCGGAGGCAGCTGGACCGGGTGGATGAGCTTTGGCAAGTGGGCCCCGGATTACCCCCGGTGCAGCACCCACGCCCAAAGCGAGGATGGCATGATCTTTTTGATGGGGGATACCGTAACGGTGGCCACCCCCGGTGGCGGCACCGGAGTGCAGCTGCAGGTGAACCTGTCTACCAACGACGATAAAGTGTCCCCGGCAGTGCGGCTGCTGGCGGCGGCGGTGCGGCCCCTGATCTGGGAAAAGCGCCACGGCCACCCCCTGAACCGGCGGCTCTACCTGCCGGAATACTGCCTGGCCGCCCATGATCCCAGCTTTGGCCGGGATATGGACCTGCCCCTGATCCTGGCAGGGCTCATGAACCGCTGGGGGGAGGATATCCTGCCGGAGGAAGTGGCCTATGTCATGGAGGACATGGCCTCCAGCAGCACCGGCAACGCCGCCTTTGCGGCAGCGGCGGCAGGCTGCTGCGGCTACCCCTGCTGGCAGGCCTGGATGGACCTGGCAGACCTGCGGGCCCAGATCCACGACGGCTGCTCGGTGGCCGTGCAGGTGGAGCACCGCATCCGGGGCCAGAGGGACCCGGCCCGGGGCTGGATGGGCCTCCGGGGCTTTGGCCACGATGACGCCGTGATGGCAGATTTTGTGCTGCTCAACGACCCCACGGCGGATTCTGACGGGGCCGCCACCCGGACCATGGCCCTGGTGGACTTTATGCGGTACTTTACGGGCCGGGCCATTGCCCTGCGGCCCAAAGCCCGGGACCAGGAGGCCAGCCGCCCGGCTCGCATCCGGTGTGACCTGGAGCCGGGGCCGGAGCCGGGGGTCTATTACTTCCAGCAGCATGGCCAGCGAGACCCTTTGCCGGATAATTTTTCCGGCTGGATCGCCTGTGCCGCCCACGACGGGGTGGCCCACGCCACCACCGCCCACCGCAGCTTCCGGCGCATGGAGCGCACCCAGGAGGGAGGGGTCCGGTTTGGGGCCCAGGAGCTGGCTGTGGGAGGCCGCTACAGCGTGTATGCCGTAGACCAGACCGGCACCCTCCGGGTGGCAGAGGTGCGGCTGCCAAAGCCCACCCCTGCTCCGGAACCATCTGTTACCCAAGCACAGGCAAAGCCGGCTGCGCCGGCAGAGCCCGGTGCTTTCGGACAATAAATCCACATGGGAGGAACACATTATGGCAAAAACGATCATCACTTTGGGCCGTGAGTACTGCACAGGAGGCCGCTACATTGCTGAGGACGTGGCCAACGCTCTGGGCGTGAAGCTCTACGACAAGGAGCTGATCACCATGGCAGCCAAGCATTCCGGCCTGTCGGAGGAAGCCGTTGCCGCCAGCGAAAAGCGGCACACCCACAGCCTGCTGTACAGCCTGTACACCATGGGCAACGAGCTGCCCCTGGGGGATCAGGTGTTCATCCTCCAGAGCCGCATCATCAAGCAGCTGGCAGAGGAAGGCCCCTGCGTGATCCTGGGCCGCTGCGGCGACTATGTGCTGCGGGAGCGGCCGGATGTGCTGCGGGTGTTCGTGTACGCCCCCAAAGAGTGGCGGCTGCAGTACGCCAAGACCAACCCCCTGGTAAAGGCCAAGGACGAAAAGGGCATCAAGGAGGAAGTGGAAAAGACCGACCGGAACCGCTCCGCTTACTACAACTACTACACCCAGAACCGTTGGGGCGATGCCCACAACTACGATCTGGCCATCAACGCCGCCCTGGGCCGGGAGACCTGCGTGAAGATGATCCTGGACGCAGCAGCTGCCAAGGAAAAGACCCTGGGCTGAGACGTAGCTCCGGCCTTGCGGCATAAACAACGATAAAACGTGGGTAGGGTGCTTTGCGCCCTGCCCATGTTTCCGGCAAGGGAGATTCTAAAAAAACGGATGCCTTCTGAAGGCTTCCCCCCTTGGGGGGAAGCTGTCTGCGTAGCAGACTGATGAGGGGTATTCCTGTAAGAACGCCCTCATCCGGCGCTGTGCGCCACCTTCCCCCGACCGGGGGAAGGCTTCAGCAGCTGCGGCGTTGACTGAGAACGGCAGCCTTGCCATAGCGACCCTAATTTCAAGTGTTCAAAAGGAGAAAACGTGGAAAACAATCGACCCCAAACTTCCCCCGTGACGGAACGGGAAAACATTATGGGCACCATGGAGATCAACCCTCTGCTGGTAAAGCTCAGCGTGCCCATGATGATCTCAATGCTGGTGCAGGCCTTGTACAACGTGGTGGACTCGGTGTTCGTGTCCTGGGTCAGTGAGGAGGCCCTCACGGCCGTATCTTTGGCCTTTTCCCTGCAGAATATGATGATCGCCGTAGGCGTAGGCACCGGCGTAGGCGTCAATGCCCTGCTGAGCAAGAGCCTGGGCGAAAAGAACCAGAAACGGGCCAACGCCACAGCAGAAAACGGCATCTTCCTGTCGCTGTGCAGCTTCGTGGTGTTCCTGGTCATCGGCCTGACCTGCATCAAGCCTTACTTCTACGCCCAGACCAGTGACGACGCCATTGCCCTCCAGGGCATCCGGTATCTGTCGGTGTGCTGCATCTTCAGCCTGGGCCTGTTTACCCAGACCATGGGCGAAAAGCTGCTGGCTGCCACCGGACGCACCCATCTGAGCATGATCAGCCAGCTGGTGGGTGCTGTGGTGAACATCATCCTGGACCCCATCTTTATCTTTGGCTACTGCGGCCAGGCCCTCAGCGGCACCACCGGTGCAGCGGTGGCCACTGTCATCGGCCAGTTCTGCGGTGCCGGCATGACCCTGTACTTCAACACCCGGAAAAACCCGGATATCCAGCTGGATTTCAAGGGCTTCCGGCCCAGCGCCAAGGCCATTGGCCGCATCTATACCGTGGGCCTGCCCAGCATCGCCATGCAGTGCGTGGGCAGCCTGATGACCTTTGGCATGAACCTGATCCTCATGGCTTTCTCGGCTACGGCGGTGGCGGTGTTCGGGGTGTACTTCAAGCTCCAGAGCTTTGTGTTCATGCCCATTTTTGGCCTGAACAACGGCATGGTCCCCATCATCAGCTACAACTACGGTGCCCGGCGTCCGGAGCGGGTCAAAAAGACCATCCGGCTGGCGGTGTGCTATGCAGAGGGGATCATGGTGCTGGGCTTCTGCATCTTTGAGTTCTTCCCCGGCCAGGTGCTGGGGCTGTTCTCTGCCAGCCAGCCCATGCTGGCCATCGGCATCCCGGCCATGCGGATCATCTGCCTGCACTTTTTGTTGGCAGGCACCAGCATCGTGCTGAGCTCTGTGTTCCAGGCCCTGGGCAACGGCTTGTTCAGCCTCATCGTGTCGGTGTGCCGACAGCTGTTTGTGCTGCTGCCGGCAGCCTGGCTGTTGGCCCAGACCGGCAGCGTCAACAATGTCTGGTGGGCCTTCTTCATTGCGGAGATCGTCAGCGTCCTTATGAGCCTGGCCTTTTATGCCCATATCAACAAGACCATCATCGTGCCCCTGTGCGGCCCTGCGGAGCTCTGACCGTGCTGTCGGCGCAAAGGAAAGGAACGTGATCTCTATGGTAAAAAAGCTGAAGTGGAACCTGGTGCTGATGAGCGTGCTGTATCTGGGCCTGGGCATTTTTCTGGTGCTGAAGCCCGGCACGGCCCTGAATATCGTCTGCTACGCCCTGGGCGGCGTGGTGCTGGCCTGTGCCGCCGTGCAGCTGATCCGCTACTTTGTGGTGGAGCGTGGGGTGTTCCAGAGCCAGCTGACCCTGATCTCCGGCCTGGTGTGCCTGGCCCTGGGGGCTTTCTTGCTGCTGCGGAGCGACGTGGTGGTAAGCGTGTTGCCCATCGTGTTCGGCCTGTTTGTGATCTTTGACGCCATTGGCCGGGTGCAGAACGCTTTGGACCTGCGCCGCTGCGGCTACAGCAGCTGGCGTGGCTTTTTGCTGCTGCCGGTGCTCAGCGTGGTGCTGGGCGTGGTGCTGATCCTGAACCCCTTTGGAGCCATGGAGACCCTGGTGATGGCCATTGGCGTCATCCTGATCCTGGAGGGGACCATCAACCTCCTGAGTGCCCTGTACACGGTGCTGGCAGTGCGCCGGTTCGCCAAGCTCCACCCGGAGACCCAGTCGGTGCTGGAGGCCATTACGGGCCAGGACCTGAACGGGGATGGCGTGGTGGCCCCGGATGTGACCCGTACCGACGCCGAGGCCACGGCTGTGGAGCTGGACCATGTGGACGAAAGTGCCACGGTGGACCAGGAGGACGGGGAGTAAGGGCGAACACACTGAACCGATGCTATCATAAGCAAATATACAACAAGAAAAGGAATACACCATGGAAAAGTACGACCTGATCATTGTGGGTGCAGGCCCTGCCGGCATCTTTACCGCTGTGGAGCTGCTGCGCCACGGCAGCAAGCAGAAGATCCTGCTGGTGGAAAAAGGCAAGCCGGTGGAAAAGCGGCACTGCCCCAAGGCAGAGCTGGGCCACTGCGTCAACTGCCGCCCCACCTGCGCCATCACCACCGGATTTTCCGGTGCAGGCGCCTTTTCGGACGGCAAGCTGAGCCTGTCCCATGAGGTGGGCGGCGACCTGCCGGAGCTCATCGGCGAGGAGTTTGCCCAGGAGCTCATCGACTACACCGACAAGATCTACCTGGAGTTTGGGGCCGACCCCCATGTGGAGGGCATCTACACCGGAGAGGACATCAAGGAGATCCGCAAAAATGCTATCCATGCCGGCCTGAAGCTGGTGGACTGCCCCATCCGTCACCTGGGCACCGAGAAGGCCCAGGAGCTGTACCTGGCCATCCAGAACTACCTGGCAGACCAGGGAGTGGAGATGCTGTTCTCCACCGAGTGCGAGAACATCATCCTGGACCACGAGGAGTGCAAGGGCGTGTACCTGCGGAGCGGCAACCAGCCGACCCAGGCCGTCTACGCCAAGGAAGTGGTCATTGGCACCGGACGCCGTGGTGCTGATTGGCTGGAAAAGATCTGCGCCGAGCACCACATTGCCCACAAGCCCGGCACCGTGGACATCGGTGTCCGGGTGGAGTGCCGCAACGAAGTGATGGAAAAGGTGAACCAGGTGCTGTATGAGTCCAAGCTCATTGGCTACCCCAAGCCCTGGAAGAACAAGGTCCGGACCTTCTGCCAGAACCCCGGCGGCTTTGTGGCCCAGGAGAACTACGACAACGACCTGGCAGTGGTGAACGGCCACAGCTTCAAGGAGAAAAAGAGTGCCAACACCAACCTGGCCATCCTGGTGTCCCACAACTTTACCGAGCCCTTCAACCAGCCCATTGCCTACGCCCAGAAGGTAGGCGAGCTGACCAATATGCTGGGTGCAGGCCACATTATGGTGCAGCGTTACGGCGATATCCTGGACGGCAAGCGCACCTGGCAAAAGGAGCTGGCCCAGTCCAACGTAAAGCCCACCTTGAAGGATGCTGTGGCCGGTGACATCACCGCTGCCATGCCCTACCGGGCCATGACCAACATCATCGAGTTCATCAAGATGCTGGACATGGTGGTGCCGGGCTTTGCCGCCAACGAGACCCTGCTGTACAGCCCGGAGCTGAAGTTCTACTCCAACAAGGTAAAGATGGACGAGAACCTGGATACCAACATCCGGGGCCTCCACTGCCTGGGTGACTCCTCCGGCTGGACCCGGGGCCTGATGATGGCCTCCGTCATGGGCGTGCTCATGGGCCGGAAGCTGGCAGAAAAAGAAGGCTGCTAAAAAAATAAGTGCAATGCCGGATGGTCTGCGGACTGTCCGGCATTGCATTTTCACGGGAAAATTACCCCCTCAGCCTCACTGCGCTCGGCAGCTCCCCCAAGGGGACGCCTTATGGCGATACCGCAAAGTTTCCGACCAGCACAAAAGCCGTCCCCTTGAGGGCCGACTTCCCCCGCTCCGGGGGAAGATGTCACCGTAGGTGACAAAAGGGGGAGTGTGGCATCGCCGTAGGCGATGACGGAAGGGGTCTCTATAATAAAAAATCCCGGCACCGCAAGGTGTCGGGATTTTTTGTTATCACATTTTAGCTTAGCCCTCGATGAGCTCCACGGTGCTCATCTTCACCGGGGTGGTGGGCTTGTCGTTCCAGTCGGTGCGGACAGCGGCGATCTTATCCACCACGTCCATGCCGGAGACCACCTTACCAAAGGCGGCATACTGGCCGTCCAGGTGGGGGGCATCCTGGTGCATGATAAAGAACTGGCTGCCGGCACTGTTGGGGTTCATGCTGCGAGCCATGCTGATGACGCCACGGGTGTGCTTGAGGGGGTTGTTGACGCCGTTAGCGGCAAACTCACCCTTGATGTTCCAGCCCGGGCCGCCGGTGCCGGTGCCCAGGGGGCAGCCGCCCTGGATCATAAAGCCGGGGATCACCCGGTGGAAGGTCAGGCCATTGTAAAAGCCCTGGCTGACCAGCTTTTTGAAATTCTCACAGGTGATGGGGGCAACGTCCTCGTTCAGCTCGATGTCGATGATGCCGCCGTCTTCCATAGTAATGCGAACCATAACGCTACAATACTCCTTTTTGTTGACCCCCAACGGGGGTGGGACCGGCAGGGCTCCCTGCCGCAGATTCCTTTATAGTATACCATAGGTTTTGCTGGTTGCAACGATGCAGATGCAACCTTTTTGTAAATAATCGGCAAAGAAAGCCCCCAGAGCGCAAAAAAGGCCCACGCAAGAACAGCGTGGGCCAAAAGACGGAAATAGTTTGTTACAGGGCCATATCCAGGTTCTGGCAGTAGGCTACGATGTGGTGGAACATCTGCTCCACCGCCGGGGCCATGGCAGCCGGACGCTGGACCGCCAGGCCCACCACCCGGTATTCCTCCGGCTGGATGGGGTAGATGTGCACAGCAGCCTTGCAGTCCCGCAGCAGCATCTGGGGCATGATGGAAATGCCCAGGCCGGCCTCCACCATGGCGATGTTGGACTGGTCGTCGATGACGTGGCAGCGGCGTTCAGTGCTGATCTTGTACTTCTTCAGGAACTGGCGCATCTCGGCGTCGGTGGCGTCGCACTGCACCACAAAGCTCTGGCCGTTCATCTGGGCCGGAGTCATCACCCCGTCCGGAGGCGTGGGCCAATCCTGGGGCACGATGCACAGCAGGGGCTCCTGGAACAGCTCGGTGAGGTTGAACTCCTCCTTGCAGGAGGAGGAAAGGAAGGCAATGTCCACCTGCCCGGTGCGGAGCCACTCCTTGACATCGTCGTAGGTGCCCTGGTATACTTCGATCTCGATCTGAGGGTACTGGGTTGCAAAGCTCTTCAGCAGCCCCGGCAGCAAAGAGGCGCACACAGAGTTGAAGGCCCCCAGCTTCACCTTGCCCTTTTCCAGGCCGTTGAGGCGGGCGATGCTCTGCTTCAAAGCCTCGTCACTGTTCAGCACTGCACGGATAGAAGGGTACAAGGATGCACCGTAACTGGTCATAGATACGCCATTTTTGCCACGGTTGAACAGCGCAAAGCCCAGCTCCTCCTCCATCACCGCAATGGCATGGCTGATGGCAGAGGGGGTAAGGTGCAGCTGCTGTGCAGCCTTGTTGAAGCTGCCTTGCCGTGCCACGGCATCAAAGATCTCGTAGGAAAAAAGCGTCATGTCCAAAAGCCTCCTTCCTTGTAGTGCCCGGTTCGGAGACGCCCGATTCTTTGTGAATCTTTTTCATCTTACGTTTAAGATAGTTCAAATATCTTCTTGATTGTACTATCCCAGGCCCCTCCTGTCAAGCACTTTGGGCGATTTGTGCCGCAGAAGGGCAGATTTTGCTGCATCAGACGCAGGAAACGCCGCCTTTCCTCCGTTATAGTTCCTGTGACGATTTTTTACAAGCTGACCGAGGTATTTTTTTATGACTGCACTTTCCCCACACCGCAGCCTCAGCGGCACCGCTCTTAAAACCATTGCCTGCATCACCATGCTGGTGGACCACATCGGTGCGTCCTGCATCGAGGCAGGGATCCTTACGCCCAGGCTGGACCTGGGCACCCTCTCGCAGGACACCCTTTCCGCCTACCCGCTGTACCGGCTGGACATGGTGCTGCGCTTCACCGGGCGGCTGGCCTTTCCCCTGTTCTGCTTTTTGCTGGTGGAGGGCTTTGTGCACACCCACAACGTCAAAGGCTACCTTGGGCGGCTGGTGCTGTTCGGCCTTTTGAGCGAAGTACCCTTTGACCTTGCGTTCTCCCGCACCCCCTTTGACCCCAGCGCACAGAACGTTTACTGGACCCTGACCCTGGGGGTGCTGGCTATGGCAGGGCTGCGGCATTTTGAAAAGGAAAACGGCCTGCCCGGCTGGCAGGGGCTTGTGTGGGCGGTCGGCTGCGCTGCGCTGGCGCTGGCTGCCAGCACCGACTACCACGCCATCGGCGTGCTCATCATCTGCGCCCTGTACCTGACCCGGCAGGACCGGAAGCGGCAGTGCGTGGTGGGGGCGCTGCTGTTTGCCTTTGAGCTGACAGCACCCCTGGCCTTTGTGCTGATCTGGCACTACAACGGGCAGCGAGGCCGCTGCAGCAAGGGGGCCCAGAGGGCCTTTTACTGGTTTTACCCGGTGCACCTGGCAGTGCTGGCCGGGGTGACAGGGCTGCTGCGGTAATCGAATAGAGAACCAGGGGGCCTTGGGGCCTCCGTTTTTTTGCCAAAAAGCAGGATAAAAAGGGAAAAAGCCCGATGACCTCTACGGATCATCGAGCTTTTTCTTGGCGGAGTAGGAGG
Source organism: uncultured Faecalibacterium sp. (assembly GCA_934518555.1). Classification (GTDB taxonomy): domain Bacteria; phylum Bacillota; class Clostridia; order Oscillospirales; family Ruminococcaceae; genus Faecalibacterium. The sequence continues at coordinate 61,011 of CAKSXW010000001.1, read as the reverse complement.
GATTTGAACCCTCGCGCCGTTGTTTAGACGACCTACGCCCTTAGCAGAGCCCGGAAAAACAACGTTGCATCGTTGGCGACTTGAGGCTCTGTTGGCTACATGGTCAGCTATCCGAAACGACGTTAAAAGCGGCGGTGGCCAGCTCCACCGCTGCCAGCTTGTCTGCAAAAGTTTGGTGGCGGCTGTAGTGCTCGGTGATGTCTTTGACCGAGTGGCCGAGGATCAGCTTTTGCAGCAGCGGCTGCACCCCGGCGGCCTCCATGGCGGTGGCCAGCGTATGGCGGCAGCTGTGGGCGGTCATGTGGGGCCTGCCTCCCCAGCGTTCCACAGCCGGGCACCAGCGGTCATAGAAGTGCTCTCGGCAGCCATCAGCCAGACCGTGGGTGGCCACCTGCATGGCTTCGGCCACCAGCGGCACGATGGCGGTAGCAATGGGGATCTCTCGGTTCTTGCCTGCGGCTGTCTTGATGCCGCCTACGATGCACTGACGCTGGAGGTCGATGTTGGCCAGATCCAGCTGCATCAGCTCGCCTGGTCTCATGCCGGTATAGCACAGGATCAGTGCATACCGGGCCAGATCGTCCCCGGCACGGTACGCTTGCCACATCCGGTGAACCTCGTCCACAGTGTAGGCGTCTCGCTCACTGTCTGGCACCGGCGGCAACTCGATCAGGGAGGTCTTGTCCTGTGCCATGTCCAGAGCCTCGCTGGTGACTGCCACCTCATACAGCTTGCCCAGCAGTGTCTTGATATCCCGGTGGGCATAGTAGTCACCGGGGGCAGCGTCCGTCAGCTCCTGCAACACCTTAAAAGGTATCTGCCCGACGACCTGCATCTGGATCCGCTCCAGCCTGCGCCAGGCGGTGCTGTAGTGGCTGCGTTTGTCCTTGCTGAGGGCCTGCCACTTCTTTGTCTCTTGCAGGGCGGCCCAGCAGTCTATCAGGCGCATGGATCTGGGAGCCACACCGGTGCGGGTGTAGGTGTCCAGATACTCCTCGGCAGCTGCCCTTGTGGGAAACCCTCCCTTTATGCGCTCAAATACCAGCACCCCACTGCGGTATACACGGGACTGGGCACTCCAGGTTTTTCCCCGGCGGTATACGCTGCCTTTGCCGTTTGCCCGTTTACGGGGTTTTGGTGCTGCGGTGTGCTGCTGCTTTTTGCCACAGTACGGGCAGTATAGGGCATCATCCTGTATTTCTCGCCCACAGGCGGTTCTTTGACATTTCATGTTATACCTCCACTTGCATCCTCTGCCTGGCGGTGGTATCATAGACCTGCAAGTCCTTTCCAACTTGTAAGGCCTGATGCAACCGCATTCAGATCGGAACCTCTCCCGGTGTTGGCGCACTGGGGGAGGTTTTTTATTTTTATCGAAGCATCAGCCCTGACTTTCGACTTGTTTCTCAAACTCTGTAAGGTTGAGGCGGTAGAACTTCTCTCTTCCTATTTTTTCTTCAACCAGCAGCTGCTCCTGCCGCAAAATAGCAAGTCTGTTCTTCAATGGCGTATAAGAGATTCCGAGCATTCCTTCAAGCATTTTCGTAGCAATTCCATGGCCAGAGAAAAGGCTGGCTTGAATCAGATATCCCAGCAGGTCACAATCCTTTTCCTTCTCTCCAAAAGGATGCCGTGAGATCATCTTCATATATTTATCGTAATCCGCTTTTCTTCTGAGCAGAGCTGCTTCAAGCTGCTTCATGGCCTTTTGTATGATATCCAAAAAGGAAAGTACAAATGGCGTTAAATCACCACGATTTCGCACACTGTTGCAAACCTTGAAACTATCATAATATTGTTTGATGTTATCCTTCACCGTATAGGAAAGACGATAGCCGATCAGGAAATTCAATTCGTCTGACAGCAAATAGCTGCTGATAAACCGGGAAAGCCGACCATTTCCATTATAAAACGGGTGGATATAGCCCACCAAATAATGAAATGCGCTAATTCTTATAAGCGGATCACAACTGTCTCCATTCAAAAAAGCCAGCGCATGGTCCATCGCTTCTATGATCTTATTTTCAGGATAGAGTCCTCTATGGATTTCCTTCTGTGCTGCATTGCTGACAGAAACAGAATCCTTCCGAAAAATCACCCCATCCGGTGCATCTTTGCTGTTTTCTGCAACAACCTCTTTCAGAACCAGATCGTCATAAATATTTCGCACATCCTGACAGGTTTTTATCCTGCGCTCTTCTTCCTCCTGCAGCATTAAATACTTTCGCACAAGTCCATAAAAACGGCGTTTTCCAGATTTACTGTCGATTTGTTCCAGTACTTCGCTGATCTCACGGCGTGTACTATTAACGCCCTCGATGTCGTTTGTGAGAACAATTTCATCAACTAGGCATTTTTGAGCAAACTGGCGGAGCGCAGCCCTGGGCAAATCTTTGCAGAGAAGCTGAACCTGCTTATCGATTTTTTGGATCTGCAGGAGGATGCGGTAAACATCGCTGTTCTGAACAACAAAAGCAGGCCAGCCATTGACCTCAAAATCCAAGCGAACCGTTTCCGGGCCATTGAGCCGGGCTTCGTATATCGCTTCATACTGCCCTGGCTGACGATACGAAATCTTTTCAAGCGTCTCGTACGGCATCTTGTCTCACCTCAATTTCGATAAGTTGGGCGTCTTATACCTTACTGGAAGCATATCCATCTTTATGGGTTTTTTATAGCTTTTTTAGTCGGTATGCCCCCGTTTAGTTTGCAATACCAGCTTTTTTTGCCGTTTTTAGCTGGTATTGCGTTTTAAACGGGTCAATATCAACTTTTAACACGGTATTTTAGCTGCTGTTTTTCCAAAGTCATCCTCTCACTCATGGATCCGGCGGATGACGCCCACCGGCACTCCCGGTGGGTATTTTGTTTTATTCGGCCAGCATATCAAGAAATACGTTTTCCGTTAGGATCTGAAGGTCTGCGCCCTTCAGGATCAGGCTCTCGGCCTTTTTCTGCTTGGTGCTCTTGCCGCCCACAATGGTGGGGCAATACTCGTTTGTGCCCATGATAAGGAAATTGGTTTTCTTGGTGACACCATCGGCGCAGATGCCGCCAAGATCCGCCACAAGCTGTGCAGCATCCTTCCGGGTCAGTGTATCCAGCTTGCCGGTGAATACGCATACCTTGCCATACAGAGGGCTGTCCGGGCGTTCGCAGCCCTCGTGCGCCACAATGCCGGACACCCTAGACGCAGATGCACCATAATGATTCTTGCACGCCTGTAGGTCTATCTCTCGTGCAGCTGCATCGGCTGCCAGAGCGTCCAGTACGCCAATAGTAGTCTGGCAGTCCGCAAGAGACCTGTGTGCAACCGGCTGCGGCACACTGTACGCTGCTGCCAAGTCGCATAGGCGGTGGTGCTCCAGATCAGGGCGCACCCGGCGGCTCAGGCGCAGCGTGTCCACAAAGTCGTTTTTGATCGGCGCATAGCCGCACGCCAGCAGAGCGTCATAAATAAAATTGATGTCAAAATGGACGTTGTGCCCAACCACAATATCCTCGCCGATAAAATCCACAAAATCCGGCAGGCAGTCCGCAGCCACCGGCGCTGTACTCAGTTCCTCATTGGTGATACCGGTGAGATCTGCAATAAAATCGTCAATCGGACGCTCCGGGTTTACCAGCGTTTCATAGTGGGCGACCTCTTTGCCGTCCCTGATCTTGATGGCCGCCAGCTCAATGATCTTGTCATACTGCGGATCAAGGCCGGTGGTCTCCGTATCGATCACCGTATAGCTTGCCGGTATCTGCATCAAGCTGGTGCCTTTTTCAGTGCGTTCCATGGCAACGTCCTCCTGCCTTATATATCCCTGCAAAGCCCCACGGCTTTGCCTTCGATCACAACGGTGTTCATCTCCTCTTTGGCAAGGATGATGCTTTCAAACGATGGGTTCTCTGCCCGGAGCTCAATAAAGCTATCGTGCAGATACACTCGCTTCAGGGTGGCGTCGCCCTCGATCCGCACGGCGGCAACTTCGCCGTTTTCCACTGTGGGTTGGCTGCGAATGGCTACCAGGTCCCCGTCGTGGATCTTGGGCTCCATGCTGCTGCCCTCACAGGTCAGAGTAAAGGTGGCGTGCCACTTTTCAGGCACACAGACCATCCGCTCAATGTTCTCCTCTGCAAGGATGGGGCTGCCGCAGGCGATCCGGCCCACCAGCGGCACCTCCACCATGGCCGGCATGGGCTGGAACCCCGGGGGAATATCAGCCTCCTCTTTGAGCGAGACAGGTTGATTTCCATCCAACATGGAGATCACGTCGTTGAAATCCATGTTGATGGCTTGTGCCACTGCCTTGATCGTTTCCAGCGATGGGATAACCGGCTTATTGTTTACCGGATTTACGTTTCGCTCCAGGATGGATATATATGCCTTGCTTAGTCCGGTCATTTTAGCAAACTGATCCATGCTGCAGCCATGCTCTTGGCGGTACTTTTTTATCAGATCGCCCAGAATCACGTTAAACCACCTTCCTTTCTTACACTGGTGTCAAGTATATCATACAGTCTGCTAAACAAAAAATCAAGTCTTTTGTCAAATTCGCTTGACATTTTATGTCTAGTCTGCTAGACTGTTCATTGAACAGAGGAGGTGACGATCAATGCCGTTCAAAATCAAAGAAGCACGCAAGGAGAAGGGTTTTACCCAAGAAGAACTTGCAAAGCGTGCCAACGTGTCTCGTGCAACCATTATCGGGCTGGAGAATGGCTCCGTTTTGGTGACCACTACCGAAACCCTGACTAAGATTGCGGGAGCTTTGGACAAAAAAGTAAGCGATATTTTTTTGGAGTAAACGTCTAGCAAACTAGACAAAAAAGAAATATAAAAGGAGGTGGACGGAATGAAAGTCGAAATCAGCGGCGATGCCAAAGAAATTGCCGCCCTTGTATTAGCGGTACAAGAGCGGCAACCACAGAGTGCTTTAGTTTCTAAACGAGTGATTGAAGGTTCCACCAGTGCGGACCACGCAGTGACCTCAAATAATTCAGTAAAGGACTTCGGGTGATGTGATCCATTCTGTTCCGGAGCTTTGGATCACCAAAACATCACATGTTTCGCTAACAGTTTGATTCATTTGAGCGTAATGCTGAAGCCCTGCGACTGACCGGGTCAAAAACCGAAGATAGTCAATAGATTCCTGCAGTGGAAACGCATTGCGATCCACCAGAAACATATCCGTCAACTTAATCACGGTATCTGATTCCCCTGAAAACGCAAGACAATTTTCATCCTTCGTATGCTCTGTAATTTCATCCGTTATCAACGAAGATGAAAGAACACGATTTTTTCCGTCACAAATAGCCGCACCTATAAGGATCACATTTCGTCCATTTGAAAATGCTTGAAGCTCTTTTTTGACTGACAGGATTTCATCCTCAAGGGAAAGGCAGTCTTCTAGCTGTGCAAGGGTTTTGCGAATAATGCAGGCTGTACATCGTCCACCTTCTAACGACGAGGCTCCTGTATAGGAAATTCCGTGTCCTGCCTTCGTAAGAAAGAGTTTTTGTTCATGTTCTGTTAAGACGAAGGATTCCGTCTCATTTGCTTCGGACCGAGTCACCGTTGTTGTTATTCTTCGGTCCGCAGACATCACAATTCCGTATTGATTTGCCAAGGTTATTGCAAGCGACATATATACTCACCTCCCTTCTGCCCCTCTATTCTACCGCAGAAGGGAGACCACAACAAGGAGGAAGGACAACATGAAAGCATTCATCAGGCCGCAGGCAGCGGTGGAGTACCTGCGAGACGTGGGATTTTCCATTGGCAAGGACACCCTGCAGCTGGGGCTGCAGCAGCGAGTTTTCCCCTTTGGGGATTACATCAAGGCACCTGCCTCCGGTGGGCAGGATGTGTACCTGATCTATCCGGCATTGCTGGCCAAGTGGGCAGCAGAGCGCAGCCCGGCGGCAAAGCTAGAGGACGCAGAGCGGATCGGCGTAAAGGAAAAGGATGGTGCAGCATGAAGATCACAGCCAGCGATGAGGGCAGCCTGACCGGCAAGGTAAAGCCGTATCTGCGTGTGCAGTATGGTGACGATGGAAACCCGGAGGTTGAAACAACCTGCATCGGCATAGATGCAACAAACCTTTGTATTGCACTGGTGGCTGCTCTGGCCGTAAGCAGCGCAGACCCAGAAACGTGGTTGATCCGGGTAATGACAAAGGCCGCCGATCTGGCAAGCCGAGTGGAAATTGAGGAGGATAAGGACAATGAAACGACTTTTTGAGACCTGTGCCGTAGCCGCTCTGGCTGGTGTGGGTGCAGCCCAGGTGCTGGTCTGGCTCAACGCTGGCATCGTGCATTTGCTGGTCATGTGGGGCAGCTGGGAAGTGGCTGCGGCGGCCAAGGCCGCACCCTGGGTGCTGGCTGCGCTGGGCCTGGGCCTGCCCATGAGTGTGTGGGGGATGCTTGCCGACAGCAAGTATTATGAACGTATCGCCCTGGAGCAGCAGCAGACCCCCGTCACGACCTCCAACGGGAGAAAGGCAGGGTAACATGGACGACCTGAAAGAGCTGCGTGCTTTGCGAGATCGGCTGCTGCAAACCATTGGGTGGTACACCGGCAGGGTCGAATGCGGCAGCGCCTTGGTGGAAACCAACGAAGTAATCCAGCGGCTGCTCTGGGTGCTCGGTGAAGAACCACAGCGAGGGGCCTGACCGTGCCAAACTTTTACAGCGGCTGCTACTGGTACACCGTCTGGGATGCCCGGACCGGTGAGCTGATGGCCTCCGGTACCTCCCAGGTGTGCGCCCGGCGGCTGGGGTACAAAAGCACTGCGGCTTTTACCACCCACTATGCCCACAGCCAGACCCGGCAGCCCAAAAATCCATATAAGTACATCATGCACAGGGAGCTGATCCAGCGCAGCGAGGTGGAGCTGCCCCGTCCCCATGGCAGAGGAAAAGGAAGGAAAAAAGCATGAAGATCATTATCAAAGACGAAAACGGACAGCTTGCCGTCTGCGCTGAGAGCGAAAAGCCTATCTCGCAAAGCCAGATCTGGGCGACCCTGTCACTGGCACTGGCATCCTCGGTGGCTGACCGCATCCAACAGAAAAATATCCCCGCTGATATCAAAAAAGCAATGATCGAAGTCGTCGGCGAAAGGGTTGCCGCAGCCGTCAAGGACGATTTTTCCAAAATCGCAGGCAGCAGTACAAAAGGCGTGACCTTCCACGACAAAGAGGCCTCGTTTATGCGTGAGGTCTACGGCTTATGACCGGCCAAAAAGAAAGAGCCTGCCCGTGCGCCAACACGGACAAGCTCAAAGTGAGGATAGAAACGTTTCTCACCCCGGAGTATAGCACAGATCCGGAGTACCTGCAATATGCCGGCATCCTGTACTACGCCGTGGACGGCCATGGGCGCAAGTTTCCGGCCTCCACGGTGCTGCGGATGAACGATCCGCAGCTGGGGGAGCTGATCCATTGGCTGCACTACCACCTCAAGGGCAGCAATCCGCCGCCTGCCCTGTATCATCTGGAGATGCTGCTGAACAATCTGGAGTATCTGCGAGGCGGCAGGCACTACCTGTATAACTCCATCTATCAGATCACACGTCTGGAGGCGTTTCCATGAAAAACCTGTAGCAGCATCCTCCACTAGCGGCAGGAGGTAAAACAAAAGCCGCTGCCAGTGTATCAAGACACAGAAAGGAGATGAACCCATGGGCAATATGGTGACGGTGGAGCAGTGGGCTGCCCTCCACGGAAAGACCCCGGCCACGGTCCGGCGCAAGCTCTCCGCCAAGGCCTGGCCCCAGGCCCAAAAAGGCCTTGTAGACGGCAAACTGGTATGGCTGTTGGATGAGGACTGGCTGTGGCCCCGGGCCACGGCTCCGGCCAAGCAGATCCGGCAGCTGATGGAGCTCCGCAAACGGATGCCTCCGGTGGTCTATGCCACCTCCGCAGACGGGGTGGTGGTCTGCATGGTGCCCTGCACCGGGTACAGCCGCACTGCCGTCAATGTCACGGCAGACGAAATGAATACGCTGTGGAGCGTCAAGCCGCAGCAGCGTGCCGCCGCACAAGGGGCCTTGCAGTATGGCTGGCTCCATCCGCTGGCAGACCCTCTGTCCTACAACGAGAAAGGAGAACGTTTACAGGATGTCTACTACCGCAAAAAGTAACCCTCGCAGAAAAGCCCCTCAGACTGCCCAGCAACGCCCGGCGGCCCAGGAGGTGCAGTTTCCCTTGTTTGCCCCAAAACCTCGCCAGACAGCGGCCCAGGAGGTGCAGGTGGTGCTGTGCGAGTGTGGCGCCGATGCGGTCCGGGTCCGGCTGCTGCCAGATCCGGCTGCGGTGCTGCACATGATGGATGAGACCTTTGGCACCCTGGGCTGGACCCGGCGGTTCTATTTTGCCGATGGCCGTCTCTGGTGCGGCGTGGGGGTGTATCACCCCCTGATGAATAACTTTGCCATCAAGGATGCCGCTGCCCCGGCAGGCAGGCTCCAGATCTCAAACCCGGACAAGTGGAAGGAAAACGGCAGCTTCCTGGCGGCTGCGGCCCTTTGGGGGGTCGGTGCCGACGTGATGGCCCTGCCCTCCATGACCTTTGCCGCCGATCAGGTGGCCCTTGACCCGGTGCACAAGCGAGCCAAGAGTCCCAACGATCCGCCTGTGGTGGCAGGCTACCGTCTGCACAGTGCCCTGACCGTGGACAAGCTGCTGCGTGGGGAGGATGGCCGCATCATCGGGGTGCAGCTGCTGCAGGGGGAGCGCAAAGTGGTATGGCAAGCAGAGTGATCGGTCGGTTGCCGGTGGTGTATGATCCACAGTCTCAACGCATCCAGGTGGAAAACGCCGGGGAGTTTGTGGAGAAGCAGATCTACCAGCGTCTGGATGAACTGGCCCAGGGCCGGCCCTTGCACCTGACCCTGACGGTGGAGCCGGAGCGCAAGGGCCGCAGCATTGCCCAGAACAGCCTGATGTGGGCCTTGCTCACCATCATGGCAGACCACTACAACGCCCACCGCACCGGAGGCGTAACTCCGGAGGACTGCTATCTGGAGATGCTGGAGAAGTACGGGGCCAAGGTGGACTATCTGGAGGTCCCGGCAGGGGCCCTGGATATTCTCCGGGGCTGCTATCGCCTGGTCCACCTGGTGGAGATCCTGGACCATGACCGCTGCACCGTCAAGTGCACCCAGGGCAGTTCCACCTTCACCACCCAAGAAATGAAAAACCTGATCGACGGGATCTTTGACCGCCTGGCTGAGATGGGGGTCAGTGACCCCGTTGTAACTGCTTATTGGCAGGAATGGAGCAAATGATCTATGTCCAAAAGCATCATTCAGACAGAAAAAGAATGCTACATCTGCCGCCGCTGGTATGGGGTCAAGACCACCCGGGGGCTGGAGGAGCACCATGTGCTCCCGGGGCCCCTGCGGTGCTTTTCTGAGCGGCACGGCCTGAAGGTCTGGCTGTGTCACCAGCACCACAACGAACCGGGCCTCAGTGCCCATTATAACGCCGCCTGCGCCCTGGCCCTGAAGGCAGCGGCTCAGGCAAAATACGAGGAACAGAATGGCCCCGGCGCACACACTGCCTGGATGGCCGCTGTCGGAAAGGACTATCTCCATGCTTAATGTTATCGCAATCATGGGCCGCCTGGTGGCGGACCCGGAATTTCGCACCACCCCGGCAGGGGTGAACGTCTGCCGTTTTCGCATTGCCTGCGACCGCAATTTCGCCAAACAGGGCCAGCAGCGTCAGGCCGATTTCATCGACATCGTGGCCTGGCGGCAGCAGGCCGATTTCGTGAGCAAGTATTTCCAGAAAGGCAGTCTGATTGCTATTCAGGGCCGCCTTCAGACCAACAACTACCAGGATAAGAACGGCAACAATCGTACAGCCGTTGCCGTGGTGGCGGATACCGTCAACTTTGCAGGCTCCAAGGGCAGCACCGACACACGGCCCTCTGGCCAGGTGCCCCACCAGACCCAGGCAGCCCCGGAGCCCAGCTACAGCACCGCCGACGACTTTGCGGTCATCGACGATACCGACGACCTGCCGTTTTGATGGAGGAGGGTAAACCATGATCGTGAAACAGGAAAGCTATACCGTACAGCCGCACTGGATGATCTCTGACTACCACCTGAAAGGCACTGAATTGGATGTTTATTGCCTGATCTGGGGCTTCACGCAGGACGAACAGGGCTGCTACTATGGCTCCATCAAGTATATTGCAGACTACTACGAGATCGACACACGGACCGTGGAGCGTACCCTGAAAGCACTGGAGGCAAAGGGACTGCTGCGGAAATGGCAGGAACTCATCAATGGCGTAGCGGTGAATCGGTATACCGCTCTGCGTCCTGCAGTGGAAGAAGTCGAACAGGCCCCCCGGCAGAATGCCACCCCCGGCAAATTGCCGCCCCCGGCAGAATGCCGTGTGGACCCCCGGCAAATTGCCGTACAGACCCCCGGCGAATTGCCGGGTAATAATAAAAGCGATAAAGCTAATAATAATAAACCCCGTGCGGGGGCGCACACGCAGGTGCGAGAGGAGCCCGGCAGCCTGACGGTGGCTGAGGTCTTTGACGAGTTCTCCCGGGGCGGCCCGGCGGGGCTGTATGATACCCTGATGGACTTTGACCAGCATCGCCAGGCCCTGGCCAAACAGGACAAGAAAAAGCTGTGGAACCCTCTGGTGGCAAAGAAGATCTGCAAGTCTATCAAGCGACTGGTGGATCAGGCCGGGGTCCAGGACCGGGCCGGGTACGCCATGGCCATGCTGAACCAGAGCATCGAAAACGGCTGGACCGGCGTGTTTGCGGTCAAGGACTTTGTGGACAAGGCCCCGGCGGCGGTACATAAGGCAGCTGCTGCCCCGGACAAGCCCCGCAAGATCACCAAGGACACCACCCTGGCAGATCTGCTGGGAGGTGGCGGCGCATGACAGGCAGGAAGATCACCACGGCCCAGCAGCACCAGCTGGCAGTGCTGGGGGCAGCCATCCTGGACCCGGCGGCGTGCAAGGCCACAATGCAGCGTCTGACCCCGGAGATGTTCCAGGAGGGGCCTTATCGGCAGCTGGCCGGTGCCATCAAAGTGCAGCTGGATACCGGGCATAACGTGGATGCCGTGATCCTGGAGCGGATGCTGGGGGCCGACTTCCGACCCCTGATGATGCTGGCAGCGGAGATGGTGCCCACCATCAGCCATGTGCAGGACTACGAGGCCCTGGTGATGGAGGACTACCGCAAGCGGCTGCTGCAGGAGCTTGCCGCCAAGATATCCCTGGACCCTGGGGATTCCGACACCCTGTGCCGGGACCTGAGCGAGGCCCTGAAGGTGCAGGAGCATCTGCGGCGAGCGTCGGTGGACGCCAACGTCAAGGAGTTTGCCCAGGTCTGGGACGAGACGCTCCAGTGGCTCCAGCAGCCGGACACCAACGTCAAGCTGGCCTGGCGTGAGCTGGATGAGCTGGGTCTGTTTGGCGAAAAGATGGTCACGGTCATTGCTGGCCGCCCGGGCCACGGAAAAACAGACCTGGCCCTGGCTCTGGCCCTGCGGCTGAGCAACTGCTGCCAGGTGTACTACCTGACCATGGAGGAGGACCGCCGTAAGCTGATGCTCCGCACCATGTCCAAGCTCACACGCATCAACTCCACCCGGCTGCGGGACCGCAAGCTGACCGGGGAAGAACGGGAGAGCCTTGCCAACGCCTTTGCCCTCATCAAGGGCCACACCGGCATGATCTACGATGACGGCACCCGGATGACGGTGGAGGACATCCGGGCCCGGGTGATGAAGTATCGCCCCCGGGTGGTGTTCGTGGACCACATCGGTCTGGTCACCGACACCCAGCAAGGCCGCAAGGAGCAGGAGCGTCTTGCAGATGTGACCCGGAGCCTGAAGGAGCTGGCCATGGAGACCGGCATCACCGTGGTGGAGCTGGTGCAGCTGAACCGCACCACCGACCGGAACGGTGGGGCTAAAAAGGCGGCTCTGGGAGATCTCCGGGGCTCCGGCACCATCGAGCAGGACGCCGACGCCGTGGTGTTCATCGAGAGCCAGGTGGACGGGGAGCGTCAGCTGCAGGGGCCGAATGATTACTTTGAGGTGAACCTCCGCATCCCCAAAAACCGGGAGGGAGCCACCGGCAGGGTGCCCATGTGGTGGCAGCCCCAATACCACGAGTGGCAGCCTGCGCCGGACCCAGCCGAAAACTACAGCGAAGATTTTGCCCCGGCGGACCAGATGGAGCTCCCCACGGGGTGGTGAAAGAGAGGCTTGCCCCATGACCTACGAAGAAAAAAAGCAGTGGCTGCGGCGGTATCGCAAGGCCGCCAAGCTGGAAAAGATCAAGCTGGAGGAGGTAGAGCGATACCGTGCCGCCGCCCAGCACGTCACCCAGGTGTTGTCCTCGGTGCCCGGCGGCCCTGGTGACGGTCAGGCTCTGCCCCGGTCGGTGGAGCAGATCATGGAGGCCGTGCAGGCAGCCAACGCCCAGGTGATGGAGTGCCAGGCCATCCGCAAGGAGATCCTGGCTGCCATGAGCCAGACCGCAGATGTGCAGGATTACGAGATCCTGTACCTGCGGTACATCGGCGGCAAAAAGTGGGAGCAGATCGCCGCCAAGATGGGCATGGACGTAAGCTGGGTATACCGACGGCATAAGAGGGCCGTAAAGGAGCTTTGCATCCAGGGACGCCAGTAAAAGCACTGTTTTTGGAGCAAGACGCACTGTTTCGCACTGTTTTTGGGCCAACTCGCACTGTTTTGCACTGTTTTGCCTGTGATATGATTAGACTGCCAAAGCCCACAGGAAAGGTTCCCTTACTCCCTTCACCCTGTGGGCTTTGTGCTGCCCGGCTGACACAGAGGATCACCCATCAACTACCAAAAGCCTGAATGTACCAGCCGGGTCTTTATTGCTATCCGGCGGCCGCTAGGGGCACCACCCCGGCGGGCCGCTGAATAGATACAGGTCATAGCAGCATCATCCCGGAGTGCGTGGCAGCATATCGCCAAGCGGGTTCTTTCCCATCCTACCCTGCAAGCTGTCGTTGCGGGCAGCTGCGTACTCCACTTTTTATGCCGTTGTAGCTCAAGCAGAGCGCCGCCCATTTAAGGCGGGGGACGTGTGGGTGCTGGTTCGAGTCCAGCCAACGGCTCCACAACAAGGAGGCTGTTATGGCCAAAGATTTTGCACAAGGATTTTACAAGAGCAAAGCCTGGCAGCACTGCCGGGACTCGTATGCTGCCAGCGTAGGCGGCCTGTGCGAGGAGTGCCTGAAAAGCGGCAGGGTGACAGCTGGCGAGATCGTGCACCACAAGGTCCATCTCACGCCAGTCACCATCCAGGACCCGGCAGTGTCTCTGTGCTGGGATAACCTGGAGCTGGTATGCCGGAGCTGCCACATGAAACTGCACGGGAATAAAAAGCGGTATTCTGTGGATGCTTTTGGGAGGGTGTTTCCAGGGTGAGTATCCCCCCTATCAAAAATATTTTTTCAAGGCCAGGTGACCGAGGGGCAAAGTTCATTTTTCCGCTCTCAGGTCCGCAGGGATTTTTTTGGAAATGGAAAGGAGTTGCCAAGAGATGAGCCGAGCCAGCCCCACAAAGAGCAAGTTGCTCCGGATGGCCAAGCGTTACGGGGTGGACAAGAACGCTCTGTTTTTGCAGGCTGTGGAACAGTACGACGTGCAGGCCCGGGTGATCCAAAACATCCGGGACGCCCTGGACGAGGAGGACGGGAGCCTGACCACCTCCAAAGAGTACGTCAAGGGCCGGGAAAACGTTTATGCCAACCCACTGGTGAAGGAGCTGCCAAAGCACGCCGATGCTGCCAACCGCACCCTGCAGACCATGCTCACCATCATCAAGGAGCTGGGCAAGCCGCCGGAGCCTAAGGACCGGCTGACGGAGATGCAGGAAGATGGATAACTACCTGCTGGCTTACTATCAGGCCATGGAAAACGGCACCATCGTGGTGGGCAGGTGGATCCGGATGTTTTACCGCTACCTGATCGAGGGACTGCAAAAGCAGTCCTTTTTCTTTGACCAGAAAAAAGCCTTCCGGGCGATCCGGTACATTGAGACCTTCTGCCATCACAGCGAGGGGCGTTCTGACACCCTCAAGCTGGAGCTGTGGCAGAAGGCCTTTGTGTCGGTGGTGTTCGGCGTCCTGGACGCAAGTGGGAATCGACAGTTCCGGGAGGTGGTGCTCATTGTGGCCCGGAAGAACGGTAAGACCCTGTTTGCCAGTGCTATCATCAGCTACTGCACCTTCCTTGACGGCGAGTACGGTGCAAAGACCTACTGCGTGGCTCCCAAGCTGGACCAGGCCGACCTGGTGTATGAGGCGTTCTTTCAGTCCACCATGGCAGAGCCGGAACTGGCACGGCGCATCAAGCGGCGCAAGTCGGACCTGTATGTGGAGAGTAGCAACAGCAGCGTCAAAAAGATCGCCTTCAACGCCAAGAAGTCCGATGGCTTCAACCCCAGCCTGACCGTCTGCGATGAGATCGCATCCTGGCCGGGGGATCAGGGGCTGAAGCAGTACGAGGTCATGAAAAGTGCCCTGGGTGCCCGGCGGCAGCCTTTGATTTTAAGCATCAGCACGGCAGGCTACGTCAACGAGGGCATCTATGACGAGCTGATGAAGCGAGCCACCCGGTTTCTGCTGGGAGATTCCCGGGAGACCAGGCTGGCTCCCTTTTTGTATATGATCGACGAGATCGACAAGTGGAACGACATCAACGAGCTGAGAAAGAGCAATCCCAATCTGGGGGTGTCCGTGTCTGTGGACTACCTGCTGGAGGAGATCGCCATTGCCGAGGGCAGCCTCTCCAAGCGGGCCGAGTTTATCGTCAAGTACTGCAACCTGAAGCAGAGCAGCAGTCAGGCATGGCTGCCCACCGAGGCCGTGGCCCGGTGCAGCGGAGAACCGCTGCTGCTGGAGGACTGCCGCTCCAGCTACTGCGTAGGCGGCATCGACCTGAGCCGTACCACCGACCTGACCGCCTGCGTGGCAGTCATCGAGCTGGATGGGCGGCTGAGGGTCTTTGCCCACTTTTTCCTCCCGGCCGAAAAGCTGGAGGAGGCCACTGCCCGGGACGGCCTGCCTTACGCTATCTATGAGCAGCGAGGCTGGCTGACCCTCAGCGGCGAGAACTTTGTGGACTACCACGACTGCTTTGATTGGTTCCGGATGCTGGTGGAGCAGTACGAGATCCTGCCCCTCAAGATCGGCTACGACCGGTACACCGCTCAGTATCTGGTGCAGGACATGGCCGCCTATGGCTTCCAGATGGACGACGTTTTCCAGGGCTTCAACCTGACCCCGGTGATCCGGGAGACCGAGGGCCTGATCAAGGACGGCATCTTTGATTTTGGAGATAACGACCTGCTGAAGGCCCACCTGCTGAACACTGGCATGAAGGTGGAGGTGGACAGCGGACGGATGCGCCCGGTCAAGATCAGCGTGACGGACCATATCGACGGCTGTGCTGCTCTGCTGGATGCCATGACGGTCCGCCAGAAGTGGGCCGCAGAGATCGGCCAGCAGCTGAAAAACGAGGAGTAAACATGGGACTATTTGACAAGATCTTTGGTCGGAGACCGACCCCTTCCGGGAGGGCGGAGGGGTACTTCAAGATGCTGACCGGGTACACCCCGGCCTTTACGTCCTGGGATGGGCAGCTGTACGAGTCCGAGCTGGTCCGTGCAGTGATCCACGCAAAGGCTACCCACATCAGCAAGCTCTCCATCTGTGCAAAGGGCTCCGGCAAACCGGAGCTGCAGACACGCCTCCAGTACGGCCCCAACGAGTGGCAGACCTGGGGGCAGTTTTTGTATCGGCTGTCCACCATCCTGGATATGCAGGGCACGGCTTTTATCGTGCCGGTGCTGGGAGACGCCGACCGGATCACCGGATTTTTTCCCATCCTGCCCAGCCGCTGCACCATCGAGCAGTACCAGGGCCAGGCCTGGCTGCGGTATCGGTTCAGCGACGGCAGCACCGCTGCCATCCAGTACGATCGGTGCGGCATCATGACCCGGTACCAGTACGAGAGTGACTTTTTCGGTTCAGACAACAAGGCTCTGCTCCATACCATGGAGCTGATCACCGTCCAGAACCAGGGCATCTCGGAGGCCGTGAAGTCCAGTGCCACCTACCGCTTTATGGCAAAGCTCAACAACTTCCAGAAAGCGGAGGACCTGACCCAGGAGCGCAAGCGGTTCACCCGGGAAAATCTCAGCGGAGACGGCGGCGGCCTGCTGCTGTTCCCCAACAACTACACCGAGATCCAGCAGGTCCGGAGTACGCCCTTTGTGGTGGATGCCGACCAGATGCAGCTCATCCGCACCAACATCTTCGAGTATTTTGGTGTCAACGAGGACATTCTGCAGAACAAGGCCTTTGGCGACGCCTGGACAGCATTCTACGAGGGAGCCGTTGAGCCCTTTGCCGTCCAGCTCAGTGATGTGCTGACCAAGATGGCCTTTTCCACCAACGAACGGGCCCACGGCAGCTACATCATGGCTACCTCAAACCGTCTGCAGTATATGTCCAACAAGGACAAGATGGAGATCTCCAATGCCTCCATCGACCGGGGCTATATGTGCCCGGATGAGGTGCGAGAGATCTGGAATCTGCCGCCGCTGCCGGATGGCAAGGGCAAGGTGTTCATCTGCCGGGGCGAGTACAAAAAAGCAAGCATGGAGGAGGAACCCCAATGATCAGTAAAGACCGTGAATACCGGAGCTTTGTGGAGCTGCGAGCCGCCGACGGCGAAAATAAGGCCGTGGTGGAAGGCTACGCTGCCGTGTTTGACACCCCTACGGTGCTGTACAGCGTGGAGGGTGTGGACTACAAGGAGGAGATCGCCTCCACGGCCTTTGCCTCCACCGAGATGCAGGATGTGGTGATGAACTACAACCATGGGGGCAAGCCGGTGGCCCGGACCAAAAACGGCACCCTGACCCTCTCGGTGGACAGCCGGGGCCTGAAGGTCACCGCAGATCTGTCCGGCACCGAGGAGGGCCGCCGCCTCTACGAGGAGATCAAGGGCGGCTATATCGACAAGATGAGTTTCGCTTTTGTGGTGTCGGAGGACGCCTACAACAGCGATACGCATACCCGGCGCATCATCGGGATCAAGCGTCTGTTTGATGTGGCAGCCGTGGACCGGCCTGCCTATGATGCAACGGATATCTCTGCACGCAGCTACTTTTCGGCAGAGGCCGAAAAGGCAAAGGCGGAGGCTGAAAAGCGTGCAGCCCTGAAACTCAAGATCAAAATTTTATCGGAGGTTTGACCATGCACACTATTGAAGAGATCGAAGCGCGCCGCACCCAGATCCTGGCTGAGATGGAGGCCGAAGGTGCCGACCTGCCTGCACTGCTGCAGGAGATGCGCCAGCTGCACACCGAGGAGATCCAGCTGCGCCAGCAGGCCCAGGCCAACGCCCAGGCCCGGGCCCAGGTGGCAGCAGGCGGCGGCACCATGGTCCGCAGCTTTGCGGAGGCAGGCCAGCTGGGTGTCCCGGCGGCCCAGGCACAGCGGCAGGCCATGACGGTGGACAGCGCCGAGTATCGCCGGGCCTACATCTGTGACCTGATGGGCCGGGACCTGGATGCAGAGACCCGTGCCGCCTATACCGCCACCACCGCCACCACCGGTGTGGTGGTGCCCACCACCCTGCTGAACGAGATCTGGGACCTGGTCAGCGGCCAGCACGCCATCATGGGCGACATTACCGTTCTCCGCACCGGCACCATCATCGACATTGCCAAGCACACTGCCGTCACCGCCGGTGCTGCCAAGCAGGTGGCCGAGAACGCCGCCAACGATGACGAGCAGAACACCTTTGTGAAGGTGACCCTGTCCGGCAAGGACTTTTCCAAGACCATCAAGATCAGCTATGCGCTGCAGTCCATGGCCATCCCTGCCTTTGAGAAGTACCTGACCCAGGAGATCGCCAACGGCATCAGCGAGGCCATGGCATCCCACACCGTGACCGCCATCGAGGGCGGCCTGGCAGAGGGCAACAAGGTAGCTGTGGCAGCTGCCAAGGGCCTGACCTACGCAGACCTGACCAAGGCCTTTGGCACCCTCAAGCGGGCCTCCAAGGTGGTGGTCTATGCGACCCGGTCCACCATCTACAACCGCCTGGTGTCCATGGTGGATACCACCGGCCGCCCCATCTTCCAGCCCTCCATGCAGGCTGGTGCCGAGGGCGTGGTGCTGGGCGCTCAGATCAAGATCGAGGACGCCGTGGCGGATGACAAGCTGTTGATCGGCGACCCCACCAAGGTCACCTGCAACATGGTGCAGGACATCATGATCGAGACCGACCGTGACATCGCAAAGCACGTCAACATCATGAGCGGCTACGCCCGGGGCGAAAGCGCACTGATCGACGACAAGGCCTTTGCCGAGATCACGATCGCCTGAAGGGAGCTGTCGTAATGGAGCTGCTGGATAAGGTCAAACTGGCCCTCCGGATCACCACCTCGGTATTCGATGCGGAGCTGCAGGACCTGGTGGCTGCCGGCACCGCGGATCTGCAGCTGGCAGGAGTGAAAACCGGCGAAAACGTTGCGTCACCGCTGGTGGAGCGAGCGGTGATCACCTACTGTAAAGCCAACTTTGGGGAGGCGGACCAGTATGACCGGCTCAAGGCCTCCTACGATGAGCAGAAAGCTCAGCTGATGTGCGCCACCGGGTATACAGATTGGGGGGATGGCCATGCAGCGGTACGTTGATGTTACCCTGATCGCCGAGGAGTACCAGCAGACAGAGGACCACGAGCAGCGCACCCTGCGCCATGAGACCCAGGTGATCGCCACCCTGTCCAGCGTGACGGCAGCGGAATTTTACCAGGCGGCCAACACCGAGTACCGTCCTGAGGTGGTGCTCCGGCTCTATGAGCAGGAGTATGCCGGGCAGCAGAAAGTGCGTGTGAACGGCGTCCAGTACACCGTCATTCGCACCTACTTGTCCGGAGATTTCATCGAGCTGCACTGCCAGCGCAAGGGGGGCGACTGACGTGGCAAACCCACCCTCCGGCATGAAGATCACCAAGAACGGCATCACCTACCAGTCTGAGATCGACCGCACCCAGTACACCATCCGGGAATTGAGCCGGGCAGCCCTGCGAGATGTAGGCAAAGTCGTGGTGCGGTGGTGCCGTCAGGCATCACAGGCCCGGCCTCACATGGGCCGCCTGACTCTGAAGTCCCGCTTTTACGGAAAAAGCGGGGCTTTTTCCTACTGGGTGCGAAAGCGAGAGACCGACCTTCAGGTGGGCATCAAGCACAACACCTGGTATGGCGTGCTGCAGGAGCTTGGCGAGGGCGGACAGCCACGCCGTGGCATCCTGCGGTCCGCTGTGCAGGACAACATCGACCAGATCCGCATCATCGAAGGGCACTACCTTTCGGCGGTGGAGGACGAGAACCGGGCCCTGGGCCTGATCAACGAGGAGGAGATGCAGCCGGATGAGTGACCAGACGTTTGAGCTCTTTAAGCGAGCCGTTGGCACAAAGATCGCAGAGGTGACCGGCCTGGCTGAGACCAGTGTGTTTTACACCCGCAGTGCTGCCGCCAGCTACCCTCGCATCAGCTATACCGCCACCATCTGGGGCGCAGAGGACGCTGTGCACGGCACGCTGTCCTGCATCGTGGCAGGCACCACCTCTGCCAGTGAGGTGGATGCCCTGGCCGAAAAGCTACGCACCGGGCTGGACGACTTTGCGTCCTGCTCGGATGCGCTTTTTTACTGGCTGTATTCCGGCCGGAGTGCTCCGGTTGAGGACAGTGACAAGACGGTCTATCGTCGGCTTGTCACCTTTGAGTTTACTACTAGAGGAGGCTAACACATGAGTCTTTTTAACCATAAGCGCATGACCGGTCAGACCTCCGAGACCAAGGCCCACCTGCTGCTGGGTGCCGGCATCCTGGTCAAGGACTATGATCCGTCTAAGGATACCTATGAGACTGCCAAGACCGCCAAGAAGATCCTGGGGGCTACCTCCGGCGGCAGTACCTTTACCGCCACCAAAAACGGCCACTACCTGGACATTGATGGCGTGGCTGAGAACACCAAGGGCAACTGGATCCTGGATAGCTGGGCTGCCAACCTCCAGACCACCGTGAAGGAGATCACGGCCGAAAACCTCCGGCTCTCGCTGGCAGCTGCCAAGCTGTCTGCCGGTGACAGCACTGCAGGGCAGGACTACACGACCATTACCCCCAAGGCGGTGCTGGAGGATGGGGACTACATCGGCAGCCTGAGTTACATCGGCCGCATCAGCGGCAGCGAGAAGCCTGTGGTGATCACCATTTTCAACGCTTTCAACACGGCGGACCTTTCTGTCAACCCCAAGGACGGTGAGGAGGGCACCCTGGCCCTGACCCTGACGGCCCACTACAGTCTGGAGGAACCGGACACTCCGCCCTTTAAGATCTACTATCCTACGATTTCGGAGGCATAAGCAATGCGTAAACTGAATGGCAGCGACATCTTTCCGGCCCTGCGAGTGCTGCGGGCCATGGACCTGACCGGGCCTATCAACGAACTTATCGAGGCCCTCTCCAACGCCGAGACGGACGAGGCAAAAAGTGCCGCAGGCATCCGCTTTCTGGGTGGGTGCCTGGAGCAGGCCATTGACAGCAAGGACGGCGAGCGGCTGATCTTCCACTTCCTGGCAGGTCCGCTGGAGCAGCCCAACGGGGATGCGGTGCGGGCCATGGATCTGAACCAGCTGGCCGATGCCGTGATCCAGCTGACGGAAGAAAACGACCTGCTGAGTTTTTTTATCAAAGTCAAGCACATCATGCGGATGTGATCATCGATGCGCTGTTGCACCGGTATGGAGGCAACCTGTCCTTTTTGGAGGATTGGACTTGGACCGAGGCGGTCCGGCATATCCGGCGCATGATGGAGCTGATCGAGCAGGAGGAAAAGCGTCTGCGCTGGTATCTCCGCTACGAGGACCAGTACCCCGAGTACAAGGCTTTCGACAAGGCCACTACACCGGTCCGCCAGCCGATCCGCAGCGTCAAGGACATCTGCGACGACTGCCGGCAGCTGATGGATCTGACATGGAAGGAGGCAGGCGATGGCCAGTGGGACTGAGATCTTCCGGCTTTTCGGATCCATCCTGATCGATAGCTCCGAGGCCGAAAAAAGCCTGGGGAAAACCGACAAAGCGGCCCAAAGCACCCAGGATAAGCTGGGCAAGCTGGTATCCGGTGCCGCAAAATTTGCGGCTGGTGCAGCGGCCGGCATCGCCGCTGCCGGTACCGCACTGTTTGGCTTTGCAGACAACGTAGCCAGCGTAGGCGACACCATCGACAAGCAGAGCCAGAAACTGGGCATCAGTGCAAAGGCATACCAGGAGTGGGATGCTGTACTGGGCCATTGCGGAGCCTCCATCGACTCCCTGAAGGGCGGCATGAAAACCCTGACCAAGGCGGTGGCCGACGGCTCAGAGGATCAGGTGGCTGCCTTCCAGGCGGTGGGTCTGAGCATGGACCAGGTAGCCTCCATGTCCACCGAGGAGGTCTTTGCTGCTGTCGTCACCGGCTTGCAGGGGATGGAAGCAGGTGCCGAGCGCACCAACATCGCCACCACCCTGCTGGGCAAGGCCGCCCAGGAGCTGGGCCCTCTGCTGAACACCAGTGCAGAGGATACAGCCGCCATGAAGCAGGCTGTCAACGACCTGGGCGGTGTGATGAGCGATGAGGCGGTGGCAGCCTCTGCCAGCTTCAAGGACGCTTTGCAGGACCTGACCACCATTGGCACAGGCTTCAAAAATGCCCTGGGGGCCCAGGTGCTGCCCTATGTAACAGAGGGCATGACGGCCCTGACCGACGGCTTCCGCAGCGGAGGGCTTGCCGGCATGGCCAGTGCCGCTGTGGACATCGCATCGGATTTTGCCGGACGTCTGGTCCAGGAGGTGCCGAAGCTGGCTGGCAGTGCCACCCAGATGCTCACCGGCCTGGCTGGATATCTGGAGCAGAACGCCGACAAGATCGTGGCCGTCGGTGGGCAGCTGGTGGTCAACCTGGCCACAGCTCTGGTGGACAACCTGCCCCGGATCGCCCTGGCGGCTGCCAAGGTGGTAGTGGCCCTGGCGAAGGCTCTGGTGGAAAACGCACCGGAAGCTGGCCGGGCCATGCTCCAGGTGGGGCAGGTGGTGGCCGAAAAGGCTCTGCAGCTGGCCCAGGAGGCCCTGACCTGGGGCCATCACATCATCACCAACTTCGTCCAGGGCATCCGGGACAAGCTGTCGGCGGTGGGCAACGCCGCCAAGGAGGCAGCCGGGGCCGTGGCAAAGTTCCTGCATCACACCACCCCGGACGAGGGGCCACTGGCCGGGGATGACAAGTGGATGCCGGAGATGATGGAGCAGTTTGCAGAGGGCATCACCCAGGGCGTCCCGGCCCTGCAGTCGGCAGCCCAGAAGGCCGCCGACAGTGTGGCGCAGCCCTTTGCAACCCTGTCCGGAAACGTCCAGAAGCTGATCAACGACGGCCCCATCGGTTCGGTGAAAAACCTGGTCACGGCGATCAAGAGCAAGAACTGGGCCGGTGTAGGCGAGTTTGTGCTGGAGAGCCTGTACAACGGGATGAGCTCCGGGCAAAAGAAGTGGGCCGACGATACCATCACCGGCCTGCTGACGGCCCTGAACGACGCCTACAGCACCAAGGGATGGGCTGGCGTGTTCAGCCTGGGCAAGACCGTGGCCCAGACCATCGGTGAGGGCCTTGGCAAGAATCTGGCACCCCTGGCCGGGAAGGTGTCTGCCTGCCTGGGCAGCATCGGCCAGGCTCTCCAGGGGGCCATCCCCTCCTTAAAAGGCCTGGCGACCCTGCTGGGCAGCTCCCTGTCCGGCGGCATCACAGCCTTTTTCCCCCAGCTGTTCGCTGCCATTGGCGGTATGGTGGGCACCATTGGCACGGCCCTGTCCGGCGTGATCTCGGCGGTGGTGGCCACCCTGTCCTCCATCCCGGGGATCGGCATTGCCCTGGCCGCTGTGGCGGCAGCAGGCCTTGCCGCCTTGCTGGTGACCCTGGGCAGGACCGTGGCGGCCCTGAACAAGCGAGGGGCGTCCACTACCATCGACACCCCCAACACCCCCACGCCGCCATCGGATCCAGGCCCGGACCCTGCCCCCGCACCGGACCCCGGCAGCGGCCGTGACCCTGGCTCTGGCTCTGGTGGAGTGACCATCGTCCAGTATGTGACGGTGGATGATACTCACACGGCAGCCGATGTCATGAGAGATGCCATTTGGATGGCGGAAAGGAGTGTCCTCGTTGGCGTATAAGCTCACCTTCCAGTCTGCCACCGGGCGGACAGTCTATATCAATGCCGGCACAGGTCTGGACGGGAATCTGGAACCTATCTCCGGCGTGGATGTCACGGTCTCCACCTCCCAGGGCGTCAACCAGATCGGCGAGAGTATCACGGGCCAGACCGTTGGAGGCGTTGTACGGACTATCACCGGGGAATGCCGGACGGCTGCAGCCGCCAAGGAGCTGCTGCAAGCCTTGCCGCCGCTATCCAGCGGCAAGCTGATCCTGAATGACGCTTATTTCTGCGAGTACGTTATCAAGCGGTCCCCCTATGTGGTGCGGACCCCAGGCAGCCGGAACCAGCGTACCTTCTCGGCCATGGTCTACTGCCGTCTGCCTTACTGGCAGAGCATGACGGCCACGTCGGTACTGCTGGGCGGCTACACGCCGGGGTTCAGCTTTCCGGTAAACTACGGCACGCCCCACCACTTTGGTGTGCGGAACCGGAGCGCATTTGTGGATGTACGGAACCACGGAGACTTCCGGGCTCCTTTCACGGCAGTCTTTGAGGCCGGACTGCCTGTAAAAAACCCGGTGCTGCTGAACTGCGTGACCGGGGCAAAACTGCGGCTGATCACAGACCTGGCCGAGGGCCAGCAGCTCAAAGTATTCCGGGAAAACAACCAGCTGCAGGTCCGGCGGATCACAGCAGGTGTCGTGGAGGACGCTTTTGCGTGCCTGGACGATGACAGCGACCTGCTTTATCTGGACTCCGGCAGCAACCTGTTGAAGTCCGATGCAGACAGCGGTGCCGATGACCTGCAGTGCAGTGTGACCTTCCGGGCTGCTTACATGGGGGTGTATCCGGATGATTTTTGACGTGATCGACCCTGCCACCCTGGCCACCATCCAGCAAGTGGAAAGCTGGAAGTCCATGAGCTGGAAGCAGGGCTACAACACCGACGGCAGCTTTTTGCTGGAGGTGGAAAATACCGCTGCAAACGCCCAGCTGCTGGCTCCGGGCCGCTATCTGCGAGAGCATGGCACCACCAATGCAGTGGTCCTGCGGGCAGCCTATAACGAGAGCCGGGGCAAGACCTGGGTGGTAACGGGCTATCCGCTGACAGATCTGTGCCGCCAGCGAGTCAGCACCACTGTCATCGCAAACCAGGATGCCGAGACGGCCCTGCGAGGGCTCTTTGAGGAGTGCTTTGCAGGGGGGCGTGGGATCCCGGGCCTTGCCCTGGATGAGGCGGCAGGCATCGGCCTGACCTACGCCCAGCAGCTGAGCTGCAAAAGTCTCTACGAGTACATCCAGACTGTCTGCCAGGCTCTGGACGTGGGATACCGGGTCCGTATGATCGGCAGCAATGCCGAAAAGCGGCTGCTGTTTGGTCTGTACCGACCGGAGCAAAATCCGAACCTGAAGTACAAGCTGGCCTACGGCAATTTGGAAAGTGTGCAGATCAAGCTCAGTGACGTCTCCTACGCCAACGTTGCCTTAGTGCTGGGCGCAGGAGAGGAGTCCACCCGGGCCCAGGTGGTGGTGGGAGACATCGGCAGCACTGGCAGTGACCGACATGAGATCATCGTGGATGCCAGGGACCTACAGCCCAACGAGGGCGAGACCACGGCAGACAAAAGTTATCTGGACCGACTGGCCATGCGAGGCGTGGCCAAGCTGCTGGAGCACACCCGGGTGGACAGCCTGACCTTTGTGCCGGCAGATGATCGTGCCCAGCTGGGGGATATCGTGACCTGCATCGTGGACGGCGTCCGGCTCACAGCCTCTGCCCGGGTGACGGAGATGGAGATCACCAGTAAAGGCGGCTCTGAGACCCGGAAGATCACCGTGGGCACCCCTGTCATCAGAAGGAGGTAAGAAAGTTGATCGTAACCTATCCCCTGGACAACTACCAGTTTGATGCTGCCGATGCAGCAGGCTATTTTTCCACTCGCCAGAGCGGTGTCTACAGCGCAGAGGAGGACTTTGCCGTCACTGCATCCGGCGGCACCAGCGTGACGGTGGCCCCAGGCAGAGCCTGGATCCACCCGGACCGCTGGACCGGGTACAGTGTCCTGTGCCGGGATCCGCAAACGGTGGAACTGCCCACAGCAGACGGAACTCGCACCCGGCTGGACCGCATCGTGCTGCGGTACGACGCCGCTGCACGCAAGACCCGGCTGCTGGTGCTGCCCGGCGAGCCGGACTCTGCCAGCCCCACGGCCCCGGAGATCACCCGGACAGGCCTTGTCTACGACCTGGGCCTGGCACTGGTCACTCGCAAGGCAGGCAGCACCGCCATCACCAGTGCCGACCTCGCCGACACCCGGGCCGACGAGGCCGTCTGCGGCGTCATGAGGGACGGGGTAACCGGCATCCCCACGGCCCAGCTGGTGGAGCAGGCCAAGGCCAAGGTGGCCGGGTTGGAGGAGACCGCCACCGCCAGTGCCCAGGCCGCAGAGCAGTCGGCAGCAGGCGCCGCCAAAAGCCAGACCGACGCTGCCTCCAGCGCATCCACCGCCGCCACCCAGGCCCAGGCTGCCGCCAAGAGTGCCCAGGCCGCAAGCTCCAGCCAGTCGGCGGCGGCAGGCAGTGCCTCCACCGCCACCAACAAAGCCCAGGAGGCAGCCAGCAGCGCAGCCGCAGCCGCCCAGGCTGAGACCGCAGCGGCAGGCAGTGCCTCTGCCGCCGCCACCAGTGCCCAGGCTGCCGCCAAAAGTGCCTCCGAGGCCAAGGCCGCCGCTGGCACCGATAAGACCCTGACCATGGACGGCGCCCCTGCCGACGCTAAGGCCACCGGCGACGCCCTGGCCCAGCGATACACTAAGGACCAGGCCGACGCCAAGTTCGGCACACCCTACACCCTGCCTGTCGCCACAGCGGACCAGCTGGGCGGCGTAAAGGTGGGGGACTACCTGGACATTGCCCCGGACGGCACCCTCAGCGGCAAGACCCTCAACGACAAGATCGTCGCTGCCGTGGCGGTAAAGTCGGAGCCCCGGCTGGTGTGGAACTACCATGTAACGACTGGAACAAAGTGGAAAACCTACGACATCAAGATGCCAGACGGCCTTGACTATGTGCACGTCAAGTCGAGGTACAACGATAGCTCCCACTCATACGGTAAAGAAGTAGACATCGCAAAAGGCGGCACCGTGAATCATGACTTCGGCAAGGGCACGTCTTTTCCGTCCAACACAACTTTCCGGACAGACGGGACCCTGCACTTTGAGCTGGCAGGCGGCATCGGAACTACCGGCGGTTACACCGTAGACATCTGGCTCTCCGGCTACCACTACCCCACCATTGCAGACCTGCTCACTGAGACCCAGGCCGCCCAGGCCGATGCCGAAGCTGTGGCTGTGGACCAGGAATACCGCCTGACCCTGCTGGAAGCCGGGGTAGACCCCACCATCACCTGAAAGGAGGACTGCATAAAATGTTGTACCGTATCTGCAAACGCATGATCCAACGGGGCCAGACCGCTGGCCTGGCGGAAAAGCTGGATATCTTTTTTGCCGCCGACCGCCTGACGGCGGACCAGTACCAGGAGCTGAAAGCCCTGCTGGACGGCAAGGAGGACCACAATGACCAGTGATATCATGGACGTCTCCCGGTGGCAGGGCTCCATCGACTGGGACGCTGTAAAGGCCAGCGGCCTGGTGTCCGGGGTGATGCTCCGGGCCCTGGGTAACTCCGCCGACGGCAAGCCCAGCAAGCCTTACTGGGACCCAACCTTTGAGCGCAACTATGCCGATTGCACCCGGCTGGGCATCCCGGTGGGGGTGTACTACTACAGCAAGGCCGTCACCAAAGCCCAGGCAGATGCCGAGCTGGCGCTGCTCCGCACCGTGCTCACGGGCAAAACGGTGCAGCTGCCGGTGGCCGTGGACCTGGAGGACGCCGTCCTGACGTCCCTGGGCCAGCAGGCCCTCACCGATCTGGCGGCCTACCAGCTGGCCACGGTGGAGCGGTGGGGCTTTTACGCCCTGCTGTACACCGGGCTGTACTTTGCCCAGACCCACCTGTACATGGGCGGTGCTGCTCTGAAGCCCTACGATGTATGGCTGGCAGCCTACCGCAAAAGCAAACCCACCCCCGGGTGGCCCTTTGGTCTGTGGCAGTACACCAGCACCGCCAGGGTCCCCGGCGTCAGCGGCAACGTGGACCTGTCCCACGCCTACAAGGACTACGCCAAGATCATTGCAAAGAAGGGCCTTACCCGGCTCCGGGAGGGCGCATGAGTGAGGCCATCGTCGTGGCGCTGATCACGGGCATCCTGGGCCTTGTGGGCACCATCTACGCCAACAACCGGGCCGCCAAGGACATGGATGCCAAACTGGACAAGCAGCAAGCCATCACCGACACCAAGCTGGAGGAGCTGACCCGAGAGGTGCGTCTCCACAACAACTTTGCCCAGCGTGTGCCAGTGATGGAGGAGCAGATCAAGGTGGCCAACCACCGCATCGCTGATCTGGAACAGAAGAAAGGAATTTGATCATGGAAGCAATGCTTAGTTTTATCCCGGCCCCGGTGGCCCTGGTGCTGATGGCCCTGGGTTTTGTGTCCTTGGCAGTGGGTGCCATCCGTCTGGGCTATAAGCAGTACGTCAAGGCCTGGGCCCTGGAGCTGGTGACCCTGGCCGAGGACAGCATCATGGGCAGCGGCCAGGGTGCCAAGAAAAAGGCCCAGGTCTTTGCGGCCCTCCGCTCCGCCCTGCCGGACTGGCTCAAGCCCATCATCACCGATGAGGTGCTGGACGCTGTCATCGAAAAGGCCGTGTGGATGATGAAGAAGGCCCTCGCCGCCAACCAGCGCAGCCTGTAAGCAACCGCCTACATAACGTAGGCAGCAATGCCGTGACATAGCAACACCCCCGGGAGCAGATGCTCTCGGGGGTGGTTTTTGTTGGCAACCATGCAGGCAACTGGTGCGGCCTTTTGCGGTCTGTGCCGAAGCGTAAAGAAAAAGCAAAAGGAAAATCCCCCGCAGTTTTCACGAAACTACGAGGGATTTTCTTGGCGGAGTAGGAGGGATTTGAACCCTCGCGCCGTTGTTTAGACGACCTACGCCCTTAGCAGGGGCGCCTCTTCGGCCTCTTGAGTACTACTCCAGAGCAAAGTGTGTTACACTGATTCAAAAAAATGGCGGAGAGAGTGGGATTCGAACCCACGGTGCGTTGCCGCACGGCAGTTTTCAAGACTGCTTCCTTAAACCACTCGGACATCTCTCCTTGTGGGCACCCGGCTCACGCCGTGTCGAATGCCTATTTACTTTACCAGATTTACCGGGTTCTGTCAAGCCTTATTACAAAAATTTTCACGGCTAAATTTAAAATGCGTTGGTGCCACAACCTTTTTTTGCCCAGTGCCCCCAAAGCTCTTTACAGAAACACCTTTTTGTTGTATAATAAAACCATCAAAAAACCCATTTCTCGGTGCAAAGGAGAATTACCATGTCGTTTTCAGAGCTATTGAAGCAGTGCCGCAAAAAACAGGGCGTCAGCCAGGCAGAGCTTGCCGCAAAGCTCGGCGTGACCCAGCAGGCCGTCGGCAAGTGGGAAAGCGGCAAATCCTCCCCGGACCCCTCCACCGTGGCCCGGATCGCTGAGCTGCTGAACACCACCGCCGATTATCTGCTGGGGCTGTACCGGCCCCTGAGCAATGTTTCGGCCCCGGAGGAGCGGTTCTTTGGCAGCTATTCCGAGAGCCTGATCCCGGTGATCGGCACCGTAAAAGCCGGTTATGGGGCCCTGGCCTTTGAGGAAGACTACGGCCAGGAGTATGCCCGGGTAAAGGACCCGGCCAACTACTTTTATCTGGTGGTACGGGGCGACAGCATGGAGCCCCGGATCCAGGACGGTGACCTGGCCCTGGTGCACAAGCAGGACACCCTGGAAAACGGGGACCTGGGGGTGCTGATCTACGGCGACGAAGGCGAAGGCACCCTGAAGCGTTACATCCAGCGGGGCAACTGCGTGGTGCTGCAGCCCTTTAACCCGGCCTACAGCGAGATGGTCATTAAGGGCGAAGAGCTGAACCACCTGCACGTTGCAGGCCGTGTGGTGGAAACCAAGGCGAAGTGGTAAGATAAGCAGCCGGAGAGGGGCCAGGGTGCGGTGCCCGGCCCCTCTCTGTTCCCCAAAGCCATTTGCAGCACTGCCAATGGCTTTCTTTTTTATCCCCTTTTCAGCCCGGGAGGTGCATTTTTATGGAACAAAGCCTGATGGACAAGCTGACCATCCTGGCAGACAGTGCCAAGTACGACGTGGCCTGCACCTCCAGCGGAGCCTCCCGCACCGCCCGGCCCGGCACCGTAGGCAGCTGCTACGCCCCCGGCTGCTGCCACACCTTTACCGCCGATGGCCGCTGTGTCAGCTTGCTGAAGGTGCTGATGACCAACTGCTGCGCCTTTGATTGCAGCTACTGCGTCAACCGTCGGTCCAACGACGTGCCCCGGGCCACCTTTGCCCCCCGGGAGCTGGCAGAGCTGACCATCCAGTTCTACCGCCGCAACTACATCGAGGGGTTGTTTTTGTCCAGCGCCGTGCTGGGCACCCCGGACTACACCACCGAGCGGATGCTGGAGGTGCTGCGGCTGCTGCGTGGGGAGTACCGCTTTGGGGGCTACATCCACGCCAAGGCCATCCCGGGCACCAGCCCGGAGCTGGTGCAGCAGCTGGGGTATCTGGCCGACCGCCTCAGCGTCAACGTGGAGCTGCCCAGCGAGCAGAGCCTGAACCTGCTGGCCCCGGACAAGGGCCGCCACTCCATTTTTAGGCCCATGAAGCAGATCGCCGTATCCGGGGCCCAGAGCAAGCAGGAGCTGGCCCTTTACCGCCACGCACCCCGGTTTGCCCCGGCAGGCCAGAGCACCCAGATGATCGTGGGGGCCTCGCCGGAGACGGATTACCACATCCTGAAGCTCACTGAGGGGATGTACCAGAAATACGGCTTGAAACGGGTGTTCTACTCTGCCTATATCCCGGTGGCCCAGGACAGCCGCCTGCCGGCTCTGGACACCAAGCCCCCCTTGCTGCGAGAGCATCGGCTGTATCAGGCAGATTGGCTGCTGCGGTTCTATCAGTTCCAGGCCGACGAGATCCTGGATGCGGCAAACCCCAACTTTAACCCCTATCTGGACCCCAAATGCAACTGGGCCTTGCAGCATTATGGGCTGTTCCCGGTGGACATCAACCGGGCCCCCTTTGAGATGCTGCTGCGTGTGCCGGGCATTGGCCCCAAGACCGCCCGGCGCATCTGGCAGGCCCGGAAACAGGCGGCTCTGGGGCTGCAGGAGCTGAAGCGCATGGGCGTGGTGCTGAAGCGTGCCCAATATTTTATCACCTGCCGGGGCTTTGCCGGGGCCGACCCGGGCCGGGGCACTGCCGGGCGGCAGCGCATCACCCGGGCTCTGGTGGACCCCCAGGTGTTTGAGGGGGATTGTGAGCAGCTGAGCCTGTTCAGCCCCCCGGCAGTGGACCATCTGGTGGGCCAGGGGGTGCCGCCCCGGGCCGCCATCCGCATGGTGCGAGAGGAGGCGGTGGCGTGTCTGGCCAACCAGCTGTAAAACGCCGCCTCCACCAGGCCGACGTGGTGTACCTGTACGATGGCAGCTTTGAGGGCTTTTTGTGCTGCGTGTACGAGAGCTTTGCCCACCACGAGCTGCCCTTTGCGGTGTGGCCGCCCCAGCAGGAGACCGCCACCCTTTACCCGGTGAAGGAGATCCCCACCCGGCCGGACCTGGCCCAGCGTGTGTTTGCCAGCTTTCGCACCCGGCTGGGGCCGGAGACCGAGTACCTGGTCAGCCGGGATTTTCTCTCCGGCCAGCCGGACAAGGAACTGCTGCTGATCCGGTTTTTGCACCTGGCCTACGCTCTGGGCCCCGGCACCGTAAAGCGGCAGGGCCACCCGGAGGTGGCCCCCCTGTACCAGATGAAAAAGAGTCTGGACTGGGAGGTGGACAAGTTCCAGGGCTTTGTGCGGTTTGAGGACCACGACGGGATGCTGGGGGCCGTTATCCACCCCAAAAACTACATTCTGCCTCTGCTGCGGCCCCACTTTTGTGGGCGGTTCCCGGAGGAAGATTTTATGATCTACGACGCCACCCACCAGGCGGTGCTGCTGCATCAGGGCCGCCGGACCCAGCTGCTGGAGCTGGCAGCCCCTCTGGAGCTGCCCCCTCCCGGGGAACAGGAGCGGCAGTTCCAGGCCCTGTGGACCCAGTTCTACCGCACCTTAGAGATCCAGGCCCGGCACAACGAGGCCTGCCGCAGGAGCCATTGCCCCAAGCGTTTTTGGGGGGATATGGTGGAGCTGCAAGGGGAATTATAACATAAAAATAACCGAAAGGGCCTCTCCGTTGCCGGGGAGGCCCTTTCGGCGCGTTTACGACTTGACCATCATAAGGTCATAGTGAATGGCGTGGGCTGAAAGAATAGGGTCTGGTGGGAAAAGCCGGGGCCACAGGGCCGTTAGTGCTTTTCCTTGTACTTGAGGGTGGTAAAGGCACCCAGGACCGTCAGCACCATACCGCTGAGGGCCATGCCCAGGGCGGCGATCCAGTTCACACCGGTCTTGGGCAGAGCGGCGGCGGCCTCTACGGCAGGCAGCTCCGGAGCTGCAGGGGCCGCAGGCTCCTCCGGGGTGGCTTCTTCCACAAGGGGTGCCTCCGGGGTCTCCGGGGTCTTGGGGGTCTCCGGGGTCTCGACTTCTTCCTCCTGGGGAGGCGTGGGCTCCTCCGGGTCCGCAGGGGTGGTGACGGTAAAGTTCTTCCGGGCCACGGTGGTAAAGTTGTAGGTTGCCTTGGCGGTGGTGGTGTTCTTGGTGTCCTTGGTCAGGGCGGTGGTGTCCACCTTGTCCGTGGTGCGGTAGGTGTAGCTGATGCTGCCGGTATCGTAGCTGGTCTCGCCCTTGCCGGAGAACTTCTCCTTCAGCAGCTGGGTAAAGGTCTTGTACTTGCCCGTGCCGGTACCCTTGACGCCCTGGCTGCAGTGGTTGGCGTAGGTGTCGGTGTGGTTGTAGGAAACGTTGTAGGTGAAGTTGCCTTCCTCCTCATAGCCGCTGCCAAAGTCCTTGGTCCCGGTCACAGTGGTGCTGGTTTGCATGTTGTTCAGCTGCAGGCTCTTGTTCTCCAGGCTCTGGGTGGAGCGGACGGCCAGAGGAGCCCAAAGGGTCTTGATGTCGGACTGGGTCTGGCCCACTACCTTGCCTTCGCTGACCTGCACCAGGTCGCTGATCATCAGGTCGTAGCCGCCCACATAGTCCCATTCATTGTACCAGAGCGAGTTTTCGTACTGGCGGCCAAAGGTGTTGTTGACGCAGGTGTTGGCATCCCGGGTCATGTAGCCGTAGGAGGTCATCTCGGCAGTCTTGGTATAGACCTGGTAGCTGGTTCCACTGCCGGAGCCCAGAGGTACCACATAGGTGCCGAGGATCTCCTCATCGGTGAGGGTGGTGCCTTTAACAGCGTTCCGGTAGGCTTGGATGGCAGCTCTCCGGCTGGGATACTCGATAACTTCGCCATTTTTAGTGAGTGCATCGTAAGCGACGGTGCCAGTGAGCTTGTAGAAAGCACTCTTATCAGGGTTGTTGTTGTTGCTGTACCACCGGTTGCTATAAGGGTCGTACCACTGATCACGATTATACTCGTAGTGAGAGCCCTTGCCGTCCTCGGTGTCCTTAGTGATGCGGTCCTCCAGGCCGACCTTATGGTTCTGATCTGGTTTTTGCAGGGTAGATTGATCTGCCAGCAGATTCTCGGCACTGTAGTTCCATTCCAGCTTCAGGCCCTTGGAAAGAAGCACGCAGTCGGTCTTGGTTACCTTGCCGTTTTTATCCGCCAGTTTGTCCATCTTGGCACCGGAGGCCAGGTCCAGGTGGGTGATGTGGTCTCCCTTCCCCACGGGTTCTGGATTTCCATACCAGTCCGTGGGAGGTTCCTTGGGGTTGTGCTGGAGGTTCTCATCGCCGGAGTAGTAGTTGGGCAGCTCCTCCTCATACTTGGTGCCCTTGTTCACGACCACCGTTTGATTTTTTGCCTCGTCGGCCTGGGCGTTCAGGGCGGCGATGAGGGCCTGCTGGGACATATTTTCGTGGGACACAGCCGTGGTGAATTTCTTGATGATCTCCGTTTTCTGCTTGTCGATGTCCGTGATCTGCAGGTCGCCGATCCAGAGCTCCTCGCCCTTCTGCAGCTTAATGGATTTTACTTTCTCCTTCAGTGCCTCGTACAGCCTATCCTGTGCGGCCTCTAGGGCTGCTTTGTCACCGTCCTTTATGGTCTCTGTCACGGAGACAGCTTCGCTGACCGATGTGTCGATCTTCAGGGTCTTTTTGCTCAGGTCTTTGTAGCTGATGGTAACGGTGCTGCCATCCGCCTTCTCGTAGGTGGCAGTCATAGCAGTGGTATCCAAAGTGATGTTGCCATTGGATTCCGGGAATTTCGCAGCCAGCATGGCCTTGATAGTGGGTTCATCCAGGTCCGTTTCTACCCCAAGGGTAAAGGTATAGGTGATGGTCTTGTCACCATCCTCCTTGGTGGCGGTGTAGGTGCCGTCAGAGTTCTTCTTCAGGTTCTTGTAGATTTGGCCGTCCTTGGTTTTGAGGGTGGTGCCCGTCAGGGTCCAGGTGTCGTCTACTAGAGTTTGGTTAAGGGTTTCCTTCGTCGTCTCGGTCTTGTGGGTCCTGGTCTCCACGGTCCAGGTGGATTTGTTGACAGAATCAAACTTGATGTCACTGATGGTGTAGCCCTCTTTCTGCAGCTGAGCAATGGATTTGCCAGTGGAGGCGGCAAGAGCATCCCAGGCGGCCTGCTTCTGCTCGTAAGAATCAAGGGAGACGACTGCTTCTCTAAAGGTGTAGATGGTCTCGGTGATGCTGCCGTCGTCGTTCTTGGTGGTCACGGTGTAGACGGCCGCATCGTCTTTCTGGGTAAAGACCACATTGTCGCCTTTGGGAATCTCGGGCTTAGAAGAAATGTGGGTGTCACCGGGCTTGAGGGTC
Organism: uncultured Faecalibacterium sp.; assembly: GCA_934518555.1. Classification (GTDB taxonomy): domain Bacteria; phylum Bacillota; class Clostridia; order Oscillospirales; family Ruminococcaceae; genus Faecalibacterium. Next base: position 26,734 of record CAKSXW010000001.1, on the reverse strand, counting down.
CCGGAGGCCGTATAGTTGCCCTTCTCGTCCTGCTTGGACCAGGAGATGGTGCCGCTGGTGACGTAGGCGGTGCCGGTCACGGTGGTCTCCTTCACGTCCTCGGCGTCCTTGCCGTCCACGATGGTCTCGCCGGTGTCGATGGGAGCAGAATATTCGACACCTGCCTTAGTAGTATAGTGGAAGGTATACTTCTTGCCATCCCGGGTAACGACCAGGTCGCCGCCTGTGAGTTTGATGCCCTTCAGTTCATCCTCAGTGAGCTCAATGCCATTCTGCTTGGCCGCATTCCGCAGGGCGTCCTTGATGGCCTCGGTCTTGGCGGCGGCTTCGGCTTCGTCCTTTCCGCTCACCTGGCCGGGGGCCCTTTTGGTCTCCTGGACGGTGACCTCATAGCGCAGGGTATGGCGGACTGCATTGATCTGCAGATCGTCCATCTCAACGCCCTTGTAGTAGAACTTTCCGTTCTTGTATTCGTAATCGGTGTCGCCAGCCAGACGCTTAGCCAGTTCCTCAGGGGTAAGGTCCGGGGCCTCATCGGTCTTGGTGATGGTGTACTCCCGGATGGTGGTGGTGCCGTCCTCATTGTGGATGGTCTCAGTATAGGTGTAGGTGTTGTCGTCTTTTTTGTTGGTGGGGTCCTCGAGGATGCTTTCCAGCTTCCCGGAGGGGAGAAGGACATTTTCGGTCTCCTTGTCCTTGATGTCCGGCTGCTGGATCGGGGTGTCCAGTTTCTCGGAGCCCTTTTCGGTGCCCTTGTCCATCCGGATCTTCAGGGTGGTCTCGGTGGTGGTCTGCACCGAATCCTTGGTAACCTCGTACACCGTGGTACGGGTGCCGATGACATTGCCCTCCTCGTCCAGGATGTCCTCGGTCTTTTTCAGGGTATAGGAGCCGTCCTCCTTTTTGTCCAGGTGCTCGCTCTCGTCCATCAGCTTGGCGATATCCTCGGCAGAAAGGCGCTTTGCCTCCCCAGTCTCGGTCTTTTTCAGGGTCAGCTCCTTGGAGTTGCCGTCCTCAGAAGGCTTGGACTCCTGGATGGTATAGCCGTTGTACTTGGCCTTTTCTTCCTGGCCCTTCCCGGCTTCGGCGTCTACGCCGTCCCAGGTCAGCTTCGAGCGGTCCTCGCCCAGCTCCTCATTCAGGTCGATCTGGCCCTTCTCCGGGTCCTTTTGCTTATCGCCGGTCTCCTGGGTCTCGGTCTCAGTCTCAGCCTTTGCCTCGCCGGTGCCCTGGTCGGTGGTGATCTGGGTACCCGGGGTGGTGGTGCTGCCGTCGGGGTGGGTGGTGGTCTTGCCCATCTCTACCTCAGTGGTGGAGGCGTCGGGGTCCACGGTCTCGGTCTTGGTGGCCTCACCGATCTTGCCCGTCTCGCCAGTCTCCTCGTCCTTCTTGGTGGTGTCGATGACATCTCCCTTGGCAACGGTGGTGTCGGGGTCCTTGGGGTCCGGCTGGGGGTCTTTGTAATCGATCTCAACGTCCTTGGATTCGGTATCCGGGACAAAGGCAGACGCCTGGTCCTTTTTGTCGGCTTCCTCATTTACAGGGGCCTCCACCTGGTCCTCAGGGGTCTCCTGGGCAGGGTCCTTGCCCTCCTGGTCCTTCAGGTCGGAACCTTCTTCCAAAGCAGCCTTGGGGTCGGCGTCCTTGCCTTCCGGGTCCGCAGGGGCGTCTACAGCGTGGGCCACCAGGGGTTGGGCGGCAACGCAGGCGGTAAGTGCTACGGACATTGCAGCGAGTTTCAAGTTTTTGTTTGTCATAATGGGTGGCTCCTTTCCGATGTCGTCAAGTCGTTCTGCAAGGGGTATGTATCCTGTTTATAGGACAGTGATTCTGTTTATATCCCTCTGCCTCCATTATGCCATTTTTAAGGGCGGCAGTCAATAAAAAGCAGGCACCTCGTGCAATTTTGGAAGTTGAGACAAAGTTTAAGGCTCTGAATTGAGCAGAAATACCATGGTTTGTTGCACAACAAAAATTTCTGTTGCGGTATTGGTGCGGTTCCGTTGCGAATTTGTTGCAAAGTGTGCGTTTTGTTGCACAAAAACCCACAAATTCCACCCTGCTTGAGGCTAAGAACCTGCTAAGAAACTCCCCCTAGGGGCAAAAAGGCGCAAAAAAGCCCCCGGAACCGGGTGTTCCGGGGGCTGCCCTACCTTATATAATACAGGGCGTTATCACAGCTGCTTTTTCAGCCGGGCAAGGTAGCCGTCGGCCTGGATGGCGGCAGGGGTGAAGGAGTTATTCTTCCACCAGCTCACCAGGGCGGCCACGGTAGTAATGCCGGCAGTCACCAGCTGCTCCACGGTCTGGCTTTCCAGGGGCAGCAGGGGCTTGCCGCAGGCACTGAGCACCTGGTTGGTCAAAGCCAGCAGCAGCACAGCGGTGCGGGCAATGGTGGCGGTAGGGATCTTAGGGTTGGTATTCATCATCAGTTCCTCCTTGTTGCAATGGTTTCTAAATCGGCGATGCGGTGGTTGGCCACCTTCATCTGTTCTTCCAAAATGGGCACCCGGTGGGCAAAGTGGTTGTGCTCCCGTACCTCCCGGGTCAGCTCCTCCAGTTTGGTGTCGGTAACGGCCTGGCTGCGGCTGTTGGCGATCAGCACCCCCACCAGGGTCACGGCCCCGGTAAGTGCCGCCGCAAGAATGGTCTCCAAAGTGTCACCTCCTTACCCGGTCCAGCGGCTTTTGTGGGGCCGGGTGTCCACATGGACCCAGCCAGCGGCCCGGCCCGGCTTGACGGGGTAGCGGCCCAGGCCCCCGGTGCCCGGCAGCAGGGTCTCGGCGTAGGCCGCCACTGCCTCCACCGACACCCCCGGCACCCGGATGTCGGCGGCCCGGCCGTAGCAGTGCTGGCTGAACCTTGCCCCACCTACGGCGGCGTTGTGGGCGGCGGTGCGCCAGCCGCTGGTGATGACAACAGGCCTGCCAAAGTGGTCCCGGATGGCTTGCAGCAGGGCCACCAGGTCACTGTCGATAAAAATAGGGTCGGAGCCGTCTTGGCAGGCAAACTCCCCGGCGGTAAAGTTGGCAGACAGGGCCTTGGAGCCCTCCCGGGCCCGGGAGTAGGCATTAAGTGCCATGGACGGCCTCCTGCTGGGCCAGCAGCTGGGTCAGCTCCTGGTATTGGTCTGCCGTCAGGCGGTCGGCGGCAAAAAAGATATCCAGCTTTTCCGCCAGGCCAGCAGTCTGGCCCCGTTGGATCATGCGCTTACAGATGCGGTACAACATTTTATGCAGTCCTCCTTTCAGGTGATGGTGGGGTCTACCCCGGCTTCCAGCAGGGTCAGGCGGTATTCCTGGTCCACGGCCACAGCTTCGGTGTCGGCCTGGGCGGCCTGGGTCTCCGTCACCAGCTCCCCTAAGGTGGGGTAGTGGTAGCCGGAGAGCCAGATGTCTACGGTGTAGCCGCCGGTAGTTCCGATGCTGGTCGCCAGCTCAAAGTGCAGGGTGCCGTCGGGCCGGAAAGTGGTGTTGGACGGAAAAGACTTGCCCTTGCCGAAGTCGTGATTCACGGTGCCGCCTTTGGCGATATCTACTTCTTCGCCGTATGCGTGGCTGCTGTCGTTGTACCTCGACTTGACGTGCACATAGTCAAGGCCGTCTGGCATCTTGATGTCGTAGGTCTTCCACTTTGTTCCGGTCTCTACGTGGGAGTTCCACACCAGCCGGGGGGCCGACTTTACCGCCACGGCTGCGGCGATCTTGTCGTTGAGGGTCTTGCCGCTGAGGGTGCCGTCCGGGGCAATGTCCAGGTAGTCCCCCACCTTTACGCCGCCCAGCTGGTCCGCTGTGGCTGCAGGCAGGGCGTAGGGTGTGCCAAACTTGGCGTCGGCCTGGGTCTTGGTGTAGTAGGCCTCCAGGTCCACCCCCAGGCCCCGGAGGGCCTCGGTCTTTTCCTGGCTGGTCCACCCGGCGGCGGTGCGGCCGGTGGTCAGGGCTTTTTTGACGCCATAGGGCAGCAGGGCCGGCACCAGGGGGGCATAGCCGTGGGTCATGGCCTCCAGCTGCTCCTGGGTAGCCGGTACGGTGGTGAGGGTGCCGTCGGCCTGCACCGAGACGCCGTACTGAGGGTCTGCCCGTACCGGGCCGGGGGTGCTGGGGCCCGGCAGGGTGCTGCTGCGGACATAGGGGGACAGGTCCGGCGGCGGTGTGGTGTCCGTCAGGATGGCCCCGGTGTCGGGGTTCACGCTGAGCACCCGGACCAAGGCCCCGGCGGTGGGCTGGTGGGGCCGGGGCAGGGCCCCCAGGTCCTGGGCTGTCAGGGTCACGGCACCGCCCTTGCCGTTGACGCTGAGGACCTGCCCCTCTTTGGGGGCCAGCAGCTCTGCCCGGGCGGCAGCGGCCTCGGCCCGGTCGGCACAGCCGGAGGCGGCGGTGCTGCTGGTGCTGGCCTGCCGGGCAGCGGTCTGGGCGTTGGCAGCGTCGGTGCTGCAGCGTGCGGCGTTGGCGGCGGCACTCTGGGCAGCGTTGGCGGCGGTGCTGGCACTTTCCAGCACCCGGGCCACAAACTGCTCGTAGAGGGTGGGGGGCAGCTCTTGGCTGCCGCCGTCGGTGGGCAGGGTGGGGTAGGCGTCGTAGAGGCCGGGCCGGGTGTAGGCGGTGTAGCCGCTGCTGTCCACAGCCGCCAGCATCCACTGGCCCCCGGTGCAGCCCGTAAGCCTGCGGTCCACGGTGACGCAGTGGTGGGCGTCCAGGGGCACCGGCGCCAGCTGGGTGCCGTCGGCCCGGCGCAGGTACAGGGCGGCGGTGCAGCCGCCCCAGCTGTCCGGCAGCTGGAACTCCAGCTGGTCCACCCCTTGGGCGTTCTGGGCCCCCAGGTGCAGCTGGCTGGGCCGGGCCAGAAATTCCGTGCAGCCGTAGGCCCGTTGAATGATCTGGATCTTCATGGGTTTGACCTTCCTTTCTGTTTTTTATTCGATTCTACCCCCGGCGGCCCGGCGGCGGAAGTGTGTTCATTTTAGGCCCGGATTTCGGGGCTTCGGCATTTTGCTGGAGGGGGCAAAATGGGCGGTTTTGGGGCCCTTTCGGGGGTCGAAAACCGGGCCTGACAAGCCCTTTTTTGCAGGGGAAAACCATCGTGCCAAAGCCGGTTGACCCTGGTTCCAAGCCAGAAAAACCGCCCCGAAAGGCCCCAAAAACGGGGGTGCAGATGTTAAAAATTTATGAACAAATCCGGTACAGAAAACGGGGCAAAATCGGAAGGAAACCACTGAAAAGCCCATAAAATGGAGAAAACACTGTGAAAATTGCACAAAAAAGAATGTCAAAGAACTAACGAACCCGAACCCCCGGATTTGACAAATCGGGGATGGTCTGGTAAGATAACAGCCGTGCAGCGGACAACGGACGTTGCAGCGTGTAAATTTTATCAGGATGAAGTGAAAGGCCGTCGGCAAGGCGGCACGGCACAGGCGGATGGGGCCTGCGCCGGGGGGATGGCACCCCGCTGGAGCGGATTCCGACCTGGTACGATGCTCCGCTATCCACAGCAAAAAAGAGCATCGTATTTGATTGTGAAGCAGGCGGCGGCAAACGCCCCCCTTCCCAGTCCGGGCGGCCGGGGCACCAACTTGGGTGCCGGCAGCCGCCACCCAAATCAAACCAAGAGAGGAGTTGTCTCGTATCGCTTCCGTAAACTTGAAAAAAGCATTGTCGAACTGCAAACAGGCAGTTTCGTCCCGTGTGCTGGCGTTTTGTGTCATGGTCCTGTGCCTTGTGGCTACCCTGGGTGTGACCGCTGCAAACCTGCGGCTGACCTACGTCACCGACTCCACCGGGGCCCGGCAGGTCATCCTGACCTCCGAGACCGACCCGGAGCAGGTCATGAGCCTGACGGGCTTCCAGTCTGAGGAAGGCGACCGTGTGTACTACACCGCCTTCAACGGCAACATTGCCAGCCTGAACATTGAGCGTGCCTTTACCGTGAACATCCAGGCCGACGGCCAGGAGTACCCGGTGAAGATGGTCTGCGGCACCGTGGCCGACGCACTGGCCCGGGCCGGCATCACCCTGGAGGGGGATGACTACACCGAGCCTGCCCAGGACCGGCTGGTTACCGCCGGTACCAAGATCGTGGTGCACCGGGTGGATTACCAGGACCGGGTGGAGACCCAGGCCATCCCCTACGACACCGAATATGTGTACACCAGCCTGTACTTCCGCAACACCGGCCGCACCACCACCATGCAGCATGGCTCTGAGGGCCAGCAGACGGTGACCACCCGGGACCGCTATGTGGACGGGGAGCTGGAGAACAGCATCGTAGTGGACGCCACCACCGCCGTGGAGCCCACCACCCATGTGATCAAGACCTATGGCGCCGGTGCCCCGGTGTCCCCCCTGACGGGCCCTGACGGCACCACCAACGCCCCGGAAAGCTACAGCAAGGTGCTGACCGGCAAAGCCACCGGCTACTATTCCAAGACCGGCAAGGGTTCTTCCGGCCTGGGCCTGGGCTACGGCACCGTGGCCGTGGACCCGGACGTGATCCCCTACGGCACCAAGCTGTATATCACCTCCACCGATGGTAAGTTCGTGTACGGCTACGCTGTGGCCACCGACACCGGCATTGCGGTGCAGAAGGGCCAGATCCTGGTGGACCTGTTCTATGAGACCTACGCCGAGAGTGCCATCAATGGTGCCATCCAGGTGAACGTCTACGTGCTGGAGTAAACCGGCAAAAAATCAGACCCTGCAGGCAGGGCTTTCATGTGTGCTTTTGGTAAAAAGCAAACGTGGAGGCCCTGCTTTTTTTGTCGTACTAGCAGGTTACACGAGAATTCTTGTAAAAATTTGGAGGGTCTGTATACAACAGAGAAATATCTTAGAAAAGATTATGGTAGATTTTCCAGAAAAACCCTTGCAAAAGCCTTCAAAATTCTTTAATATAAAAGAGTAAAAAGCTACAGGTGCGCTTTTACGGGCCTGTACGGGGAGGAGCAGTCTATGAGATCGACTGAAGAGAAGATTCAGGGCAATGCATCGGACCTGCCGGTGTATCTGTTTAAGCAGGGCAACAACTGTGAGGCCTACCGCTACTTTGGCGCACACCTGGAGACCCGTATGGGGGAGCAGGGCGTGGTGTTCCGTGTCTGGGCACCCCACGCAGTGGCCATCAGTGTGGTGGGCGATTTTAACAGCTGGAAGCCCGGCAGCCACCCCATGCGTAAGGTGGATGGCGACTCTGTGTGGGAGTTGTTCATCCCCGGCATGAAGGAATATGACGTTTACAAGTACTGTGTCACCACCCGGGGCGGTGACCTGATCTACAAGGCCGACCCCTATGCTGTCCATGCCGAGACCCGGCCCTCCAACGGCAGCAAGGTCTACGACATCAGCGGCTTTGTCTGGCACGACGAGGCCTGGCAGGCGGCCCAGAAAAAGGCTGATGTGATCAACAGCCCCATGAACATCTATGAGATGCACGCTGGCAGCTGGAAGATGAAGGAGGAGGGCAAGCCCTACAACTACTCCGAGCTGGCCGACCAGCTGATCCCTTACATCACCGAGATGGGCTACACCCATGTGGAGCTGCTGCCGGTGATGGAATATCCCTTTGACGGCAGCTGGGGCTACCAGGTCACGGGTTACTTTGCCCCCACCAGCCGCTACGGCACCCCCAAGGACCTGATGGCCTTTGTGGATAAGCTCCATGCCGCCGGCATCGGCGTCATCATGGACTGGGTGCCTGCCCACTTCCCCAAGGACGCCTTTGGCCTGTACAACTTTGACGGCGAGGCCTGCTACGAGGACCCCAACCCCAAGCGTGGCGAGCACAAAGAGTGGGGCACCATGGTGTTCGACTTTGGCCGCAAAGAGGTCCAGAGCTTTTTGATCTCCAGTGCCCTGTACTGGCTGGAGCAGTACCACATCGACGGCCTGCGTGTGGACGCCGTGGCCTCCATGCTGTACCTGGATTACAACCGCAAGCAGGGCGAGTGGGAGCCCAACAAGGACGGCGGCAAGGAGAACCTGGAGGCTGTGGCCTTCCTCCGCAAGCTCAACGATACGGTGCTGGGCCGCCACCCCCACAAGTACATGATCGCTGAGGAATCCACCGCCTGGCCCATGGTCACAAAGCCGGCCTCTGACGGCGGCCTGGGCTTCAACTTCAAGTGGAACATGGGCTGGATGAACGATATGCTCAGCTACATGAAGACCGACCCCCTGTTCCGGGCCGGCAACCACAACAAGGTGACCTTCAGCTTCTTCTACGCCTTCAGCGAGAACTTTGTGCTGCCCATCAGCCACGATGAGGTGGTGCACGGCAAGGGCAGCCTGATCAACAAGATGCCCGGCGAGTACGACGCCAAGTTTGCAAACCTGCGCACCTTCTTCGGCTACATGATGGCCCACCCGGGCAAGAAGCTGCTGTTCATGGGTCAGGAGTTCGGCCAGTTCGCCGAGTGGAACGAGGCAAAGCCGCTGGACTGGATGCTGCTGGGCTACGATAAGCACACCGAACTGCAGACCTATGTCAGGACCCTGAACGCCTTCTACAAGGAGCACCCCGCCTTCTGGCAGGTGGACTACAGCTGGGAGGGCTTCCAGTGGATCGTGCCGGACGACTCGCAGCAGAGCGTGATCGCCTTCCTGCGCAAGGATACTTCCGGCAAGCAGATCCTGGTGGTCTGCAACTTCAACCCCGTCCTGCGCGAGGGCTACACTCTGGGCGCACCGGTGGCAGGCTCCTACAAGGAGATCCTGAACAGCGACGATGCAGAGTTCGGCGGTTCCGGCGCAGTCCACAACAAGGCTGTGCGCACCCACAAAAAGCCGCTGCACGGGTTTGAGCAGAGCATCACGATCACCCTGCCGCCCATGAGCACGCTGTACTTTGAGGTGCCCGCCAAGCGCACCCGCAAGGCTGCAGAGGACAAGACCGATAAGGCGGGAAAAAAGACCGCAGCCAAAAAGGCAAAGACCGCTGCTGAACCGGAAAAGACCGTGAAAAAGACCACCCGCAAGGCCAAGGCCGAGCCGGAGACCGCTGCAGAAGCACCCAAAAAGCGCGGCCGCAAGCCCAAGGCAGAAGCTGCCGCTGCAGAGGAAAAGCCGGTGAAAAAGACCACCCGCAAGGCCAAGGCTGAGCCGGAGGCTGCCGCAGAAGCGCCCAAAAAGCGCGGCCGCAAACCCAAGGCAGAGGCTGAGCCCGCAGCGGAAAAAGCACCCGCAAAGCGCACCCGCAAACCGAAGGAGCCCAAGGAATGACCCGGCACTTCGGCCGACCCATACCGCACACGTTGACGATCATTTCCGAACAACGGAAATGTTAATGTTAAAGGGGAGAATAAAGCTATGGCAAAAGAAATTGTGGCAATGATCCTTGCCGGTGGACGTGGCTCGCGCTTGTATGCGCTGACACAGAAAACGGCAAAACCCGCAGTGTCCTTCGGCGGCAAGTACCGCATCGTGGACTTCCCGCTGTCCAACTGCGTGAACTCCAACATCGACACCGTTGGCATCGCGACCCAGTATCAGCCCCAGAAGCTGAACGAGTACATCGGCAATGGCCAGCCCTGGGATCTGGACCGTCTGCACGGCGGCGTGCACACCCTGCCGCCCTACGAGCAGGCAAAGGGCACCGACTGGTACAAGGGCACTGCAAACGCCATCTACCAGAACATCGGCTTCATCGACAGCTATGATCCCGAGTATGTGATCATCCTGTCCGGCGACCAGATCTGCAAGCAGGACTACGCCGACTTCCTGCGCTTCCACAAGGAAAAGGGCGCAGAGTTCTCTGTGGCTGTTATGGAAGTGGACTGGAAGGAAGCCTCCCGCTTCGGCCTGATGGTGGCTGACGAGAACGACCGCATCACCGAGTTCCAGGAGAAGCCCCCGGTACCCAAGTCCAATCTGGCTTCCATGGGCATCTACATCTTCAACTGGGACGTTCTGAAGAAGTATCTGGAAGAGGACGAGGCAGACCCCAACTCCAAGAACGACTTTGGCATGAACATCATCCCGGCCCTGCTGCGGGACGGCCGCAAGATGTACGCTTACCGCTTTGCCGGCTACTGGCGTGACGTGGGCACCATCGACAGCCTGTGGGAAGCCAACATGGAAGTGCTGGACCCCGAGAACTCCGGCATCGATATCTTTGACAAGACCTGGAAGATCTACAGCCGCAACCCCGTGCTGCCGGCTCAGAAGATCGGCCCCCGTGCAGTGGTGCAGGACTCCCTGGTCACTGAGGGCTGCAAGATCTACGGCAGCGTCCATCACTCCGTGCTCAGTGCCGGTGTTGTGGTGGAAGAAGGCGCAACTGTGGAAGATGCCGTGCTGATGGACGGCGTGGTGGTCAAGGCTGGTGCCGTGGTCAAGCGCTGCATCCTGGCGGAAAATGTAGTCGTGGGTGCCGGTGCTCGTGTGGGCGGCGACGGCCCCATCGCACACGTGGGCACCGGGCTGACCATCGGTGCAGGCGCCACTGTCAAGGAGGGCGCAAAAGTCTTTGAATCCGTCAAGGAGGGTGTGGAAGTATGCTGAGACAGAACACCAATGCGTTGGGCATCATTTTCCCCAACAGCTATGACAATACCGTACCGGAGCTGGTGACCGAGCGTGCAATGGCCTCGATCCCCTTTGCAGGCCGTTACCGCATGGTGGACTTTGTTCTGTCCAGCATGGCAAACTGCGGCATTTCCAACGTGTCCATCGTGGTGCGTAAGAACTACCACTCCCTGATGGACCACCTGGGCACCGGCCGTGAGTGGGATATGGCCCGCCGTCACGGCGGCCTGAACATCGTGCCTCCCTTTGCTGAAAAGGGCGTGCGGATCTATTCCGGCCGTGTGGAGGCTCTGGGCTCCATCCTGGACTTCCTGGAGCACCAGAAGGAAAAGTACGTGGTCATGAGCGATGCCAACATCGCCATCAACTACGACTTCAACGCTCTGCTGGCTGCACACCAGGCCAGCGGTGCTGACGTGACTGTGGCTTATCAGAAGACCGAGATCCCTGAGGGCCGCAAGAACGACAACTACACCCTGACTGTGGATGCCGACGGCCGTGTCACCGAGCTGCTGTTCAACGACTATCGCCCCGGTGTCCAGAACCTGGACCTGAACATCTACGTGCTGGAGCGTGAGACCCTGATCAAGCTGGTGAAGGATGCAACCTCCCGTGGCCTGATCTACTTTGAGCGTGACATCCTGGCTCACAACGTGAATATCCTGAACATCCACGCCCTGGAGTACACCGGCTACGTGGCCCATGTCTGCGATATGAAGAGCTACTTTGACGAGAACCTGAAGCTCATCGACGAGAAGAACCTGGATGCGCTGTTCCCCAAAAAGAGCCCTGTTTATACCAAGATCCGTGACGACAACCCCACCCGTTACGTCACCGGTTCCAAGGTGGAAAACTCCATCCTGGCCGACGGCTGCCTCATTGAGGGCACCGTGGAGAACTGTGTGCTGTTCCGCGGCGTCAAGATCAAGAAGGGCGCTGTGGTCCGCAACTGTGTCCTGATGCAGGATACCGTGGTGGAGCCCAACGTGGAGCTGGATTGTGTGGTCACCGACAAGAATGTCCGGGTCACCGCCGGCAAAAAGCTGTCCGGCACCGAGAGCTTCCCGGTGTATGTGCAGAAGGGCCACGTGGTCTGATCCCTGAGCATCATCCATAGGGGCGGCTTCCTCCCCGGTAGCCCCTCTTGAGAGGGGCGGGGGCACTTGTGTGCCCCCGCCTGCTCTTTTGTATGCGTGTCCGTTCCGCTGCCTGGCAGTGGGAGGGGAGAGCGGATCATGACCCCAATATGGAAGGAGCGAACCTATGAGAATCCTGTATGCTGCTTCGGAAGCAAACCCCTTTGCAAAATCCGGTGGTCTGGCAGACGTGGCCGGTGCCCTGCCCAAAGCCCTGGTCAAGGACGGCGTGGACGCCCGTGTTATTATGCCCCTGTACGGCGATTTGAAGTTCCGGGATAAGCTGGAGTACATCACCAACTACTCGGTGCCTGTGGGCTGGCGCAGCCAGTACTGTGGCCTGTTCAAGGCTGAAGTGGACGGCGTGACCTACTACTTCCTGGACAACGAGTATTACTTCAAGCGCCGGGGCCTGTACGGCTTCTATGATGACGGCGAGCGTTTCGCCTTCTTCTCCCGTGCCGTGCTGGAGACCCTGTTCTACATCGACTTTACCCCGGACATCATCAACTGCAATGACTGGCAGACTGCTCTGGTGCCGGTGTACCTGAACCTGTACTACCGCCACCTGGACAAGTTCAACCGCATCAAGACCATCTTTACCATCCACAACATCGCCTACCAGGGCAAGTACGGCACCGACATCCTGGAGGATACCTGCGGCATCGGCCACCGGGACCAGCACATCGTGGAGTACGACGGCTGCGCCAACTTCATGAAGGGCGCTCTGGAGACCGCCGACAAGATCACCACCGTCAGCCCCACCTACGCCCTGGAGATCCTGGACCCCTGGTTCAGCTACGGCCTGGATGCTCTGCTGCGTGAAAAGCAGTATAAGCTCTGCGGCATCCTCAACGGCATCGACATGGACGCCAACGACCCTGCCACCGACAAGCACATCCCCTGCAACTACAGCATCGACACTTTTGAAGAAGGCAAGGCCAAGTGCAAGGAGGCCCTGCAGGATAAGTTTGGCCTGCACAAGGACGGCAGCCCCGTCTTTGGCATGGTGAGCCGCATGGTGGGCATGAAGGGCTTTGACCTGGTCCAGAGCATTGCCGACGGCCTGGTGGATCGGGGCATCCAGCTGGTGATCCTGGGCAGCGGCGAGAGCCAGTACGAGAACTTCTTCTCGGACCTGTGCGCCCGTCACCCGGGCCGTGTGGGCACCTACATCGGCTTTGAGCCGGCCCTGTCTCAGGAGATTTACGCCGGTGCGGATGCTTTCATCATGCCCTCCAAGAGCGAGCCCTGCGGCCTGGCCCAGATGGTGGCCTGCCGCTACGGTACGCCTCCCATCGTCCGTGAGACCGGCGGCCTGCGGGATTCCATCCACGACTGCACCACCGGCGACGGCAACGGCTTTACCTTTGCCGGCTACAGTGCCCACGAGCTGTACGAGGCCTGCTGCCACGCACAGGACGCCTACAACGACAAGCAGAACTGGCACAACCTGGTGCGTCACTGCATGGAGTGCGACTTCAGCTGGGACGTGTCCGCCAAGAGCTACGAGGGCCTCTACAACGAGACCGCCAACCTCTGGTAAAACGGTTCTGACCCCGAGTTTTGCCGCCCGACTCTCCGGAGCCGGGCGGCTTTTTGGCGGTTTGTTCCCCGTTGTTTTCCGAAAAAAGCGATCTTTTGTCGGAAAGCGTCCTTGCGCTCTGGTGGGTTCTGTGCTATACTAAAGTAGTTTTAACAATTTCTTCATAATCGGTATGGGAAATTGCAGTGCCATAAAGAGGAGAATATTATGAACTGGAAACGTGTGATCAGCGGTGTGCTGGCAGCGGCCATGCTGTCCGCTCTGCCGGTGCAGCTTCTGGCTTCTGCAGAGGGTGCAGAGGCTGCTGCGGAGGTCAATACCTGGGAAGATCTGACCTCGATGGAGTCCCCGGAGGACAGCAACACCTTCTACTACAACAAAAACGGCTATACCTTTGAAAAGCTCTCTCACCCGGAAAAGGACGTCAAGACCGCAGACGGCATCGTGGATTACCTGGGCGATAGCGCAGTGGACGTGGTGACCGACCCGGAGGCTGAGGGCTACAATGCCGGCGACCGGGGCCAGAACTATGCCTGGGCCGCTGTGGGTTACGGCGATTGGATCTATGTGGGCACCTGCTACGCAGCCATCGGCAACACCCTCTCTCTGATGAAGAGCAGCCTGGGGGACGAGTACGAGGAAAAGGTCCTGAAGGCTACTTTTGACGCCCTGTACAACGGCACCTTCTTCCTGGAAGAGGCCGACGGCGGCAAGCCCAAGGGCGTGCTGACAAAGATCAACACCAAGACCGGCGAGACCAAGGTGCTGATGTCCGGCACCCTCAACGGCAACACCCCCCTGTTCCGCAATGCCATTGAGTACAACGGCAAGCTGTACTTCTGCGGCAGCGTGGGCGGCGGCGGCATCGGCTTCCTGCCCAGCGTGTGGCAGGTGGACCCGGAGACCGATGAGTGCAAGCCTGTGTACCTCGGCCTGAACAGCGTGCAGGACTATGCTGCAGCCCACAAGCAGGGCATCAGCACCGGCATCCGTGGTATGTGCGTCTACAAGGACCAGCTGGTCATCAGCAACGTGACCATGGACGCCGCCACCGGCAAGAGCAGCGCCACCGTGCTGATCTCCTCTGACCCGGAAAAGGGCTTTACCCAGATCGCAGATTCCGACAGCCTGTTCAACTACCCGGCCTACCGCTATGCTGACAGCATTTACGGCGGCAGCATCTGGGATATGGTGGAGTACAACAACAGCCTGTATGTTTCCATCTGCACCGGCACCGAGGACAATATGCCCAACGACAACACCATGCAGTCCTTTGCCCTGGTGCGTGGTGACCAGAATGCCGACGGCACCTTTACCTGGACCCCTGTGGCTGGTGACCAGAAAAAGGACGGTGCCCGGTACACCTTTGGCATCGACCCGGAGCGCACCCGTTCCGGCGCAGCCAACCTGATGGTGTACAACGATTATCTGTACATCGGCGAGTACAACGACGAGGAGATCGCTCTGGAGCGGATCCTGTTCTCCAAGACCGGTAAAAACGCCGACGGCCAGTTTGGCGGCGGCCTGGATTGCCGGTTCATCAACGCCAACCTGGACCAGTCCGTGAACCTGTACCGCATGGACAAGAACGAGAACATGGAGCTGGTGGTGGGCAACTCCACCAAGATGTTCCCCAACGGCAGCCTCTCCGGCCTGAAGTCCGGCTTTGGCCGCAACGAGAACCAGTACATCTGGCGCATGGAGGTCTACGACGGCAAGCTGTATGTGGGCACCTATGACACCAGCAGCCTGCTGGAGTGCTTTGGCCAGTTCGTCAACGGCAACCTGCTGAAGCGGACCCCCTCTGAGTGGAAGACCCAGTGGAGCTACCTGAAGGCCCTGATGAAGGCTCTGGAGACCGTGGACCCCAACGGCAACGGCAACCCCGATGCCCTGGCCCAGACCATCAAGTTCTCCTATAACTTTGTCTTTAAGAACATCACGGTGCGGAACATGGCCAGTGCCATCAAGCTGCTGAACTATCTGCGGAAGGCAAAGCGTGGCTTTGACCTGTACGTTACCGAGGATGGCGTCAACTTTGAGACCATTACCATTGATGGCTTTGGGGACCCCTACAACCATGGTCTGCGTGTGTTTGCCACCACCGACCAGGGCCTGTGCCTGGGCACCGCCAACCCCTTCTATGGCACCCAGATCTGGATCCAGCGCAAGGACTGATCCACCCCTTCTGACCCTATAAGACCTGCCGCCCGGCTCCTGTGAGCCGGGCGGCTTTTTGCATAGTGCACAAACTTTTTGGCAAAGATTTGTGATTGATGGGCCCCGGGGCGGACAAACTCCACAAGGGGCGTACAGCTTTGAACCGCTCATGAAGAATCTATGAAGTTTTACTAGAATTCTCCTGGGAATTGATTGAAAAACTTGCAAGTTTGAATTATACTAGGGACATAAGATTTTTTGCTACCGCCGAATGTTGGCAGCGCATCCAATATCTGGACGTGCTCCAGGAGGCACTGCAAGGGAGGGAAACCACATTGAAGGGCTGGTACAAGGCACTGGAAGACCTGGTCTGGCTGACCCAGCTGGGGCTGAATATGCTGCTGCCTTTGGTGCTGTGCCTGGGGGGCTGCTGGTGGGCAGTGAACCACTGGAACTGGCCGGAGTGGGTGTTCCTGCCGGCGGTGCTGCTGGGCCTGGCATCCGGTGGGCAGAACTTCTGGGTCTTTGTGAAAGAACGCATGGACCGAGCCAAAAAGGACTCCTCCCACCGGGTGGGGTTCAATCAACATCAATGATGGGGAGGTTCTTTATGAAACTTCAGCCGGAATCCAAAAAGGAGCTGAAACGGATCCTTTGCGGCGCAGCCATCTGCACCGCCGTAATGTGGGTGGTGTTTGCAGCCCTGGGTCTGGTGGGCTGGGTACGGTTCGATCTGAAGCTGGTGCTGTCCAGCCTGGTGGGCGACGCTGTGGCGGTGGGCAACTTTGCTGGTATCTGCTTTATGGTGCAAAAGGTCATCGACGAGCAGGACGAAAAACGCCGCAAAGCCCAGCTGCAGGCCTCGTACAATATCCGGATGCTGATCCAGGCGGTGTGGGTCATCGTGGCCATTGGGGCCCCCTGCTTCCAGCCCTTTGCCGGCATCCTGCCTCTGTTGTTCCCTCGTATTACCATATACTATCTGCAAATAACCGGTAAGTACAAGCCGCTGCCTACGGCCCGGGAGGCTGTGGACGTCTCTGTGGAGGACGACCCTGCCCCTGCGCCGGTGTCGGCGGAAGGACCCCGTGACGAAGGGGGTGAAACGTAACAAATGGAACTGAACGGCGCAAAGATCCTGTACACCATCCATACCAATATCCCACTGCTGGGGGACTTCAAGCTCACCCAGACCCTGCTGAGTACCTGGATCGTGATGGCGCTGCTTTCGGGCTTTGCCATCTGGCTGGGGCATGACCTGAAGCTGGAAAACGTCTCCAAACGGCAGGCGGCAGCAGAGTTCATCGTGACCCGGCTGGACCAGTTCGTGCACGACAACATGGGCTATCACTTTGACAAGTATATCCCCCTGATCGGCTCGATCTTCGCCCTGAGCATCGGGTGCAACCTCATCAGCGTCATTGGTCTGTGGAGCCCCACAGCGGACCTGAACACCGAGGCGGCCTGGGCCATCGTGGTGTTCGTTCTGATCATGTACTACAAGATCAAGACCAACGGCATCCTCAGCTACCTCAAGGGCCTGTTGGACCCCATCTTCATCATGGCCCCCATCAACGTGCTGTCGGAGGTGTCCACCCCTGTCAGCATGGCGTTCCGTCACTTTGGCAACATCCTGTCCGGTACAGTCATCTCCACACTGCTGTACTGGGCCCTGGCAAGCCTGAGCCATGTGCTCTTTGGCTGGCTGCCCGGGGTGCTGGGCCAGATCCAGCTGTTCCAGATCGGTATCCCGGCCTTTACGGGCCTGTACTTTGACTGGTTCGGCGGCTGCATCCAGGCCTTTATCTTCTGCACCCTGACCGCAATCTTCATCAAACGTGCTGCCGGTGAGGAATAACCCCATCCGGCATCTCCCAAAACAACATCTTTCTTTAGGAGGACAAATCTTATGACTGATTTCCAGTACCTGGCTCGTGGTATCGCTCTGGCAGGCTGCGGCATCGGCGCAGGCTGTGCCCTGATCGCCGGCATCGGCCCCGGCATTGGCGAAGGCAACGCAGCAGCTGCTGCCTGTGAGGCTGTGGGCCGTCAGCCCGAGTGCAAGAGCGACGTGACCAGCACCCTGATCCTGGGCGTTGCCCTTTCTGAGACCACCGGTATCTACGGCTTTGTCACCGGCCTGCTGCTGATCTTCCTGGCACCCGGTATGTTCATGAAGTACCTGGCATAAGCGTTTGATTTTCTGAAAAACCAAAGGAAAGGAGACGCTTATGGAACAAGTGTACCAGGCACTGATCACTCTGGACGGCTGGACCTTCCTGGCCCAGATCTGCAACCTGATGATCCAGCTGCTGATCTTTAAAAAGTTCCTGCTGAATCCGGTAAAAAAAGTGATCGCCGACCGCAAGGCCAAGGCCGACAGCGAGATCGCCGACGCCAAAAAGCTGCGAGAGGAAGCCCAGACCATGAAGGCCGAGTATGAGCAGAACCTGCAGAATGCCCGTGCCGAGGCCAATCAGATTGTGGCCAGTGCCCAAAAGACTGCCACCGCCCGTTCGGAGGAGATCGTGGGCGAAGCCCGTGCCCAGGCCGCTGCGCTGAAGCAGAAGGCCGAGGCCGACATTGCCCAGGAGCGCAAAAAGGCAGTCAACGAGGTCAAGGACGAGATCGGCGGCATCGCCATGGAGATCGCCTCCAAGGTGGTGGAGCGTGAGATCAAGGAAGCCGACCACCAGGACCTTATCGACGAATTTATCAAAAATGTGGGTGAAGCATCATGACCGAGATCGCAAGGATGTACGGCGGCAGCCTGTACGACCTGGCAGCGGAGGAAGGCCTGGAGACCCGCATCCTGGGGGAGCTGGAGGAGGCTGTGAGCCTTTTGAAGGCAAACCCGGACTACCTGCGGCTGCTCAGCACCCCCAGCATCCCCAAACAGGAGCGCTGCGGCCTGCTGGACGAAGCCCTGCGTGGGCAGGTGCATCTCTATGTGCTGAACTTTCTCAAGATCCTGTGTGAAAAAGGCACCCTGCGGGAGCTGGCCGGCTGTGCCCGGGCCTACCGTGTGCGCTACAACCAGGCCCACGGCATCCTGGAGGCAACGGCCACCTCGGCAGTGCCCCTGACCCAGGCCCAGGAGAACAGCCTCCACGCCAAGCTGGAGACCCTCACCGGCAAGACCATCGACCTTAAAACCAAGGTGGACCCGGCGGTGCTGGGCGGCATCCGGCTGGATATCGAAGGCACCGAGCTGGACGGCACGGTGCAGAACCGGCTGGCGTCCCTCCGCAAGGATATTGCCGCTGTGACCCTGTAAACCAAAACCGAATTTCCACCCGAACTGATTTGAATAGAATTGAGTGGTGAACAAACAAAGATGCAACTGAAACCTGAAGAAATCTCCAAGATCATCCGTGCCCAGATCAAGCATTACGAAAACGCCATTGAGCAGAGCGAGACCGGCACGGTCATCATGGTGGGCGACGGCATTGCCCGGGCCAGCGGCCTGGAAAAGTGCATGGCAGGTGAGCTGCTGCAGTTTGATAACGGCGAGTACGGTATGGCCCAGAACCTGGAAGAAAATACCGTATCCATCGTGCTGCTGGGCTCCGACGTCGGCATCAAGGAAGGCAGCATCGTCAAGCGCACCGGCAAGGTAGTGTCGGTGCCGGTAGGCGATGCCATGATCGGCCGTGTGGTCAACGCCCTGGGCCAGCCCATCGACGGCGCAGGCCCCATCGAGACCAGCCAGTTCCGGGCCATTGAGAGCCCGGCCCCCGGCATCATCGACCGTCAGCCTGTTAAGGAGCCCCTGCAGACCGGCATCAAGGCCATCGACTCCATGATCCCCATTGGCCGTGGCCAGCGTGAGCTGATCATTGGTGACCGCCAGACCGGCAAGACCACCATCGCCTCGGATACCATCATCAACCAGAAGGGCAAGGACGTTATCTGCATTTATGTGGCCATTGGTCAGAAGCGTTCCACCGTGGCCAACCTGGTGCAGAGCCTGACCGAGGCCGGTGCCATGAGCTACACCATTGTGGTGTCGGCTACCGCCTCGGAGCTGTCCCCCCTGCAGTATATCGCCCCCTACTCCGGCTGCGCCATGGGCGAGTACTTTATGCAGCAGGGCAAGCACGTCCTCATCATCTACGATGACCTTTCCAAGCACGCCGTGGCTTACCGTGCCCTGTCGCTGCTGATCCGCCGTCCTCCGGGACGTGAGGCTTACCCCGGCGACGTGTTCTACCTGCACTCCCGTCTGCTGGAGCGTGCTGCCAAGCTGTCCAATGAGCTGGGCGGCGGCAGCCTGACGGCTCTGCCCATTATCGAGACCCAGGCAGGCGATGTGTCTGCCTACATTCCCACCAACGTCATCTCCATCACCGACGGCCAGATCTTCCTGGAAACGGAGCTGTTCCACTCCGGCATCATGCCGGCTGTGAACCCCGGCATCTCCGTGTCCCGAGTAGGCGGCAACGCCCAGATCAAGGCCATGAAGAAGGTGGCCGGCACCCTGAAGCTGATCTACTCCCAGTACCGGGAGCTGCAGAGCTTTGCACAGTTCGGCTCTGACCTGGACGCCGACACCAAGGCCCGTCTGGCTCAGGGCGAGCGCATCGTGGAAGTGCTGAAGCAGAACCGCTCGGCCCCCGTGGCAGTGGAAAAGCAGGTGGCTATCCTGTATGCCACCATCCACGACTACCTGGTGCAGGTGAAGGTGCCGGACGTGGCAGAGTACGAAAAGGGCCTGTACGAGTACCTGGACAACGATGCCGCCGGTGCTGCCGTTATGGAGACCATCCGTTCCACCGGCAACCTGGACAAGGACACCGAGGAGCAGCTGAAGGCCGTACTGACAGGGTATACCGATCGCTTTATCAAGGCCCACTGAAGGAAGGAGGCGTAACGCATGGCTGGTTCCATGAAGGACATCAAGCTACGCATCAAAAGCGTAGAAAGCACCATGCAGATCACCAAGGCCATGGAGCTGGTGGCTTCCTCCAAAATGCGCCGTGCCAAGGATCGGGTCGAGCACAGCCGGCCCTATTTTGAGACCCTGTACAAGACCCTGACGGAGATCGCCGCTGCGGACCCCCGGGCCCGGAACCCCTATCTCCGCCGGGAACAGGTCAAACGCACGCTGCTCATCGTCATCGCCGGTGACCGAGGCCTTGCCGGTGGGTACAATTCCAATGTGCTGAAGCAGGCCTCTCAGGAGACCGGTGAGGTGGTAGTGCTGCCCATCGGTAAGCGGTCGGCAGAGTATTTTGCCCACCATGAGGCATCCCTGTTTACCCAGGAGGTGCTGTTGGCAGCGGATGTTACGGTGGGCCATTGCTTTCAGCTGGCCCGTCAGATCACCGAGGGCTACCGCAAGGGCGAGTACGACGCCGTAAAGATCTGCTACACCCGGTTCGACTCCATGATGACCCAGACAGCCACCACCATGGAAGTGCTGCCCCTGACCATGGAGCCCACCGAGGAGCAGAAGGCCCAGGCTCGCCGCAGCCAGATCCTGTACAAGCCCAGCAGCGAGGAAGTTTTCCGTGCGATCATCCCGGAGTATGTGGCAGGCATCGTTTACGGTGCCGTGTGCGAGAGCGTGGCCAGTGAGCTGGCAGCTCGCCGCACCGCCATGGATGCTGCCACCAAGAACGCCGGGGAAATGATCGACCACCTCAACCTGTATTACAACCGTGCCCGGCAGTCTGCCATTACGCAGGAGATCACCGAGATCGTGGCCGGTGCGGAGAATTAAGACCCCCTCAGCCGCCTGACGGCGGCAGCTCCCCCGAAAGGAGAGCTTGAACGAAAAACCTATCAAAAAGGAGTTGTAGCCTATGTCCGAAAAACATATCGGCAAGGTGATCCAGGTCATTGGCCCGGTGCTGGACATCCAGTTCAAGGATGGCGAGCTGCCGGAGCTGCTCAACGCCATTGAGATCGACAACCACGGCCAGAAATTGGTGGTGGAGGTCGCTCAGCTTACCGGCGACAATGTGGCTCGCTGCATCGCCATGAGCAGCACCGATGGTCTGGTGCGTGGCACCGACGCCGTGGATACCGGCGAGTCCATCAAGGTGCCGGTAGGCGACCAGTGCTTGGGCCGTGTGTTCAACCTGCTGGGCCAGCCGGTGGACAACAAGCCTGCCCCCACCCCGGATGCCTACTGGCCCATCCATCGCCCGGCTCCCAGCTATGAGGAGCAGCAGTCCACCACCGAGATCCTGGAGACCGGCATCAAGGTCGTTGACCTGATCTGCCCCTACGCCAAGGGCGGCAAGATCGGCCTGTTCGGCGGTGCCGGTGTCGGCAAGACCGTCCTGATCCAGGAACTGATCTATAACATCGCCACCGAGCACAACGGTTACTCGGTGTTTACCGGTGTCGGCGAGCGCACCCGCGAGGGCAACGACCTGTACGGCGAAATGACCGAGAGCGGCGTTATCAACAAGACCGCGCTGGTCTACGGCCAGATGAACGAGCCCCCGGGAGCCCGTATGCGCGTGGCACTGTCCGGCCTGACCATGGCAGAGTACTTCCGCGATGTGAAGAATCAGGACGTGCTGCTGTTCATTGATAACATCTTCCGCTTCACGCAGGCCGGTTCCGAGGTGTCCGCACTGCTGGGCCGTATGCCCTCTGCCGTTGGTTACCAGCCCACGCTGGCCACCGAGATGGGCGCCCTGCAGGAGCGCATCACCTCCACCCGCAAGGGCTCCATCACCTCGGTGCAGGCCGTCTACGTTCCCGCCGACGACCTGACCGACCCGGCCCCTGCCACCACCTTTACCCATCTGGATGCCACCACGGTTCTGAGCCGTGACATCGCTTCGCAGGGCATCTACCCCGCTGTGGACCCGCTGGATTCCACCAGCCGCATCCTCAGCCCGGAGGTCGTGGGTCAGGAGCACTACGAGATCGCCCGCGCCGTCCAGAAGGTGCTGCAGCGCTACAAGGAGCTGCAGGACATCATTGCCATCATGGGCATGGACGAGCTGAGCGAGGAGGACAAGCGCACCGTCAGCCGCGCCCGCAAGGTGCAGCGCTTCCTGAGCCAGAGCTTCCATGTGGCAGAGCAGTTCACCGGTATGCCCGGTCAGTATGTGCCGCTGAAGGAGACCCTGCGGGGCTTTAAGATGATCCTGAACGGCGAGTGCGACGACCTGCCCGAGAGCGCCTTCCTGTTCGCGGGCACCATCGATGACGTGTTCGCAAAAGCGAAGAAAGGGTAAACCATGACGACCTTTCATCTGACGGTGGTCACGCCGGACGGCTGCGCCTTTGAGGGCCAGGCCGAACGGGTGGTCTGCCGGGCCATCGACGGCGACATTGCCATTCTGGCAAGGCATGGCGATTACTGCACGGCCCTGGGCATGGGTGAAGCCCATATCGTGGACGCCCAGGGCAAAAGCCGCCGTGCCGCCTGCATGGGCGGCCTGCTCAGTGTGCTGGATGGCCAGGTGCGTCTGGTGGCCACTACCTGGGAGTGGGCAGAGGAGATCGACCAGGCCCGTGCAGAGGCCTCGAAGAAGCGTGCCGAGGAGATCTTGGCCCGTAAGAACCTGGACCAGCGAGAGTACGAGCTGGCCCAGGCTCGCCTGAAGCGTGCTTTGGTGCGTACCTCCATCCACTGATCTGCTGCAATGCAAAACCCGGAGTTCCAAACGGAACTCCGGGTTTTTTGCTGCTATAAAAGCTCTGGCCAGGCCTTTGCACCGGGAGAGCTTAGGGGCTTAGCGGCGGTTCTTGGCAAACAGGTGGGTAAAGGCACCAGCCACCGTGAGGGCCAGGCCGCTGAGGGCCATAGCCAGGGCAGCGGCCCAGTTCACGCCGGTCTTAGGCAGGGCGGCTGCGTTTGGCAAGAAATGGGTCAGCGCATATTGGCCTTTTCGATCAGGCTGCGGATGTGGTGGGCCAGCATCTCCACAGCGGTGCTGTTCTCGCCGCCGTTGGGCACGATGATGTCAGCGTTGCGCTTGCTGGGCTCCACAAAGGCCTCGTGCATGGGTTTGACGGTGGTCAGGTACTGGTTGATCACGCTGTCCAGGCTGCGGCCCCGTTCCTTGACGTCCCGTACCAGGCGGCGCAGGATCCGCTCGTCGGCGTCGGTGTCCACATAGATCTTGTAGTCGAACATCCGGCAGAGCTCCGGCTCCACAAAGGGCAGGATGCCCTCCACAATCAGCACCGGGGCCGGCTCGATGTGCTGCACCTGGCTGCTGCGGTTGTGGCCGGCGTAGTCGTACACCGGGCAGTCGATGGCCCGGCCAGCCTTCAGCTCCTGGAGATGATAGATCAGCAGGGCGTTGTCAAAGGCGTCGGGGTGGTCGTAGTTCAGCTTGCAGCGCTGGGCAAAGGGCAGATCGTCGTGGCGTTTATAGTAGCTGTCGTGGGAAATCAGGCGCACCTCGTCCTCCCCAAAGCGTTCCTTCAGCCGCAGGGCCAGGGTGGTCTTGCCGCTGCCGGAGCCTCCTGCAATACCAATAATCAGATTGTTCATAACGTGAGTCCTCCTGGATGAATCTGCCGTTTTTGGTGGAAAAACCGGGCAAAATCGTTTATAATGGGAGCAATGGAACCGGCCCCCAGGGTTTGTTTCCTTCATGATACCACAAATTCCGCCATTTGGACAGCCCAGGGCGGCAAAAGGAGACGTCATGCAGCAGCAACAGCAAAAACAAAATATGATGGACAAGGTCCGGGTGTTTGAGGACGGAGGCATCCGTCTGCTGAAAAAGGGTCAGAAAGGGTTGATCCACGCCATTTTCAGCCGCTTTGGCCTGGTGCTGGTGCTGCTGGTGCTGCAGTTTGGGGCCCTGTTCAGCATTCTGCGGTGGTTCGGCCAGCTGCTGCCCCACTACTTGGGGGGCACGGCCCTGGTCACTGCCATTATGGTGGTGTATCTGCTGAACCTGGATATGAACAACAGTGTGCGGATCACCTGGCTGGTGGTCATTGCAGTGCTGCCGGTGCTGGGGGTGCCTCTGTTCTGGTACACCAAAAAGGACATCGGCCACGGGATGCTGAAGGCCCGGCTGCTGGAGCTGGAGGGCCGCACCAGGGAGCAGCTGCCCCAGCCCTCGGGGGTGCGGCGGAAGCTCCAGGCGGATTGCCCCGGGGCGGCCTCTCTGGCCCGGTATCTCCGGGGGCCGGGGGGCGGCTTTCCGGTTTACCGGAACACTGCCGTCACCTACTTTGAAAGCGGCGAGGCCAAGTTTGCCGAGCTGCTGCGGCAGCTGGAGACCGCCCGGGAATACATTTTTCTGGAGTACTTTATCATTGACGAGGGCCTTATGTGGGGCCGCATCCTGGAGGTGCTGGCCCGGAAGGCCGCCCAAGGGGTGGAGGTCCGGGTGATGTACGACGGCACCTGCGAGTTTTCCACCCTGCCCCGGGACTACCCCAAGCGGCTGGAGGCCCTGGGCATCCGCTGCAAGGTGTTTGCGGCGGTGACCCCCTTTGTGTCCACCCATTACAACTACCGGGACCACCGGAAAATTTTGGTCATCGACGGCCGGGTGGGCTTTACCGGCGGTGTGAACCTGGCAGACGAGTACATCAACCATGTGGAAAAATATGGCCGCTGGAAGGACGCCGCCGTGATGCTGGAGGGCGAAGGGGTGCGGTCCATGACGGCTTTGTTCCTGCAGATGTGGAGCATTTTGCAGGAGCCGGAGTTTGAGCGGTTTTTGTCCCAGCCCGTTCCCCCGGCAGCCGACGCCCCGGGCTTTGTGGTGCCCTACGGCGACTGCCCCCTGGACGGGGAGCGTGTGGGGGAGATGGTGTACCTGGATATGCTGAACCGGGCCCAGAAGTATGTGCACATCATCACCCCTTACCTGATCTTGGACGGGGAGCTGGAAACGGCCCTGCGGTTTGCCGCAGAGCGTGGGGTGGACGTGCACCTGATCCTGCCGGGGGTGCCGGACAAGCGGTTTGCCTACGCCCTGGCCAAGACCCACTACAAGGCATTGCTGTCCTCGGGGGTGAAGATCAGCGAGTGGGTGCCCGGCTTTACCCACGCCAAGGTAGTGGTGATGGACGGGGTGGAGGCCGTGGTGGGTACCATCAACCTGGACTACCGCAGCCTGTACCATCATTTTGAGGACGCCGTGTGGATGCGTGGCGTAGAGGCCATCCGGGCTATCGAGACGGATTTTCAGGCTACCCTGGCCCAGAGCCGGAAGGTGGAGCCGGACAGCCGCAGCATCTGGCAGGGCAAGCAGCTGCTGCACCTGACAGGGCTGGTGTGCAAGGTCATTGCGCCTTTGATGTAAAAAACGAAACCTTGGGAGCAGCCCGCAGCGGCTGCTCCCTTTTTGTTTTGGGGCAAAACAAAAACCCCACAGCCGAGGCTGTGGGGCAAGCGATTCATTTATAAGGTAAAATCAGCGCTTAGTTCTGCTTCATGCGAGCGAAGCAGTCGGAGCAGTAGACCGGACGGTCCTCACGGGGCTGGAAGGGAACCTTGCAGGTCTTGCCGCAAGCTGCACAGACAGCCTCGAACATCTGACGCTCGCCGCCGTTGTTGCCGCCACGGACGCCGTTCTTGCGGGCGTCACGGCAGGGCTTGCAGCGCTGGGGCTGGTTCTCGAAGCCACGAGATGCGTAGAACTCCTGCTCACCAGCAGTCCAAACAAACTCCTTACCGCAGTCCTTGCAGACTAAAGTCTTGTCTTCAAACATAGTAGTATCTCCTCTTTGTCAGTTCTTGCCCACGGAAGGATTGTAACCATAACTTTGGGTTTTGGGGACCATCGCGCTGATCAGTTTGCTTACCAGGGGCTTGAATGTATAAATATCCTCGGATTGAGGACTTTTCTATTGTACCGTTAATCGCAGCATTTGTCAACCAAAAAACGAGGCGTCGCCCCTTTATTTGTGGATATGACACAATCCGCACCGGGGCAAACTGGCAATCCGACGAAAAAAGGAGGCGGCACCTCCCCAAAGGGAAATGCCGCCTCCCATAAAAGCGGAACCGCTTACTTTTCGATGACTTCCTTGGTGTCCCGGGCGATCATCAGCTCCTCGTCGGTAGCAATGACCAGGGTACGGACCTTGGCACCCCAGGCAGTGATCTCGCACACGTCGCCCACAGGATGCTTGTTCTTCTCGGTGTCGATGCGGATGCCCAGCCAATCCATGTGGTGGCAGATCTTTGCACGGGCAATGGCATCGTGCTCGCCGATGCCGCCGGTAAAGACGATGGCGTCCACGCCGCCCATGGCTGCAATGTAGCTGCCGATGGTCTTTTTGATCTGGTAGTTCAGCATATCAGAAGCCAGCTGTGCACGCTTGTTGCCTGCCGCAGCAGCCTCCTCCACGTCACGCTTGTCGCTGGAGACACCGGAGATGCCCAGCAGGCCGGACTTCTTGTTCAGGATCTCGTCCAGCTCGTGGCC